>JAAVHR010000034.1 GCA_014799595.1 Clostridiales bacterium | reverse complement strand
AAACACGCATTTACTGCGTGTTTCGTAAGAAGATTTAAATTTTACAGTGTTTAAGCCCCTTCGCCGAAGGCGAATTATTATGGGCTTAAACGTAACTGTTCATGGTTCTGAACAGTTACACAAAAGAATAGAATGTATATTTCTGGGAAAAAAGGACATCCTAAACATAATAGAGAATATGAGGGAAAGTGTTCTCTTGTTTGAAAAGTGAAAGGATGGATGTTTTATGGAACGGAGTGTATACAGACTAATATGTGCAATCAGTTCTTTGTGTATTGTATTTTCTTTGTCCTATTATTTTAGTTATATCAAAGCATGGGAACATTATGAAAAAAGTCAAATGGAGAGGGAAGCAAATGAACAGGTTTTCCCAGCAGGCAATCAGGAAGAGGCAATCGTAAAACCGGGGGCTACTTGTATTTATCAAATATATAATACGGAAACCGGAACCATGACAGAAGAAGAAGGATATGTAACTTCAGAAATGGTTGCATTAAAAAGAGCAGATATTTTGCTTTATTTAGAGGATTATATGGAACATTTGCCTAAGGAGGAAGAGGAAAAGGGATTAGAATCCTATACCCTTACTTATTTTTCTACAGATAAAATAATATTTGAAAAATCTTACAATCCTAATAAAGCAAGTTATATGTATTATATTGTCGTAGAAAATAATATTGTGGTAGTGTATTATACGGATTGGAAGACAGTGTTTGAATATACAGGAATTGATGCCAGAAGACTTAGTATGGAGGAACAAAAGAAATTAAGTAATGGAATAAAAGTAAAGGATAATGCAGAACTTTATAGTATACTGGAGGATTATTCCAGTTAATCAGACAGCACACGAGTGTATTATTTCATTTGACGGAATGTGGTAATTATTCAGGTAGAAATACGCATTTACTGCGTGTTTACGTAGCAAAAAATGAAAGTTGATTGTTCTAAGCCCTTTGCCGAAGGCGAATGATATAATACACTGGTGTATGATTTGTTTTATGTAATGGATGGAACAGTTTAACCTATGGGCTGAACAGTTACTAATAGATAGATAAAAGGAGGATTACAAATGAAGTTAGAGACTTTACAAAGTATGAAAGACAGAAGAAGCATTAAATCATATTTACCTGATCAGATTAAGAAAGAAGAACTGGACACAGTATTGGAAGCTGGGATTTATGCGGCAAATGGCAGAGGATTACAATCTGCAAAAATTGTAGTAGTGCAGGATAAAGAAACAAGAGATTTACTGTCCAGATTAAATGCACAAGTTATGGGAACAGATATAGATCCGTTTTATGGAGCACCAACCGTATTAATCGTCTTTGCAGACAGTGAGAGCCACACATACTTGGAGGATGGTTCTCTAGTCATGGGCAATCTTATGTTAGGTGCTTATGCAGTTGGTTTAGGTTCTTGCTGGATACATAGGGCAAAAGAAGTTTTTGAGATGCCGGAAGGTAAGGAACTTATGGAAAAATGGGGACTGGATGCAAAGTATAAAGGCGTGGGACATTGTATTCTTGGCTACATAAAAGGTGATATGCCAAAAGCAAAACCACGAAAAGCAGATTATATTCTGCGTGTGTAGATAGAAGGTGGAAGAGTATGGCTAAGAAAAAAGATGTAATCATAATTGGAGGCGGTGCATCGGGACTTTTTGCAGCCATAATATGTGCGAAGGCAGGAAAAAAGGTTCTTATTTTAGAACATAAAGACCGCATTGGAAAAAAGCTTTTAGCTACTGGAAACGGAAAATGTAATTATACTAATTTAGCTATGCCCGAAGGATGTTACAGGGGGGAACATCCGGAATTTGCCTCTTATGCACTAAATATTTTTAGAGCAGAGGATACCATTACATTTTTTGAAGAGTTGGGCATATACCCCAAAAATAAAAATGGTTACATATATCCAAATTCCGAACAGGCAGCATCTGTGTTGGAAGTTATGGAGATGGCATTAAATTATTATCAGGTGCAGATTGTGTGCAAAGAAGAGGTTACAGAAATTGTACCAAAGAACACAGGATTTATCCTAAAAGGAAACCAAGGAACTTACCAAGGAGATAATGTAATTCTTGCAGCAGGTGGACAAGTTTCTGCAAAGCTTGGTTCTGATGGAAGTGGTTATAAACTTGCAAAGAAATTGGGACATACAGTGATAAAGCCGGTTCCGGCATTGATTGGATTCAAGTGTAAAGAAAATTTCTATAAAGAGTTGGCAGGAGTTCGTACAGAGGCTGTTGTTTCTTTGTATATAGATAACATAGATTATTGTGTAGCAAAAGACCGGGGAGAATTACAATTAACCAATTATGGAATTTCAGGAATACCGGTATTTCAAATCAGCCGGTTTGGTTCAAGAGCCATTAAGGAAAGAAAGAAAGTTTTTGTAAAAATAGACTTTTTACCGGATTTAGAGAAAGAAGAAGTGTATAAGCTGCTTTGGAACCGTTTTAAGGAGACAGAGGGAAAGACAGCCTGGCAGGCAATGATAGGTTTATTAAACAAAAAGCTTTCTAGGGTATTATTAACAGAAAGTAAGATAGATTGTGATGTTTCTTCCAAAGAAGTATCCAAAAGGCAATTGAACTTTTTGACAGATAATATAAAAGATATGTGTACTTCTGTATTAGATACTAATGGATATGAAAATGCACAGGTAACAGCAGGAGGAATAGAGACGGAACAGGTACATGAAAATACTATGGAATCTAAATTAGTATCAGGATTGTATTTTGCAGGAGAGATTTTGGATATTGATGGCATTTGTGGAGGATATAATCTCCAATGGTGTTGGAGTTCTGCATATACTGCAGCTATGGATATTGTGAAAAAATAGTAATTATTCAGGTAGAAACACGCATTTACTGCGTGTTTCGTAAATGAGGATGCACACAAGTGCAAAAACAGCACTTGGTGCTTTACGAACCTTGTAGCAGAGTGCAAGGTTCTACCTAAAAAGAGTGAATATATAGAAAAAATAAGGGAATTATACATGTTTGTTTTGAAATTAAATAGATACTAGAATTTATTTATTGACAGATAGGAGTAATTAAATTGTTAAGGATAACACAGTTAAAAGTAAATATTAGTGATTTTTATGTACAGCATCAAGAAGAAGTGAAAGAAAAAGGATGGGAAACATGTTATGGGAGTTATGAGCCATCCTTGGTAGAAGGGAAAATATGTAAATTACTCCATTGCAAAATACAGGATATTTTCCAGTATGATATAGTGAAGCGTTCCATAGATGCAAGAAAAAAACAAGAGATTTTTTATAATTATTGTGTGGAAGTTTCCCTTGATAAAAAGAGAGAGAAAAGAATCTTGGAGAAGGGCAAACAAAATCAGATTACAGTGGCAAAAAAAATAGTATATAATCCTCAGGTAACCGGCAAAGAAACTTTACATAAACGTCCTGTGATTGTGGGATTTGGTCCGGCTGGAATGTATTGTGCCTTGATGCTTGCAAGAGCAGGATATTGCCCAATTGTAATAGAGCAGGGATCGTGTGTGGAAAAACGAAGAAAAGATGTAGAAAGTTTTTGGAAAGGAAATGCATTAAAGCCTTTTAGTAATGTACAGTTTGGAGAAGGCGGTGCAGGAACTTTTTCTGATGGAAAGTTAAATACTATGGTGAAGGATAATACAGGAAGAAACCATAAAGTATTAGAAATTTTTGTGGAACACGGTGCACCAAAAGAGATTCTTTACATGCAAAAACCACATATTGGAACAGACTTGTTGTGCGATATTGTCCGTTCCATCCGGGAAGAAATTATAAGCCTAGGTGGAGAAATTCGTTTTGAAAGTCAGATAACTAATCTTAGAATAGATAAAGGGGAAAGGGTTACTGGTGTTGAGATAAATCATGAGACCTGGATGGATACCCAAATAGTAGTGTTTGCAATTGGACATAGTGCCAGAGAAACATTTTCTATGTTGCATGAGAGAGGTATTTCAATGGAACAGAAACCCTTTGCTATTGGTGTTCGTATGGAGCATAGACAGAATATGATTGATACGGCACAATATGGGGAATTGCAGGGGATTCTTCCGGCAGCAGATTATAAGCTGACTTATCAAGCAGAAAATGGAAGGAGTGCATTTTCTTTTTGTATGTGTCCGGGAGGATTTGTTGTAAATGCTTCCTCAGAACCACAAGCATTAGTAGTAAACGGGATGAGTAATTATAAAAGAGACGAGGAAAATGCTAACAGTGCATTAGTGGTAAATGTAGTTCCAGAGGACTTTGGAAGCAACGATGTGCTTGCGGGAGTGGAATTTCAGAGAAAATGGGAAAGACTTTCCTATCAAATTGGAAATGGGAAGATACCTACCCAGCTATGGAAAGACTTTCAGAACAAAAATAAGAGTACAGAATATGGAGAAATTACCCCATGCCAGAAAGGGGCAAATTGTTTTGGAAATTTATGGGATTGTCTTCCTGATTTTGTTTGTGAAACGCTACAGCTTTGTATACCTTACTTTGGAAAAAAGATACCAGGATATGACAGAGAAGATAGTATCTTATCTGGGGTAGAAACCAGAACAGCATCTCCAATCCGTATTCTTCGTAATGAAGAGTTTGAGGGTAATATAAGAGGGCTGTATCCTTGTGGGGAAGGAGCAGGTTATGCAGGAGGAATCACATCTGCTGCTATGGATGGACTGCGGGTGTATGAAGCTATTATAAAAAAGTATAATAAACATAACTGTTCATAGTTCTGAACAATTGCCATATATTTTACATGATGAAACAGTAACACAAGAAAGAAGGAGAGAAATGGATAGATTATATATTAGGGATAAAAAGAGAATTGTAATTAAAATTGGTACATCAACAATTACTCATGAAGAAACAGGGGCTCTTAACTTAGTAAAATTAGAAAAGTTAGTACGTTTGCTTACGGATCTTCGCAATCAAGGAAAAGAAGTGGTTTTAGTGTCCTCTGGAGCTATTGCTGTAGGAAGAAAAGCGATGGGTATCAAGGAAAGAACGGAAGAAATGTCAGTAAAACAAGCTTGTGCAGCCATTGGACAGGCAAGGCTGATGATGGTATACCAGAAATTATTTGGTGAGTATAATCAAGTTACGGCACAGGTTCTTATGACAAAGTACACTATGATAAATCATGTTAGCCGGAAAAATGCCCAAAATACATTTCGTGAATTGTTAAAAATGGGAGTGATTCCTATTGTAAATGAAAATGATACAGTATCTACTGACGAAATGGAGTATGGAAATTTTGGTGACAATGATACTTTGTCAGCTATTGTGGCAGCATTGATTGGGGCAGATTTGCTTATATTGTTATCAGACATTGATGGGTTATACACAGATGATCCAAATGTAAATCCAAATGCAGACTTTGTGGAATGTGTAGATGTAATTGACGAAAAATTAGAAGATATGGGCAAAGGGGTAACCAGTGATGTAGGAACTGGTGGTATGGCAACAAAAATTTCCGCAGCTAAAATTGCCACAGATTCAGGAAGTGATATGGTGATAGCCAACGGAGAAAATATAGGAGTAGTACATCGGATTATGCAGGGAGAGAAGATTGGAACAATTTTCCGGGCACATAAATCAGAGAATTTTCATTTGATGGATTACATACAGACACCACAATATAGGGCAGATGATTAAATGCGAAGCTTACCAAATTCTCAAACAGTTAAGCCCATGAACTGAACGGTTACTATATATTAGTAGTTACTATGAAAGTCCAGCCAAACGTCTATATTTCATGC
>JAAVHR010000033.1 GCA_014799595.1 Clostridiales bacterium | reverse complement strand
GCCAGAAGCTGACCTGTTACGGAATTGGGCAAGCTTCACATGTAAATTGCCCAATTCCAATCCTGTTTTAGTCTTTTTTACGGTCTGCACAGCGGAGTGTGCAGACCTACCTGAACTGTCACGTTTTCTTTTCTATAACAGATAGAAGGAGGTGCCTTTAGCCCCTCCTTCTATTATATAGAGTTTTTCATCTAAAATAATGATTTCTTGTAACTATTCAAAATACTTCTTCCTACATCATTCCCATTCCAGGATTTCCTGCAGGCATAGCTGGAATATCTTCTTTAATCTGTGCTACTACAGATTCTGTAGTAAGTAAGGTAGATGCTACACTGGTTGCATTCTGTAAGGCACTTCTTGTTACCTTCACAGGATCAAGAATTCCTGCCTCTACCATATTTACATATTCTTCCTTATATGCATCAAAACCATTACCTGGTTCAGCTTCTTTTACTCGATTAACAATAACTGCACCTTCTAATCCAGCATTTGCTACAATTGTAGATAATGGAGCCTCTAATGCTTTCAAGATGATATTTGCTCCTGTCTTTTCATCGCCTTCTAAAGTAGCAGCCAATTTGGAAACCTCTTTTGTGGCATGAATATACGCAGAACCGCCTCCTGCAATAATACCTTCTTCAACTGCTGCCTTTGTTGCTGCAAGAGCATCTTCCATACGAAGTTTGCTTTCCTGCATTTCTGTCTCAGTTGCTGCACCTACACGGATAACAGCTACTCCACCAGCTAATTTAGCAAGTCTTTCCTGTAATTTTTCTTTATCGAATTCAGAAGTAGTTTCTTCAATCTGTTTTCTAATCTGTGCTACTCTTGCATCAATTGCTTCTTTGTCACCTTCACCATCTACAATAATGGTATTTTCTTTCTGTACTTTTACAGATTTTGCACGTCCTAACTGGTCTAATGTAGTTTCTTTTAAATCTAATCCTAATTCTTCTGAAATTACCTGACCACCTGTTAAAATTGCAATATCCTCTAACATAGCTTTTCTTCTGTCACCGTATCCAGGTGCTTTTACAGCTACTGCAGAGAAGGTTCCACGCAATTTGTTGATTACTAAAGTAGATAATGCCTCTCCTTCTACATCTTCTGCAATAATAAGTAATTTCGCACCAGATTGTACAATACTCTCTAATAATGGTAAAATTTCCTGAATATTTGAAATCTTTTTATCTGTAATTAAGATATATGGATTCTCAAGATTAGCTTCCATTTTATCCATATCGGTAGCCATATATGCGGAAATATATCCACGGTCAAACTGCATACCTTCCACTAAATCTAATTCTGTAAGCATAGTCTTAGATTCTTCAATGGTAATTACTCCATCATTGGATACTTTTTCCATTGCATCTGCAACCATTTGTCCTACTTCTTCATTACTTGCGGAAATTGCTGCTACTTTCGCAATCTGTTCTTTTCCTGTTACTTTTGCACTCATTCCTTTGATTGCTTCTACTGCACAATCTGTAGCCTTCTTCATACCTTTACGAAGTACAATTGGATTTGCTCCTGCTGCAAGATTCTTCATACCTTCATTAATCATTGCCTGTGCCAATACAGTAGCTGTTGTTGTTCCGTCTCCAGCCACATCATTTGTCTTAGTAGCAACCTCTTTTACTAACTGTGCTCCCATATTTTCAAAGGCATCTTCTAATTCTATTTCTTTCGCAATGGTAACACCATCATTTGTAATAAGTGGTGCTCCAAATGATTTATCAAGGACTACATTTCTTCCTTTTGGTCCTAATGTTACCTTTACTGTATTTGCTAATTGATTAACACCTGCTTCTAGGGCTGTTCTTGCGTCTGCACCAAATTTAATTTCCTTTGCCATGATTGAAAATCCTCCTTTTAATCTATTTGTAACAGTTCAGCCGGTGGTTGTTCTGTTACATCTATTTTCTATATGTTTTGATTATCTATTTTTGCTCATCTATTCACAAATAGTTCTGTCTGTTTTAATCTTCCACAACAGCTACTATATCGTTCTGTTTTACGATAATAAAGTTCTCATCCTCTAATTTTACGTCCGTTCCTGCATACTTAGAATAAATTACTTTATCTCCCACTTTTACCTGCATAGTTACTTCTTTGCCATCAACCACTCCGCCTGGTCCTACTGCAATAACTTCTGCCTGTTGTGGCTTTTCCTGTGCCTGACCTGGCAAAACAATTCCAGATTTTGTAGTTTCCTCAGCTTCTAACTGTTTTAATACGACTTTATCTCCTAATGGTACAAGTTTCATAATAATATCCTCCTTTAAATTCTATGACTATTTTCTACATTATTAGCACTCTTTGTAGCTGAGTGCTAATTTCTATAACCTATATTAATCAATTCCCTTCTCAAAATCAACTTTCAAATTTTAATAATTCACTTATTTTTCATTGTTTTTCTTTTGTTTTCTCCTGTTTTCTCTTATTTCCTCACTTATTCTTTATTTGTTAGTATTTTCCATAAGTATTCCTAGTTTCTATATATTTGCAAACTATCATCTACAAAAACCAGTTATGATATGATTAACCTCCTCCTAATAGCAAAAACTGCTATAAAAAGATTTCTCTCTCCATAGCAGTTTTTATATGCATTATTGTTATTCTGTAATTGTCTTCTCATATTCATCAAATATGTAATTAAACACAGGTGCCATTCCTACAAATTCGCATCCATATATATTATTTTCACCATCAGCATCAATACGAATAATTTTTACCACACAATACAATACATTTTCTGTATCTCCAATAGACATCTTTGCATTGAAATAATAATCCAAAGGCAATACACTCTTAGATTTAAATCCCACCCCTTGTCTTGAAATATTAATTACCTCAATTGGTGCATCCACATTCGCCACCTTCACATTATCCTGTTTAAATAACTGTGAAATTTCTAATTCTAATGTAATCGGAAGTCTTTTTGATCTTCTTTTTTCTTGCATAGCATCTTTGCCCCCTTATTTTTATATACCTTATCTTACCTCTTTTCCGTACTCTTCGTCAAGAAAATTTATTGCTTTTCCAAGCCTTTTTTGCTATATTGTATATTATCTGGTAACAGTTTAGCCTATGGACCGAACTTGTTACTTTATCTGCGATTATATGTGTTTATTACTAGGAAAGGAGTTTTGTATGAAACCATTAAATATAAAAAATCTCATTATCGGAAATGGTACTCCCAAAATATGCGTTCCAATTGTTGCATCTTCTATGGAAGAATTGAAATGCCAACTGCCACAATACAAAACCTGTACCGATATTGACTTAATCGAGTGGAGAGGTGATTTCTTTCCTGAAGCAACCAATTTGCAATTTATGATAGACATGGCAGAAGAAATTCGTCACACTCTTCCTGATATTCCTCTACTATTTACCTTTCGTTCCAAAAAAGAAGGCGGCGAACAGGAAATTGCATTTTCTGACTATAAAGAATTAAACCTTACTCTTGCCGAAAGCAATTTTGTGGATATGGTTGACTTAGAACTTTTTTCTACTTCTGATACAGAAGAATTAACTTCTTTGGTGAACCAATTGCACATTACAGGGACAAAAATTATTTTTTCAAATCATGATTTCTCTAAAACTCCAGAGGAATCCATTATACTATCCCGGTTAACTGCTATGGAAGAACTAGGTGCAGATATTGCAAAAATTGCCCTAATGCCTCAAACACCAGAGGATGTAGTTACCCTGCTTTCTGCAACTGTAAAGGCAGAAAATTCCTTACATATTCCGGTTGTTACCATGTCTATGGGAAAACTTGGTATGATTAGCCGGATAAGTGGTGGTACATTTGGTTCTGCCATTACTTTTGGTTCTCTTACGAAATCATCTGCTCCCGGACAAATCCCTGTGGTAAAATTAAAAGATTTTCTTACTACACTTTCTTAATAACAAAAATTGAGATTGTATATTCTTTTTAGCATAGACTAAGCCTTTACACAATTCAAAGGCTTAGCTATGCCAGATTGCTCTATTATTAAAAGTGTTTATTCGTAACAGTTCAGCTGGGGCTGAACTGTTACGTTTATTTCTCATTAGAATCATACAGTCTTGTATATTTTTCCTTTAAATACTGGATATAATAAGAAGCATTAAATTCTTCTCCTGTCATCTCTTTCAATAATTCATTAGTATTTTTTCTTTTTCCATATTGATAAATGTGTTCTTTCAAATAATCACGTATTGGTAATAAATTCCCACTCTCTAAATACTCTTCTATAGGCATAATTTCTAACATATTATTGTAAATTTGTGCAGAAATTGCTGTGCCTAATGCATAAGAAGGAAAATATCCAAAATCTCCACATGCCCAATGTACATCCTGTAGCACACCATTTTTGTCACTATCTGGCGATATCCCCAAATATTCCTGATATTTTTCATTCCACACTTTTGGCAGATCTTTCACCTCTATTTTCTTCGATAAAAGCATTTTCTCGGTTTCATAACGTACCAATACATGAAGGCTATAGGTTAGTTCATCGGCTTCTGTTCTTATCATTCCTGGCTCTACACGATTAATCGCATGAATAAAATCCTTTATGGAAACATTTTCAAGCTGTTCTGGAAAGGTCTCTTGCAGCTTCGAATAAATTGGTTTCCAAAATTTCTCACTTCGTCCAATAATATTTTCATAAAATCTGGACTGGGATTCATGCATCCCCATAGAGGTTCCAAATCCCACTAAAGTCATTGTAATTTCATTATCTATGCCAAATTCATACAGAGCATGTCCCGTCTCATGTATAATAGAAAATATAGCACTTTCTAAATTATCCTCATAAAAATGATTGCTAATTCTAACATCATGATTATGCAGGTTCGTACTAAAAGGATGTTCACTTTCCCCTAATACCCCCTTGCTAAAATCAAACCCTACATACCCGGCAAGCCATTTACAAAATTCTCTCTGCTTTTCTATATCATATTTTGCCTTTGGTAAACAGTAATTCTTTTTGCTGCTCTTTTTGACAATCTTTTGAATAAAGGGTACTAACTCTTTTTTGATTTGTTCAAAAAATTCATCCAACTTTTTCGTAGTAAATCCTGGTTCATAATCTTCTAGCAAAATATCATACAATTCTATTTTTCTATCTTTTCCAGCCTTTTTTCGATATGTGGCAAATTTTCTTTTATAATCTACAATTTCCTGCAAACATGGACTAAATACACTAAAATCATTTTTTTCCTTTGCTTTAGCCCATATATTTCCAGCTTTTGCTACTAATTCTGTATATGCCTGATATTCGTTTTGCGGAATAGGTTCCAGTTGTTTTATTACATTTTTCCACTCTTTTACAATCGCCTGCTCTATACTAGACAATTGGGAAAATTCCTTTTCACTATGAAGTTTTTCTAACTTTTTTTTCACATCATCGTTCACCATAGATTCCAAGTAGACATTTGACAACTCACCTATTATTTTTGCTGTCCATTCGGCTCCCATAGGAGGAGCTGAAGTTTCCTGATCCCACTCTAAAAGAGTCAATGCTGCCTTTGCTGCCATTCCTTTGTCCATATACGGTTTTATTTCATCAAATAATGTACTCATTTTCTTTTCATACCTTTCATTCTTGGTTATTATTAGTATAACGGATTTTTGCCATATTATCCATAGTTGTACAGTCTTAAATCCTCAATTTAGAACCTCATTTAATACTTTCGCAAGACAAGGCATAGTATTTCTTGCCTCTTCTACTGTTGTATTTTCATTTCCAAGTTCTATCAGTAAAAAACGTTCCCGTAAATGCATATTATATCGGTATCCCTTCAAATAGTTGCGAATGGTTAAATCAGGGTATAACTCCATTGCCTTTAATTTTACCTGTAATCCAAATGCCAGATTAGCTTCTAAATTCGGATTATATAAATAAGAAATATTTCCATTCTTATTTCTACTTAATCCATTAAAAATCATAAATTGGGCAGTTGGCTTTCCGTCAATTTCTGTTACACGTCTAAGATTACTGTTCACGCCATCTCTATGTAAATCAATTATAACTTGTATAGATGGGTTCTCCTCCAGTACTTTGGTAATTGCTGTAAGAGCCTGTGAGTATGCCTTATTTCGGTCCGCCTTTCCATTTATGTAATCAAACTTTGTCTCATCATGTATTACCTTATATCCATATTTATCTTCTAATATTTGTGCAAGGTATGTTCCTGTTGCCACAATAGAATCTTTTTTTGATGTTCCATCTGCAAAATATTCCGTTCCAGCATGTGTATGAAAGATAAGGATCTGCGGCTTATCTACCTTTTTTATAGAAAAATCTCTTTTCAAAAATTCTTCTACTTTAAAAACAGATTTATCTATGCATGTAGTAGAATCTACAATGTAAAAATTATCTATTAAAAAATTTACTGTCTTTTTTTTCTTTAATTGCTCCACTAATGCATTTTTCTTTGCTGTTACTTTTTGTCCTTTTTCCTCTGCAGTAACAGTCTCTAACTTTTGATTCTCTTCTTTTTCTTTTGTCATTTCTTCTAATGCACTTTCTTCTTGGACAATCCAATTCTCTTCCTTTATTGCCTGTTTATTCTCCTTTTCCATATTCTCCAAATCTTTTTCATCTACATGAATCTGATTTTGGGCATAACATAATGTAAAAAGCTGTCCTTTCTTTTGAATATCCTCTGGCATCCATATACCATACTTACTATTTTCTATTTTATTTACTTTTCTCCCATAACCTTCCATCAAAAACTGATTAAAGACATATTTGCTAACCCCCTCTTCTCCTTTTGCTCCTAAGAATAAATCTCCTTGTCTTGTCCCAATGAATAGCATAAATACCATTACACTACCTACCATCATAAACCTTTTTTTGTTTCTAATCATAAATTTCCCCCTTGTAAAAATCCTGTGTTAATCGGGCTGTTACAAGTTCCAAACCTCAATGGGTTCTGTCCTATATTAAAGTTCCTCTCCTTTTTGTTAACGACTAGTGTACTATTTATTTTATGTACTACCAAATATAATTATGAATTTCTTTCATTTTAATAGCTACTGTTCAATAGTAAATTGCTAAACAGTAGCTATTACCTTTTCTTATTCATACCTTAGATAATCATACTTTTTCACAGCATAATTGATTAATTGCCTCTGAAATAATTTCACTCATTTTATTTATTTCTTCATCCACATCTTTTGTTGTCACAAACATATTCTGCTCTTTATGGAACCGTATTTCTTTCAGAAACACCTGTACTTCCTCATCTGAAAATCCTGCCTGCAAAAGACTTTCTTCCACACGGTCTTCTACAATCGTTTCCGCATCTACGACTGTCGGTACTCCAATGGCAATTACTTCCACTCCCAACGTCTCTTTATTCAGTGCTTTTCGATTATTTCCCACTCCTGCTCCTGGGCAGATTCCTGTATCTGTAATCTGAATAGTCCGATTAACCCTGCTTACATTTCTCGCTGCAAGTGCATCAATTACAATAACCACATCTGGTATTATATTGTTAATAATTCCTTGTAAAATTTCCCTGCTTTCCATTCCAGTCTGTGCCATAACTCCAGGTGCCAATGCACATATTTCTAAAAAATGATTTCTCTCTTGAAATTCTTTTCCAAATTCCCGAATTAGGTGTCTTGTCACAAATAGCTGATCGATTACCTTTGGACCTAAAGCATCTGGTGTAATCTCACGATTTCCAAGTCCTACCACCATAATCTTTTCCTTTTTAACATTTCCAAAAAGTTTTTTTAACTGGCTACATGTAATTTGTTTCATACTATCTAAATCCATGTCTTTCGTTTCAATAGTTATATAGGAGCCTATGGGTTTCCGCATTACGTCGCTTCCATGTTTATCTTTAATCTCTACTTTAGATATTTTCACCTTTCCATTCTCCATGGTTTCCTCCTCTAAAACCACTCCTGTTATTTCTTTATTTCCTTCTATACTCTCTTTTTCCTCTAATGCCAAATCCGTCCGCTTCATTTTTATCCTCCTATCATTCAAAATACATAACTGTTCTTTATTTTTCCACAGATTGACAAAATTATGTATTGACATAATGGAAAATATATACTAAAATTAATTAGTCTGTTTCCTTAGCTCGTCCGTGTCTGGGTTAAGGTATGACAAAAACGCAAGAAAACAGTGATTATATTTGGAGGTGTAGAAAATTGGCTAATATCAAATCTGCAAAGAAAAGAATTAAAGTTATCGAAACTAAAACTGCAAGAAATAAAGCAATTCGTTCTAAAGTGAAAACTTCTATCAAAAAAGTAGAAGCTGCTATTGCTGCAAAGGACAAAGAAGCTGCTGTTGCTGCTCTTAAAGCTGCTACTGTTGAAATTGATAAAGCAGCAAGCAAAGGTGTATATCACAAAAAGAATGCATCTAGAAAGATTTCCCGTTTAGCACAAGCTGTAAATAAGATTGCTTAATTTATTCATATAGAATATTAATTATATTTCCTATCACTATTTATGTGTTACGGAGATATACAAAATAGAAAGCGGACTAAGCTGCGGTTCCTTTCAAACCAAAAAAAGAACGTCAGGTGTGGACGTTCTTTTTTTGTGTACCATTCCATTATAAATTCAACATAATTGTTCAAATAGAAACACGCATTTACTGTGTGTTTCGTAAGAAAAAGTAAATTTTGTTTTGTAATATTTAAGCCCCTTCACCGAAGGCGAATTAATATGGACTTAAACGTAACTATTCATGGTTCTGAACAGTTACAATTATACATTACCAAACTCGCTAAGTTCTAATCCTTCGTTTCTTTCTAATACTGTTTTGACACTCCATGGATGTGCAAAAATCAACAAAGGATTCCCCTTCAAGTCTTTAATTTTCTTAGTATCAGAAGTTACACTTAATGCACTTACATCTATCTCTTTGTTTACAATCCAGCGAATATGCTCATAAGGCAATGTTTCCATCCGGATTTCCACATTATATTCATTTTCCAAACGGTATTTTAATACATCAAACTGTAGTACACCTACTACTCCTACAATGATTTCTTCCATTCCTGTATTAAACTCCTGGAATATTTGAATAGCTCCTTCCTGTGCAATCTGTTCAATCCCTTTGATAAACTGTTTTCTCTTCATAGTATCTACTTGACGGACTTTTGCGAAATGTTCTGGTGCAAAGGTTGGTATTCCCGCATATTGAATCTTGTTACCAATTTTACACAAAGTATCTCCAATTGAAAAGATTCCCGGATCAAATACTCCAATAATATCTCCTGCATAGGCTTCTTCAATATGTTTTCTTTCTTGTGCCATCATTTGCTGTGGCTGGGACAGACGAACCTTCTTTCCTCCCTGTGTATGGTACACTTCCATTCCAGCAGTAAATTTTCCTGAACAAATACGCATAAAAGCAATTCTATCTCTATGTGCTTTATTCATATTTGCCTGAATTTTAAATACAAAGGCAGAAAAATCTTCACTACAGGCATCTATTTCCCCTTCTTCTGTCTTTCTAGGCAATGGACTGCTTGTCATTGCAAGAAAGTGTTCCAAGAAGGTTTGCACACCAAAGTTTGTTAATGCAGATCCAAAAAAAACTGGTGACAATTGTCCCTGGCTTACTTTCTCCATATCTAATTCATCGCTTGCACCATCCAATAATTCAATTTCCTCTACCAATGTATCATGATTCTCTTTTCCAATTAACTCATCTAAACTGGCATCTCCTAAGGACACTTGAACGGTTTCTACTTCCTTTTGCCCATTATTTGCTGCTGTAAACCGGGATATGTTCTTTGTTTCTCTATCATAAACACCTTTAAAATTCTTACCAGATCCAATTGGCCAGTTTATCGGACAAGTGCGAATACCAAGAACTTCTTCAATCTCATCAATCAACGCAAAAGGATCATTTGCCTCCCGATCCATTTTATTGATAAAAGTAAAAATAGGAATACCACGCATCACACATACTTTAAAAAGCTTGATAGTCTGTGCCTCTACTCCTTTTGAACCATCAATTACCATCACTGCAGAATCTGCCGCCATAAGAGTACGGTAAGTATCTTCCGAGAAATCCTGATGCCCTGGTGTATCCAGAATATTAATACAATATCCATCATAATTGAACTGTAAAACAGAAGAGGTAACAGAAATTCCTCTCTCTTTTTCAATCTCCATCCAATCTGACACCGCATGCTTTGCAGTTTTTCTTCCTTTTACTGAACCAGCCAGATTGATGGCTCCTCCATATAATAAAAGTTTTTCAGTCAATGTGGTTTTTCCAGCATCTGGGTGGGAAATAATTGCAAAGGTTCTTCTTTTCTCTATTTCTTTCTTTAAATCTGCCACCTATTTTTCCTCCATTTCTTGCAAATGTATATTAAACCTCTCAATTACTTGCTTACTACTTATATTTTACTAGTGTAGCATCTGTATTATATTTAATTAAACTACGCTGGATATTTACACATTGACAAGGTGGATGAACGAGACGTAGCGGTGGCTATGTTGAGTGAATCCAACGCTGTTCAATGTTGCAAATAGACAAGTAGTTTGACTGATTATATTGCAGACACTACACTAGTGTAACATATACAAAGAAATACGGACACCACACATTACCTTGGTGCCCGTACCTATTTTCAAGTACAGAGTTTAATTATTGGTTTAAATCTGCTTTTGTAATTTTCTTAATTTTAATCATATCAGCAGGTGCACCCTCTTGAAGAGATCCACCAGCAACAATTACTATAACATCACCTTCTGCCAATTTTTCTGTTTCTACTGCTTTCTCTACTGCATAAGTAAATAATTTGTCAGAAGAATCAACTTCCTCAGATTTAATGGAAGTTACACCCCATGCTAAGTTAAGCTGTCTTGCTCCTCTCTCGCTAACAGTTGCTGCGATAATTGGGCAAGCAGGACGATATGCTGATAAATTCCATGCTGTCTTTCCAGATCTGGTTAATACAACAATAGCTTTTGCATCTAAGCTATGTGCTGCATCAATTGCCGCATTAGCAATTGCGTTTGTTGTATCATTACCAAGCTGTAACTGATGCTGATGGAACCATTCTTTATAATCAATGGATTTTTCTGTACTAAGGGCAATTTCAGCCATTGTCTTAACAGCAGCTGCAGAGTAGTCACCATTTGCTGTTTCACCTGACAACATAGTACAACATGTATTATCATAAATAGCATTTGCCACATCAGAAACCTCAGCTCTTGTAGGACGAGGATTACTTGTCATAGTCTCTAACATCTGAGTAGCTGTTACAACTAATTTACCTTTTCTGTAACATTTATCAATAATCATTTTCTGGTAAGAAGGTAATAAATGATATGGAACTTCTACTCCCAAATCTCCACGGGCAACCATAATACCATCCGATAAATCCATAATTTCATCTAAGTTCTCAATACCTTCCATATTTTCAATCTTAGAAATAATCATAACATCTTTTCCACCATTCTCATCTAAGATTTGACGGATAGCTGTTACATCTTCTGGCTTTCTAACAAAAGAAGCAGCTACAAAATCAATTCCCTGAGAAACACCAAAAATGATATCACTCTTATCTTTCTCTGTAAGATATGGTAATTTAATAGATACATTAGGAACGTTTACACTCTTCTTATCAGAAATCTTTGCAGTATTCTGTACTTTACAGACTACATCGCTTCCTTTTACTTCTACAACGTCCAAACCAACTTTACCATCATCAATTAAGATAAGATTTCCTGGTTTTACATCATTTGCAAGACCATCATAAGAAAGACAAACAAAGTCTTTGTTACCTGGCATATCTCCAGCCTTAAATGTGAAAGTCTGCCCTTTTTCCAACACAACAGAACCTTCTTCAAATGTTTTTAAACGAATCTCTGGTCCTTTTGTATCCAAAAGAAATGGAATGTTTAAACCAGTTTCTTTACGAAGTCTCTTAATCTTGTCCATACGGCCTTTATGCTCTTCATGGTCACCGTGAGAGAAGTTTGTTCTCATACAGTTCATTCCATTTAACATCATTTGTTTCATTACTTCATCATCATGATCAAGAGATGGTCCTGCGGTACATATCATTTTTGTTTTTCTCATCTTATTATTACCTCTTCCTTATAAATTTTCTATATCTTTCTGTTTTATGAATAATTAAATCTTCTTAAGATAATTCTTAATTATTCATACCAAAAACATTATATCTTATATTTTTCATTTCTACAATACAAAATATGGTATCGTTTTTTCCAATCCTTTCACAAAAAAACCGAGATTTTTCGTCAAAATGTAAAATTATTCATAAAATGGAATTTTTAACCACCTTTTTGCGTTTTCATATACAAAATTTTTGTTAAAAAAAATGTTACATAACTAACTTTTTGCAATGCACTGATTCCAAAACAATCTGTTATGTAACATTCTCTTCATAATTATATGAGGGGTATTAGGGGTTATAGGGTCTAAGGGGGGACACAATGAATAAGGCTCCTTAAATACCAAGTAGAGGGGGTACTCTTTGGTACAGCACTTACTCATTTCCTATGACATTATAATATCATATATTTTTAACAATGTCAAACAATTTTTTAAAATAAATTTAATTTTTTTGTAATATGTGTAACAGTTCAGTCATATAAAAGTATATGTACAAATTACATGGGGGAGCTTGCTCACAGAGTGCAATTTGTATATATACTTTTATATGCTTAACGCCATACATGAATATTTTACTATAAAAGTCCTGACAAACGGCTACATTTTGTGCAAGCTTGCTTACAAAAAAATGCAGACATTTGGCTGGCTAAACTGTATGAGTATGTAGGGCGGTAGCCCGAAATACGAATACAGTTGGTGATTGGGGGAGTGCGAAGCACGTATCAATCGATTTTTATTCATAATATTCTTAGTCATGTATATTCTGGCAAAATATGAATGGCAGGTTGAACTGTTACTAATATGTTCTTGATCCCCTGTTAAAAGTATTAAATTTTTTATTTTCTTTTCATTTCTTTAATTATAATTTCTATTTCACATTATAACCATTCTCTCTTTTTTTATTCCTAACTATCCTATACTTTTTATTTATAAAAGTCTACTTTAACATATAAAGAATCTTATAAGCAAAAAAGAAATCTGATGAACAGATTTCTTTTCACATCCTGCGGAGTATGGGACTTGAACCCACACGTCTCAGAGACACATGATCCTTAGTCATGCCTGTCTGCCAATTCCAGCAACTCCGCATTTTCTATATTCTATTTTGAATAGAAAAACTCCCCGAGTTGGGCTCGAACCAACAACCCCACGGTTAACAGCCGTGTGCTCTACCATTGAGCTATCGAGGAATATATGTTAGCAAACCTTATCACTAACATAATATAAGATATCATATTTTCAATTAACTGTCAAGATTTTTTTCTATTTTATTACACACATTTAAACTAAAATATATCCACTATTTTAGTTTAAAATAAATACTTGATTGGATTCCATAATCATTATAGCTCAATTTACAATTTTTTATTTTTGTATCTTTAGGTACTTCAAATGCGAGACATCCTGTTTCTTTATAATCAGCCTCCATAAAATGATTGATAGAAATAAATTTATAATCATCTGTCTTACTACTGCCAATCAATGTTGGAATATATTCTTTCCCATTTTGATCTATTAATCGGAAATATCCTAAATTAAAACTCTTTTTAGTATCTGTTGTGTTATTTAATGTAACATTTATTATAGCAAATACATTATCTTTTTTATTCGTTTTAAAATACAAACTACCAAATGTAATTTTCTTTTCCTTTGAAAAACCATTTACCTTCATATTTACATTAAGCATTATCTCTTCTTTCTTTTTTAAGTCAATTAGACTATCTGGTTTCTCTGTTGGTTCTATGGTTGGTTTCGCAGTTACCTCTTGGGTCGTCTGGACCTGTGCATTTCTATTTCCAATTGTAGTTCCACATGAAGTAATTGCCACACACATCATCGTAATGAGTACTCTTGTTGTAAACTTTTTCATTTTAGTAGTTTTCCTTTCTTGATAACTTTTATACCAACTTCAGCGACACCATGATAAATGTAAGTATCACTTACTCTGCACCGCATATTCATATAATTTAGCTGGATTTTTAAAATAAAATACTCCCTCCAAATCTCTAAATAATAAAATGGAGGGAGATTAAGTATACTATAATCAACAAATTATGCTAATTTTCCTTTAGCAACTTCTACTAATGCTGTAAATCCTTCTGGATCATTGATAGCCATTTCAGATAACATTTTTCTATTCACTTGAACATCTGCTAATTTTAATCCATACATGAATTTGCTGTATGATAATCCATTCATTCTTGCAGCAGCATTAATACGGGCAATCCACAATTGTCTAAATTGTCTCTTTCTCTGCTTTCTACCTGCAAAAGATTCTGTTAAAGCTCTCATTACTGACTGTTTTGCAACTCTGTACTGTTTTGAACGAGCTCCTCTATAACCTTTTGCTAATTTTAATACTCTATTGTGTTTTTTCTTAGCGTTCATTCCGCCTTTTACTCTTGCCATTTATCGTTCCTCCTTACTGACTCTATCAAATTATAGATATGGTAAAATTTTCTTCATTGTCTTAACATTAGTTGCATCTACTGTAGTAGCTTTTCTAAGATTTCTCTTAACCTTTGCAGATTTTTTAGTTAAGATATGTCTTTTGTAAGCTTTATTTCTTTTTAATTTACCTGTTCCTGTTACTTTAAAACGCTTTGCTGCTGCTCTTTTTGTTTTTAATTTTGGCATAATATTTCCTCCTTGTTCTTTCCAACCAAATGGTTTTGTTTCTTAACTATGGTAAACAACTATTTCAGATTTCATCTTCTAATGATTCTGTTAATTGTCTTATGCATATTCTGCACCTTATCTTTTTTCTCCTAGAAACATAATCATGCTTCTGCCTTCCATCTTTGCAGGTTTCTCAATCACTGCAATATCTTCCAGTTTTTTAAAGAAGTCTTCCAATATCTGTTTGCCTACTCCCATGTGTGCCATTTCACGTCCACGGAAACGTAATGCAACTTTTACTTTATCTCCTTTAGAAAGAAACTTTCTTGCCTGATTTGCTTTTGTATTCAAATCATTCACATCAATATTCGGAGATAAACGAATCTCTTTTACCTCTGTAACCTTTTGTTTCTTCTTTGCTTCTTTTTCCTTACGAGCCAACTCGTAACGATACTTGCCATAATCAACAATCTTGCAAACTGGTGGTTTTGCATTTGGTGCAATTTTCACCAAGTCCAAATCAGCTTCACGGGCAAGCTTCATTGCATCTTTCGAAGACATAACACCTAACTGCTCACCGTCTTCTCCAATCAATCGTACTTCCCTATCTCTAATCTGTTCATTAATCATTAATTCGCTAATAGTTGTGCACCTCCATCACATTGTTTCATTACTTAGAACTTACACCTATAAATAGGCATCCCTTTTTCTCCTTACAAGCATTATGGTATCGTATTTTAGAATACATAAGTGTGCATTCATTTTTATTCAACCAGCTTTTTAAAAATATCCAATTGAACAAAAACGTGGACAGCATAAACTATCCACGTTTTATCTCATCATCGTTCCTTCTAATAATTCGAAATCTAACCTAAGTAACTGCCACTTGCGTCCTTAGGTGAGAGTGGATACTCTGCTTGTATATCATGTTCTTTTCAACAACTATAACAGTCTATCACAATTATCATATATTGTCAATAGTTTTATTTTTTGCTACGTTCACTCACAAGCTTGACACTTGCTGTCAAGCTATGTGCCAAGGACATAAAATAGCCAAGAATCCAGCCTTTCGCCAAAGGCGAATTTTATATAGGCTGGATTCAGTTACTGTTAGCACCGTAGGTGTGAACAGTAACTATTTTTTTTGTTCCTCTTGTACCTCAACTTTACGAATCTCTTTCGTACGGATTTCTTTACATATTTCATCAATAAAGACATCTAAAGACTTTTGTCCCTCATCTCCTAAATAGCGGCTACGGACAGACACTAAACCTTCTTGCTCTTCCTTCTGGCCTACTACCAGCATATATGGTACTCTTGCAAGTCTTGTCTCACGAATCTTATATCCAATCTTTTCCGAACGTTGATCCACTGTGCAAAGAATTCCGTTTTCTTTTAGCTTTTCTTCCACTTTCTTTGCATAATCGTGGTATTTTTCGGAAATTGGTAAAACACGGACCTGTTCTGGACAAAGCCATGTTGGGAACAATCCTGCGTATTTTTCAATTAACCATGCAAGAGTTCTTTCATAACATCCCATACTGGTTCTATGGATAATATATGGCCGAACCTTATCTCCATTCTGGTCTACATAATACATATCAAATTGTTCTGCCAAAATAGCATCCCACTGAATGGTAATCATAGTATCTTCTTTTCCATATACATTTTTAGCCTGGATATCTACTTTAGGTCCATAGAAAGCAGCTTCTCCTTCTTCCTCATAGAATGGAATTTCCAATTCATGCAACACATTGCGGATTCTCTGCTGTGTCTCTTCCCAAACCTCTGCAGTTCCAATGTACTTCTCTGTATTGTTAGGATCCCATTTTGACAAACGATAAGTCACATCTTCTTCTACTCCAAGAGTTCTAAGACAATGTCTTGCCAAATCCAAGCATCCCTTAAATTCCTCATCCATCTGATCTGGTCTTACAATTAAATGACCTTCTGAAATAGTAAACTGACGGACTCTTGTCAGTCCATGCATCTCTCCTGATTCTTCTTTACGGAACAAGGTGGATGTCTCTCCATAACGAAGTGGTAAATCCCTGTAAGATTTCTGGCTTGCTTTATATACATAATATTGGAAAGGACATGTCATTGGACGAAGCGCAAACACTTCTTTGTCTTTTTCTTCATCTCCTAAAATAAACATAGAATCCTGATAATGATCCCAGTGACCAGAAATACGGTACAAATCGCTCTTTGCCATAAGAGGTGTCTTGGTACGCACATAACCACGCTTTTCTTCTTCATCCTCAATCCATCTTTGCATAGTTTGTATCATCTTGGTACCCTTAGGCATAAGGAGTGGCAATCCCTGTCCAATCACATCAACTGTAGTAAATAATTCCATCTCTCTTCCAAGTTTATTATGATCACGCTTTTTAATATCTTCCAAGTGCTCCATATAAGCATCCAAATCAGCTTTTTTTGTAAATGCTGTACCATATATACGGGTAAGCATCTTATTTTTTTCATCACCTCTCCAGTATGCACCAGAGGATGATATCAGTTTAAATGCTTTAATTCCCTTTGTGCTCATTAAGTGAGGGCCTGCACATAAATCAACAAATTCTCCCTGACGGTAAAAAGAGATTTCTTCTCCATGTGGTAAATCCTCAATCAATTCAACCTTATATGGTTCATCCTTTTCTTTCATCAGTGCAATTGCCTCTTCTCTTGGCAAAGTAAACCGCTCAATTTTTGCCCCCTCTTTTATTACTTTTTTCATTTCTGCTTCAATCTTATCAAGTGCTTCTCTATCAAAAGGCTCACAATCAAAGTCATAATAAAATCCTTCATCTATAGAAGGTCCAATTGCCAATTTTGCATTTGGATACAATCTCTTTACAGCTTCTGCAAGAACATGGGAAGTGGTATGACGGTAAGCGGCAGCTCCCTCTTTATCTTGAAAAGTTAAAATACTAAGTTCACAATCCTCTTCTACTACATAGCGTAAATCTACAACCTGCCCATTTACCATCCCAGCAGTTGCCATTCTTGCCAATCCCTCACTTATATCACTGGCAATATCTAAAACAGACATAGAATTCTGATATTCTTTTTGTGTTCCATCTTTTAAAGTAATCTTCATCTTTACTAACTCCTTTCCATAGCCAGATGTATAACAAGCCCACATCAACTCCCCTAACCCCTCATTCATGAGGGGATTGCACACTTTGCGTGCCAGATTCGTGTTGCATGTTTTTTGCAACAATATTCCTTACGCATCTGTGCACATCCTAAGCGGAGCGTTTTTACTTTATAGGCCGAACTTTCCTATAAAGTAAAAAAATCCCTTCCGGCAAAATACCGGAAGGGACGAATATACAAAATATCGTGGTTCCACCCTTCTTGTCATAGGCAAACTATGACCACTTCATTCTAACGATAACGGTGTCACCGAGCTGGTTTGCAGCTACTCCGAGGTGGTCTTCAGATATATCCTATTAAAGCAATCACACCAACTATGCTTCTCTCTGAAATATTCCATATCCTACTCTTCTCATCCTTGCATTCTCATTATACATCTTACTTCTGCTGATTCTCATTATATGCATTCTTATTTTTTTTGTCAAGTATATTTTTCGTTACTGTTCACTCACAAGCTTGACACTTGCTGTCAAGCTATGTGCCAAGAATGTAAAACAGCCAAGAATCCAGCCTTTCGCCAAAGGCGAACTTTAAATAGGCTGGATTCCGTTACAGTTTGCACCATAGGTGTGAACTGTAACTATTTTTCACCCCACTTCTTATCTTTGGTAACAGTTTCCTCCTCTAGCTCGAGATACCGTTCCAAAATTCCTGCTGCCTCACGTATAAGCTGGATACATGGTCTTTTTTTATAGTAGCTTTCTGTTCTTTCTTCTGGTTTTGTATCAGTAAATTCTTTTTGCTTATCCAATCCTAATAACTCTCTGCAAATAATAGATCCACCACTTCTTTTTTTAAACTCTGCTGCCAATTTCTGTACAGTATCGTAATTTGCCTTTTTTCCCTCTGGATCTTTTCC
The DNA here is from genome assembly GCA_014799595.1 of Clostridiales bacterium. GTDB lineage: Bacteria > Bacillota > Clostridia > Lachnospirales > Lachnospiraceae > CAG-411. The sequence goes on along the minus strand of JAAVHR010000033.1, from coordinate 22,812 downwards.
TTTTGTTGTGCCACATTCTAATCCTGCAACCAGAAGCATTCCTGATACTGTTCCACATACTTCTCTCATTCTTCCCATACCAGCACCAAATGAACTAGATATACGAAGTGCTAATTCCTGCTCCAATCCATATATATCTGCAAATGCTAAAAACACAGACTGTGAACAGTTATAGCCTTCCCGGAAAAACTTTTCTGCCTTATCTTGTCTTTTTCCCATACTTATCTCTCCTCTCACTCATAATAGGAATGGGCAACTGCATATATATACAGTTACCCACTTTATCATCATTTTATCCAATTGTGCCATCATCATCTTGACTTGGCACTTCTGGTGCTTTTGTTGGTTCTGGTGCCTTAGTAACTACTGGTGCCTTGGTTGGTTCTGGTGCTTTTGTTGGTTCTGGTGCTTTTGTTGGTTCTGGTGCCTTAGTAACTACTGGCACCTTGGTTTCTACTGGTGTTTTGGTTCTTGGCACCTTGGTTCCTGGCACATCTGAAATGTCATTTGCTTCTGTTGGTGTAACTGGATTTGCTGTTATTACTGGTGTTCTAGCAACTGTAGGTGCTTTCGTTACTATTGGTGCATAGGTTCGTGAAGTTGGATTCTTTGTAATCACTGGTATCACAGATTGTGGATGAATGGTAATAATATCCCCTACACCATCACCATAAATGAAGTTCCACAATTCACGGTTGTTTGTATCCCAATCCAATACCAAAGACTCTCCACAATATAATTTCTGACCTGTATATGCTCCATTTATAGGTATTCTCTTTTGCTCAATCTCAGGAATTCCCATTTGTAAAACAGCCTTTGCATAATTTAAAATATCCATTTTTTTAATATTGGTTGAAACATATGGTAACAATTGATTGACAAGGCTTACAATATCCACTACATTTAAATCTCTAATCTTTGTATATACTTGTGAAAGTACTGCTCTTTGTCGATATGTTCTACCAAAGTCATCATTTTCGCCATTTATTGCTGCTCTTTTTCTTACACGGCAGTATCCAAGTGCCTGTGTTCCTGTAGCAATCTGCTTACCTGGAACTACATTTCTTTGTTTTTTATCACTGATATAATTGGTTGTATTTAGATATTGTGCCTCTACTTCTGTAAGTTCAATTTCCACACCACCTAATGCATCAATCAATTTTCGGAATCCGGCAAAATCTACACGGACATAACCATCCAATTGTATTCCAAAGTCCTGTTCAATTGTACTTGCAAGTAACTCTCCTCCACCATGGGAAAATGCAGCATTCAATTTGTTATCTCGGTATCCAGGAATAGAGACATAGCAATCTCGCATAATAGAAACTAATTTTAACGTTTTATTTTCTGCATTCAAGCTTGCAATCATCATACTATCTGATCTACCGTTTGCATTTCCACTACCAATTTTTTCTTCTCCAATTAGAAGAATATTAATCACCTGTTCATCTAATTTGACCTGTTCATCTGTTCTTGGTGGCAATGTTTCTTGTGCAGCAAGTTCCTCTTCTGTTAAATCTGTCTGTGCCATTTCTGTTTTATCTAAATAATTAATACGGAACAAAGCATAACTAACAAAAATAACACAGAGCAAAGCCACTGCACCAACAGTTGTACCTAATGCCACTAAGACTTTCTTTTTCACACTCCATTTATTCTTTTTATTTCCTCCATTTCCCCAATCTTCATACTCTTCTTCCAAATCTGGTACACTCTCATCTGTCACTTTGGAAACAGAGTGAGACAAATATGCCTCTAATTCCTCAGAATCATCAAAATCTAAACTGTCATATTCGCCTTGCTGGTTCCTCTCCTCCTCTGAATTTATTTTATTCCTTGAAGATATCTTTCTTCCATTATCATTATTTCCTTTTCGTAAACTCATAATATTATTTCCTTTCCTTTTATGCTTTTATCTCTATCAGAATTCCTTATCAGCCATTCTTTTTAGACAGGTCTTTTCTATATGTCCCCAAAAAGTTTATATTTTATCACAGCTAAAACTTCTCTGACATGATAATGTATCCATAAGATTTTATCTGTAGGTGCAGATAAACTTCCCAGATTCTCTATCCCTTGTTTTTTCCCTATCTCCATAGCTCTATACACATGAAAACTATTTGTTACAATCAAGGTACTTCCCTTGTTTTTCTCCATAAGTGCAATAGAATTCTTAATATTCTCCCTAGTGTTTGTAGAAGTATCCTCCTTTAGGATTCTCTCTGCATCTATTCCTTGTTTGACCATATACTGGAACATAGCTTCTGCTTCTGATATATCTTCTCCGTTTCCTTGCCCTCCTGATACTATTGCCTTTGTTTCAGGATACTCCAACATATAGTCTACGGCCTCATCTAACCGATACCGTAAAGCCCTTGATACTGTTGTTCCATTTACTTTAGCTCCCAATACAATCAAATAATTTGCATTTTCTATTTTCTTATTTTGTCCATAATATAAAATATTACCGAAAACTACTGCAAAAATTAAACTACAAATGGTGACAAAAATTCCTATTCCTATTTTAATACCTAAAGGATATGTTATATTATGTCTAATCGTATACTTAATTGCCATTGCAATGAATAAAAAAAACGTACCTGCCACTAACCATATCCACCATAATGATACTTTTTGTCCTACATAGCAGATTAAAATAATTGCATATAAATAGTTAAGTAATCCGGCAATAAATAATATATTAGATAATTTTCTCATGTATACTCTCTTTCTTTCCTTTGTTTATATTTTATAGCCATACTATATTATAATATAATTTCCTTTTTTTTCAATACAAAGTTATTGTTAATTCTTTTACTGTCCTCCTTGCTTATATTCTTCCTGCTCTATGATAAACATACTACTGTCTTCGTGAAAGCACAAACCAAATATATATTAACCTTAATTATTCACGACTTATATTGCAGACCGCTGCTATCGCAGCTAGGATCCGCTTGGCAGCGTCACCTGTCTGCAATGATCGTCAATGGACCTATTAAGCATGTGCGTGAAGTTGACCGTGAATAGCAACTACATAAGACTTAGTTTATGCTTAAGGCCGTGAATAATCTCCGTTTAATACCACTTTCATAATAAATACAGGTGGAAATATAAAAAAGCTACAAAAAAAATGCAGAATTTTAAAAATTCCACATTTTTTTACTAGTGTGTATTCTTACAAATCAATTGCTCCATGTTCTGTACCATTAATTACAAAGTACACTTTACCATCTTCTGGTTTAATATACAAATCAATTGCCTTTAAATCTTTTGCCAATCGATTCCATTCATTTAACCACATATCCTTAACTTTATTTTCGTAATCCTCAATATTAATTTGAGTTTGTACACCATGGAACTCGAAAACAACATTTTTATCCACTTTCTTTGTTGTTGTCTTTCTTTTTGTCTCTTTCTGTTCTGTTGTTTCCACTTTTTTTTCTGCAGCAGCTTTCTTTGTTGTTGCTGTTTTGGTTGTCTTCTTCTCTGCTGAAGCTTTTCTTGTTGTAGTTTTGCTCTTTGTTGTGGTTTTTTTCTCTTCAGGTGCTGTTTCTTTTGTCTTTCTTGTTGTGTTCTTTTTTTCTGGAGCAGACTTCTCTTCAACTGTTACTGCTTCCACATTTTCTGTTTTCTTTGTAGTTCTTCCTGCCATATCGCGTTTCCTCCCCGCATAAAATTAATCTTTACATCTTCTTACTACTTTTTTAAGTCAATCTATAAGCAAAACTAAATGTATATAAAACACACATATTCTGATAATAACCCGAAACTTATTTTTTTTCAAGTAATTTTTTACATTTTTCGCAAAATAAAACTTTTCTTTTGCAGAAAAAAGTTTTATAATAATTTCATCTGTAGCATACTATTCTATAAAGGAGTGATTCTATCATGAAAAAAATATGCAGTTTTTTCTGTAAGCTACTTGCTATTTCAGGCTTTATAGCCGGTTTGTATTGGTTATACCAAAAATTTATAACTAATAATGAATTTGATGATTTTGAAGATGATTCTGACTATGATGATTTTGACTTTGATGATGAAGATTTTACAGAAACCGCATCTGATACCAGAGAATATGTAACTCTTAATGCAAGCGAAAGCAAAACCGTTTCTGAAAATGAAGATTCCGAGGATTATGATGACTCATCTGAAATCTCTGATTAATCTTTTTATTCTACTTTGAAAGTGTTATTTATTGATAGATATAACCATTGGTTTGTGCATGCACAAAGGCCAGCGGTTATATCTATTATAAAACTTGATGTGTCTAAAATACTACTTCTTCCTGATGAATCTCTGCATACCAATCTATTTCTTCCTGCCAGCCTTTTATGGATTCTTCTGTAATCATATCTCCATACCCATTTTCAATCATATTTTGTTTTCTTTCTTCAATCGTTCTTATATGTTCTATTTTTTCACTTTTACATTTACTAATAAATTCATTTAAATCTTTACACAAGGATAAATATTTCTTTTTTCTGTCATGATATAAGAAAAATATTTTTCCATATTGTTTTTTTTCGATACCCATAGTAATGTAATCTCCCCATACATTTGTTGCAATAGGTATCATTTCATCCTCTATAAACTCCTCTATTAATTGGTTATTCATTAACCTGTCAAAACTATAATCTTCATCAACCTGTCCCATTCCGTAAAAACCGTTTACATCAGATGATATTTTACAGTTCACTTTACTGATGCGAAACTCGGTTTCTGGTGTCTTTCCACCATTATATTTTGTCATGAATTTAATATATTCCTCTGGTAAAGAAATTTGTAACTTATTTTCAAATTCTTCTATCTTTTTTTCTATTTCATTTGTATCAAACTTTGAAATCAACATGTTATAGTTCCTCCTGTTTTATGAATAGTGTGTTTTGAAAGTGTTGGTCGCTCTACACTATGTGCTTTCATAATAAAAAGGAACTGTCCAATACAGCTCCTTTTTATTTTCATTATTGTCTTGACAATCTTTTGGAAATATCATACATATATTCGTCAATTCCTTTATTCATCTGCAAAGCATCCTGAATATCATAATCTACAAACTCTCCATCACGGTAACCCACTACTCTGTTTGTAGCACCTTCACACAACAAATCTACGGCTTTTGCCCCCATTGCAGAAGCATATACTCTGTCTCGGCAAGTTGGATTTCCGCCACGTTGGATATGACCAATGATAGTTGCTCTTGTTTCAATTCCTGTAGCCTTTTCAATTCTCTCAGCCATTCCATAAGAATCTCCAACACCTTCTGCATTGATAATAATATGATGCTTCTTACCCAACTTCTTCTTATCCATAATATTGTCGATGATACTTTGTTCATCTCCATCATATTTTTCAACCATAAGAATATCTTCTGCACCATTGGCAATACCACACCACAGGGCAATATAACCAGCACGTCTTCCCATAACCTCAATAATACTACATCTCTCATGGGAGGTAGAGGTATCACGAACCTTATCAATCGCTTCCATAGCAGTATTAACAGCAGTATCAAATCCAATTGTATATTCTGTACATGCAATATCTAAATCAATAGTTCCAGGTACACCAATGGTATTAATTCCAAGATTTGCAAGCTTACTTGCACCCATGAAAGATCCATCTCCACCAATTACAACCAGTCCATCAATGCCATGTTTCTTTAAAATCTCAGCACCTCTTTTTTGTACTTCTGGTTCTTTAAACTCTAAACAACGGGCGGTATATAAAATAGTACCACCTCTTTGCAGGATATCTGCCACACTCTTTGTATCCATGTCTTCAATATCCTCGTCCAACAAACCAGCATATCCTCTTCTAATTCCCTTCACATTTAAACCTCTTGCTAATGCTGTTCTGACTACAGAACGGATTGCTGCATTCATTCCAGGTGCATCTCCACCACTTGTTAAAACTCCTATTGTTTTTATTTCTTTTGCCATTCTTTTGACCTCCAACATTCTATCCGTAAAATTTTTCAATACATTCCATTATATTGTAATTCCTTTTTTACAACTTTTCAATACTTTTTTCTACAACCCTCACGTTTTCTGTGCCATATTCCTCCTCCAGATTTTTTAAAATCTCTTCACTAAGATAAATTCCTTTTGTTTCCCCATAGCTTTTTTTCGCCTTTTCCTGAACACAATAAATATTCACTAAGCAGTTTCCTTTTTGTGAAAATAAATCTCTTTCCAGTTTTTCTTCCATTTTTTGGAATCCTTCTATATTCTCAAATTTAATCCATAATTCTTTTGGCATTTCATCAAATGGAATAATGCGGTTCAAAAAGATTTTTGCAGCACGGTCAGCCTCTGTTTTTACCTTTCCTACCACAAAAACCTTTTTATCTTGTAATAACATGGAACGATTTTTTTCATAATCTCTTGGAAATGCTACAACTTCCACTGTTCCATACAAATCCTCTATGGTAAAAAATGCCATCATCTGATTCGTTTTTGTTATCTTAGAAGTTATAGAGGTAATCATTCCACCTACAATTGTTTTGGCTTCATCTTCCACATTTGGTTTATCTGACTCCTCAGATAAAGAGAAATCTGTTGTATGGTCTGTTACATGCTTCTCCATTAAATCTAAAAACTCTTCTAAAGGATGCCCACTAACATAAATTCCTAAAACATCCTTTTCCATTGCCAGCAAATCATCTTTTTCATATTCTGGAAGATTTGGTAAATGAATAGAAAACTCTTCTTTCTGAGCTTCATCCACAAAATCAAACAATGACATCTGCCCTGCAATATTATCTTTCTTCTCTCNGTTCACTTCATCTATAATCTNGGAGTATATGTGCATTTTCTGATTTCTGTTTCCTTTCATTCCATCAAAAGCTCCAGCCTTGATAAAATTCTCCATAGTTCGTTTATTTACTTCTTTTCCAGACAACCGCATTGCAAAATCTTTCATATCAAGATATGCCCCATGAGCCTCCCGTTCCCTGACAATGGCATCTATAATTGGTCTTCCAAGTCCCTTTATAGCAGATAAACCATAACGTATCTTTGCTTCATCTTTTCCACTTCCATAATCAACAGAAAACTTTCCTACCCCTGTATTTACATCAGGTGGTAAAATTTCAATTTCCATTTTTCTGCAATGCATAATATATTCGGATACCTTGGTGCTGTTTTCCAGTACAGAAGTCATTAAAGCAGCCATAAACTCTACTGGATAATAACGTTTTAAAAAGGCTGTCTGATAGGCAACTACTGCATAACAAGCAGCATGGGATTTATTAAAAGCATACTTAGCAAAGTCTATCATTTCATCAAAAATTTTATTGGCAACTTCTTTGGATATTCCATTTGCCATGCATCCTTTTACGCCTTCTTCCTCATTACCATAGACAAAGTTCTGCCGCTCTTTTTCCATAACATCTGCTTTCTTTTTCGACATTGCACGGCGAACCAAGTCGCTGCGTCCATAGCTATATCCGGCTAAATCCCGAACAATCTGCATAACCTGTTCCTGATACACAATACACCCATAAGTTGGCTCCAAAATAGGCTCTAATTCTTTACACTCATAGGTTACGCTATTTTTGTTATTTTTACCCTTAATATATTTAGGAATAAAATCCATAGGACCTGGACGATACAATGATATTCCAGCTATAACATCCTCTAGGCTTTCTGGTTTTAACTCCTTCATAAAGCTCTTCATTCCTGCACTTTCTAACTGAAAAATCCCTTCTGTTTTTCCAGAACTGATTAACTGATAAATTCTTTCATCTGCCATATCAATTTTATCAATATCCAAAGGTACACCATGTAATTTTAATGCATTTTTATAAACCTCAGATTCTTTATCTAAACTATTCAGTCTCTTATTTATCTGGTTGACTGCATCCTGTATTACAGTCAATGTACGAAGTCCAAGAAAGTCCATTTTTAAAAGCCCTAATTCCTCTAGGGTTGTCATGGTAAATTGTGTAGTAATTTTATCATCTGCTGCCTTTGACAATGGTACATACTCTTCTACTGCCTCTTTACTGATTACTACACCTGCAGCATGCATGGAAGTATGGCGCGGTAAACCTTCCAGACGCATAGAAATATCAATTAAAAATTTTGCCTGTTCATCAGATTCATACAATGTTTTTAATTCGGGATTTGACTTTAGTGCTTTTTCTATTGTTATTCCAAGTTCTGTTGGAATCATTTTGGCAATGCTGTCCACATAGCTATATGGCAAATCCAATGCCCGTCCTACATCCCTGATTACCATTTTTGCTGCTAAAGTACCAAAGGTCACAATTTGGGCAACCTTTTCCTGACCATATTTTTCTACTACATAATCAATGACCTTCTGCCTTTTTTCATAACAAAAATCAATATCAATATCCGGCATAGTTAGACGTTCTGGATTTAAAAACCGCTCAAACAGCAAGTTATATTTAATCGGGTCAATATTCGTAATTTCCAACGAATAAGAAACAATACTTCCTGCCGCAGATCCTCGTCCCGGACCTACTGGAATGTCATGATCTTTTGCATATTTAATAAAATCCCAAACTATCAAAAAATACTCTACAAATCCCATCCCATGTATTGTATCCAATTCATATTGCAATCTATCCTGCAATTCTTTTGAAGGATTTCCATATCTGCGGATTAAACCTTCTTGACATATTTTTTGCAAATATTCCCAAGCAGTGTATCCTTCTGGTACATCATATTGAGGTAACTTATATTCTCCAAAAGTAATTTCTACATTACAACGCTCTGCAATTTTATGGGTATTTTCAAGAGCTTCAAGAGCATAAGGAAATAATGCAGCCATTTCTTCTGGAGTTTTTAGATAAAATTGTCCGCCTTCATACCGCATACGATTTTCATCGGTTACTTTTTTTTGGGTTTGAATACAAAGCAAGATATCATGTGCCTGTTGATCCTCTGCATGGATATAATGTATATCATTGGTAGCAACCAAGTCAATTCCTGTTTCCTTATGCATCCGTAGCAATCCCTGATTGACTGCCTGCTGTGCGGCGATTCCATGATCTTGTAACTCAAGAAAGAAATTCCCCTTTCCAAAAATTTCCTCTAGCCGAAGAGCCTCTTTCTTGGCTTCTTCGTAAAATCCCCTGGTCAAATTTACCGCAACAACACCAGCAAGACATGCACTAAGAGCAATTATACCCTCATGATATTGTTGTAAAACCTCATAATCTACCCTTGGTTTATAATAAAAACCTTCTGTAAAACCTTTAGATACAATTTTCATCAAATTAGAATATCCCACATTATTTTCTGCTAATAAGACCAAATGATGATACCTATCTTCTCCACTGTTTGCTTCTCTGTCAAACCGGCTGCCTGGTGCAACATAAACTTCACATCCAACAATTGGTTTGACTCCTGCTTTCTTTGCCGCTTTATAAAAATCAATTACACCATACATAACACCATGATCTGTAATTGCAATACTATCCATTCCTAATTTTTTTGTTTCCGTAACTAATTCCTGAATTTTACTGGAACCATCTAACAAACTATATTCTGTATGTACATGCAAATGTGTAAATTCCATACCTTTCCTCCTATAGAGCGATAAAAGCGACTGCAATCCCTACAGCCGCTTTGCTTATTATCTATTTATTCCTTACTACTTAAATACTTTTCAATATTTTCAATTGCTTCTTCTTCATCATTTCCATTGGCGGTAACTGTAACCTCTTCTCCCGCTGCTATTCCCAGACTCATCATGCCCATTATACTTTTGGCATTAACCTTTTTATCTTCGCACTCAACAAATACGCTGCTTTCGTATCTGCTCGCCACCTGAACTAATAATGCGACTGGTCTTGCTTCTAATCCAGTAGGAATTTTGATTGTAATTTTTTTGGTTACCATCTTTACTTCTCCTCCTTGTGTTCTCTTAAACTATCTGCTATAATGCTAAGCTTTCTTAATCTATGATTCACGCCCGACTTGCCTATTGGAGTACTCAGCATACTTCCCAATTCCTTAAGGGATGCATCTGGTTGTTCCATCCTTAATTTTGCTATTTCTTTCAATCCGGGAGATAAATCACCAAATCCTACAGTATTTTGAATATATAGAATATCCTCTAATTGTTTACTTGCGGCAGTCACTGTTTTGCTAATATTGGCTGCCTCGCAGTTCACTTGTCGATTAATAGAGTTTCGCATCTCTTTTAAAATACGCACATTCTCCAAGTTCATAAGTGCTTTATGTGCTTCCATAATATTAAGTACATCAACAATTTGTGAGCCATCTTTTACATATACCACAAAATACTTCTTGCGTTTTACAATCTTTGCATCTACATCAAAAAAGCGAATCATGTCTCTTAACTGTGCTGCTTTCTCTTCTGTTGTTGTTATTATCTCAAAATGGTATGTCTTTTCTGGGTCACTCATAGAACCAGCAGCAAGAAAAGCACCACGAATAAATGCTCGTTTGCAACATGTATTCTGTACTACCCGGTTACTTATAATGGACATCTCTTCCACAATATCCCCCTGCTGATTAATAAGTTTTGTCGCTTTTAATATCCTCATGGACATCTGGCTATCCTTAATAATCAATGCATAGGAATTACTTCTTTTTAAGTAACGATTCCTTCTAACTTGAATCTGAATGTCCCCTTGAAAGGCTTCCTTTATTAACATAAAGTATTTTCTGGCAACTGTCAAGTTTTCTGTTACAATTTTAATGAAATGCTGTTCCTTTTCATTTACAGAAATTTTACCACATAAGCTGATAATTGCAGCAATCTCAGCAATTTGACAATGTCTGCCTGTTGGTATATGTTTTGACAATTCTTCTTTAATCTCTCTTGAAAATGACATTTCTACCTAACCCTTCTCCACATCCCTGTGTTCCACTTTCATGCCAAACTTCCTGCCTGCCATTCTCTTTGTAATAGCATTTGCCAAAGTTACAGAACGATGTTTGCCACCTGTACAACCTATACTCACTACCAATTGATTTTTTCCTTCCACAATATAATTAGGAATTAAAAAATCTAACATATCCTCCAATTTATCTAAAAAAATTTGTGCTTCTCTACTTGCCATAACATAATCATAAACTTCTTTATCTCTTCCACTTTTTGGTCTTAACTCTGGAATATAGTATGGATTCGGCAAAAAACGTACATCAAATACCAAGTCAGAATCTACTGGTATCCCATATTTGAATCCAAAGGATAAAATAGTTAAATAAAAATTATCAAATTGGTCATTATCGACAAAAATCTTATCAATTTGTGTTTTTAAATCTCTTACCAATAATTGGGAAGTATCAATAATATATTTTGATCTTTCTTTTAAAAACTTTGTTCTTCTTCTCTCTTCCTCAATGGCCTCCTCTACTCTGCCTTTTCCAGCCAGAGGATGAGTATGTCTGGTTTCTTTATATCTTTTAATTAATACTTCTGTGGCACATTCTAAAAACAAGATTTCGTAATCAAACTGCATATCATCTATCTGTTCTAAAATTTCTGTTAGATTTTTTAACCCATCGCCACTACGAATATCTACGCCTAATGCTACCTTTGAAATATTTCTTGACTCTACTACTGCTATTTGTGCCATTTTAGGAATTAACTGGATTGGTAAATTATCCACACAAAAATACTCTGCATCCTCCAGCATTTTCAATACTGTATTCTTACCAGCACCAGATATTCCAGTTACAATTACAAAACGCATAGTAATCTTCTCCTTTCATGTAAGGATGTATAGATGATTGTGAATACAAAAGTTAAAACTCTCCCAAAAAGCGGACCTCAGGTTCTAATTTCACTTGGAATTTCTCATATACAATACGGGATACATCTTCTATAAGCTGTCTGGCATCTTTTGCCGTTCCTGCTCCAACATTAACAACGAAACCACAATGTTTTGTAGAAACCATAATATCTCCAACTTGATATCCAGCCAACCCTGCATCCATAATCAGTTTTCCTGCAAAATATCCTTCAGGACGTTTAAATGTACTTCCTGCACTTGGATAATTTAGTGGCTGTTTTTCCACTCTCTGACGATTTAAATCGGTCATTTTCTTTTCAATTTCTTCTATTACTCCAGATGCAAAAGTAAATTCTGCTTCTACTACAATATAGCCATCCTTTTGTATTACACTGGTTCGATATCCCAACTCCAAATCTTTTTTTTCTATGACGCGAATTTGCCCTTGTTTATCAATAACCTTTGCCCAAAGAATACAATCTTTGATTTCTCCTCCATAAGCTCCTGCATTCATGGTAATTGCACCACCTAATGTTCCCGGAATTCCACTGGCAAATTCAAATCCTGTCAACCCTTTTCCTGCTACCATTTTCGCCAATTTTGCAAGAGAAACTCCTGCACCTGCCAATACTCTTGTCTGTCCTTCTATGGTTTCACCAAATTCTATCTTCTCCATTCCTTTTCCAATTTGAATAATCACACCTCGATAGCCTTTATCTCCAACTAAAATATTACTGCCATTTCCAAGAATGTAAAAAGGTACTTTCTCTTTATTACAAAGATTTACCAGCTCTACAATTTCTTCTGGTGATTGTGGTATTACAAAGTAATCTGCCTCTCCCCCCATTTTAAAGGTAGTATGTTTAGATAAAAATTCCCCAACCTTTACCTGGTTTTCTCCTAAAATATGCTCCATTTCTTTTCTAAAATCATTATTCATAATCTTCCACCTACATCATTTCTTCTACTGTAACTGTTCAGAACCATGAACAGTTACGTTCTAAGCCCATGAAAATTCGCCTTTGGCGAAGGGCTTAGAACAATCAAAATTTACTATGAAAGTCCTGACAAACGGCTATATTTCGTGCAAGCTTGCTTGTAAAGAAATATAGCCATTTGGCTGGCTAAACTGTATGAGTATGTAGGGCGACAGCCCGAAATACGAATACAGTTGGTGATTGCGGGAGTGCGTAGCACATAGCAATCAACTTTCATTTTTTTTTACGTATACACGCAGTAAATGCGTGTTTCTACCTGAATAGTTACACTAACATAACAAACTCCACCGGAATCATTCACACCAGTGGAGTTTTGGACAATATTTCCATCCTTTTTTATTCACATCCTATATTATGGCATAACAAAAGTCTCTTATAAATCCATTGCCCTATTTTCAATCATAAATAGTCTTAGTTTAATACCATTTTTGCACATCCATAAATTCCTGCATCATTTCCAAGTTCTGCTAACTTAAATTCTTTATTCCGAAGTGCAAACATGACATTTTTTTCATAATTTTCTTTAATTCTATTGGTTAAAATTCTTCCTGCCTTTGAAACTCCTCCACCAATCACAAATGCCTCCGGATCGATGACTGCTGCTATATGTGATGCTGCAATACCAAGATATTTTGCTAGCTGGTCTACTAAATCATTTGCCAGTTCATCTCCCTCTTTTGCTGCATCAAAAATTGTCTTTGCTGACAAATACTGAAGGTCTCTAAGCTTTGAAGGTTTATCAGAAACCAGCAACATTCTCTTTGCTTCCTTCACGATACCTGTTGCAGAGGCAAATTGTTCCAGACATCCGCGTTTTCCACAGTTACAAGTATCTTCCTCCGTAAAATTGACACTGATATGTCCAATTTCACCAGCAGCACCTTTACTACCTGTCAGGATATCTCCATCAATAATAATTCCACCACCTACACCTGTTCCAAGAGTAATCATTACCATATTCTGATAACCTTTTCCTCCACCTTGCCACATTTCTCCTAAGGCTGCAACATTTGCGTCATTTCCAACTTTTACATTGTCTATTCCAACAAGCTTCTTCACTTCATCTGCAACATTAAAAACTCCCCATCCAAGGTTGACACATTTTAATACAGTTCCATCTGCAGTAATTGGTCCAGGAATACCAATGCCAATTCCAACTACATTTGTTTTTTCAATATTTTCTGCCACAAGTTTTTCTTCTATTGATGCTGCGATGTCACTTAAAATATAACTGCCTCCCTCTTCTTTTCTTGTGACAATTTCCCACTTATCTTTTAGTTCTCCTTGGTCTGTAAATAAACCAATTTTTACTGTTGTTCCTCCTACATCTACACCTATACAATATTTTCCCATAATTCCTTACCTTCCTGCAAGTATACAGTCCTTTCTATTTCTTCCATATTTTTGCAACTCTCTTAAAAATTGTTGTCTCTTATGTATTTTATATTTCCAGAATCTTTTATGGTTTATCCTTAAATATTCATATTTTGTTACAGTTCAGCCAATTTATAATACTTTTAGTCATGTTGTATATTCTGGCAAAATATGAATGGCATGGCTGAACTGTTACCATATTTTTCCAAAACCATCATAAAACAATCATATCTCTATACTGTTCCGTTTTATTCTTTATTCATAATATTATTTGTTACACGGTTATATAATTCTTGTGCAGCATTATATCCCATTTTCTTTTGACGATAATTTACAGCAGCAGCTTCACATATTACAGCAAGATTTCTGCCAGGACGAATCGGTATAGAGTGACAAACTACTTTGTTTCCGAGAAATTCTGTATACTCCTCTTCCAGTCCCAATCGGTCATATTCCTGTTCTTTGTTCCATTCCTCTAATTTAATAACCAAATCTATGGATTGGGTATCTTTTACACTTTCCACACCAAACAGATTCTTTACATCCAAAATACCAATACCACGGAGTTCAATAAAATGTCTGGTAATATCTGGAGCTGTACCAATCAAAGTAATGTCACTTACTCTTTTAATTTCTACCACATCATCAGATACTAAACGATGTCCCCGCTTAATTAATTCCAGAGCAGCCTCACTCTTACCTATACCACTCTCTCCCATAATCAGCAAGCCCTCACCATATACATCCACAAGTACACCATGTACTGTCATTCGTGGAGCAAGTTCCACATTCAGCCAGCGGATTACTTCTGCAACAAATCCAGAGGTTGTCTTTGCAGTACGAAGAATCGGTACTTGATATTCCCTTGCCATCTCCAAAAATTCTTCTTTTATATCCAAACTTCTGCAAAATACAATACATGGCACTTTATGCTCCATAATTTTTTTTAACATTTCTTTAGACTTTTCTCCACCTATCTTCTCCATATAGGTGTATTCCACTTGTCCAATTACCTGAATACGATCACTGTCAAAATAATCAAAAAAACCTGTAAGCTGCAACGCTGATCGGTTAATATCATTCTGGGTAATTTTAATATCCGCCACATTCACCTCAGGCGTACAATTCTCTAACTTCATAGTATCAATCAATTGTATTAACTCTACACTATAATCTGCCATATCTTTTTTGATTCCTCCTTATCTAACTTTTCTGTCTTCTCTGTACCCATTTTATCATGAATTCTTATCCTTTTCAATCAATTCCCTATGAAAAAACTGGTAGATACTTTCTACTGCTGCCTGATTTAATTCAGGTATCTTTTTTAATTCTTCCTTTGAAGCTGCCTTAATTTCCTCAATACTTTGAAAATTATGCAATAATGCCTTTCTTCTTTTCTCTCCCACATTAGGAATATCCTCTAAAATAGAATGTACTTGGTTCTTTCCCCTAAGAAGCCTATGATATTCTATGGCAAACCGGTGGGTTTCATCCTGAATTCTGGTTATTAAATGAAATCCCTCACTCCTGGAAGAAATCTCTAATTCCTGGTTATGAAAATATAATCCTCTTGTTCTATGATGATTATCCTTTACCATTCCACAAACAGGAATGTCCAGACCAAACTGTTCAAGCACTTCCAAAGCAATATTTACCTGGCCTTTTCCTCCGTCCATCAAAATCAAATCAGGAAAACGGTCAAATTTTCCACTTCCTCCCTCTTCCTGTTCTCTTAATCCATGGGCAAATCTTCTTGTGAGAACCTCTCTCATACTTCCATAATCATCTGCTCCCTCAATAGATTTAATCTTAAATTTACGATAATTATTCTTTTTTGGCTTTCCACCTTCAAAAACTACCATAGACCCCACTGATTGAAATCCGCTAATATTGGAAATATCATAAGATTCTACTCTGTAAATTTGGGAAAGACCAAGAATATCTGCAATTTCCTGCATAGCTCCAGTAGTACGTTCCTTATCTCTTTTCATTTTATCTTTATCTTTTTGCAACACCATACTTGCATTTGTTTGGGCAAGCTCCACTAATCGCTCTTTCTGCCCCTTTTGAGGGATTACAATAGATACTTTCTGCCCTCTTTTTTCTGTCAGCCATTTTTCAATTATCTCCTGTTCCTCTAAGTGTTCCTGTAAAAAAATCTCTTTTGGTATAAATGGAGTCCCCGCATAAAACTGTTTTAAAAAAGCTGTAATGATTTCATTATTTTCCTCTTTTTCAATATCTTCAAAATAAAAATGCTCTCTTCCAATCATCCTTCCATTTCGTATAAAAAACACCTGTACTACAGCATCTTCCTTTGTTCTTGCCATAGCAATAATATCTCTGTCCTCCATACCATAACTGGTAATCTTTTGTTTTTCTGACATCTGTTTAATGCTTTGTAACAAATCACGGTACTCCATTGCTTCTTCAAATGCTAATCTTTCTGATGCTTCCTGCATTTTCTCTGTAAGCATTTTTTCTACTCCAGCATAATTTCCATCTAGAAATTCCAAGGCTTTGGAAAAATTCTCCCGATACTCTTCTTCACTGATATAGCCCTGACATGGAGCTTTACACTGCTTAATTTGGTAATACAAACAAGGTCTCTCTTTCCCTATATCTTTAGGCAAATTCCGGTTGCAGGTTCGCATAAAATAAATTTTCCGAAGTAATTCCAATACATCTTTCATTGCACCTACACTAGTATATGGTCCAAAATATTTCACCTTATCCGACTTTTTTCTTCCTGATTTTTTCATCTGATGTACCGTAAGCAACCTAGGATACATTTCACCAATTGTTGCTTTAATAAAGGGATATGCCTTATCATCTTTGAGCATAGTATTATATTTAGGATTATGTTCTTTTATCAAATTGCATTCTAATACCAGTGCTTCTAACTCAGAATCTGTTACAATATACTCGAAATATGCAATATTTTTTATCATTCTTTCAATTTTAGGAGTAACTTTCCTGCTCTGCTGAAAATACTGCCTAACTCTATTTTTCAGACTAATCGCCTTTCCTACATAAATAATCTGGTCATTTTTATCATGCATCAAATAGACTCCAGGCTTACTTGGTAATTTTTTCAATTCTTCGTCTAAATTAAACATCTGTATTCCTCACTTATTCCATAGTTTGGTTATATTTTGCTTGAACTGGAATGTTCTGGTATCCATTTATTCAAGATTGCATAAAAAGGCTGTTGTTTTTTTATTTACAACAGCCTTTTTACAAAGCAGACTATATACACTATCTCTTATTTTGCATCAGCATCATCTACTTTTGTTTCTTCCTGACTTATTTTCTTTTCGCTCTCATTAACAGTATTCTCTTTTTCCTCTTCTGGAATTCCTTTAATCTCTCTGTAAATTCTCATAAATTCTTTGCCAGTAATGGTTTCTTCCCGAATAAGATATTCTGCAATTTTATCTAAAACATCTTTATTTCCTTCTAAAAGTTTCTCTGCTTTATTATAACATTCTTTTAGAATCTTCATAACTTCCTGGTCAACTGCGGTAGCCGTCTCATCACTACAATTCATAACAGCTCTGCCATCTAAATAACGGTTTTCCACACTTTCTAAACCAATCATACCAAAAGCCTCTGACATACCATACTGTGTAACCATGGCTCTTGCAATCTTCGTTGCCTGTTCAATATCATTAGAAGCCCCAGTAGTAATAGAATCAAAAATAATTTTCTCTGCTGCTCTTCCACCAAGTGCTGTGGTAATACGAATCAACATTTCATCTTTACTCATCAAGTATTTTTCTTCCTCTGGAACCTGCATAACATAACCCAATGCTCCCATAGTACGGGGAACAATGGTAATCTTCTGCACTGGTTCTGAACCTTTTTGTAAAGCAGTTACTAATGCATGACCAACCTCATGGTATGCTACAATTTTCTTTTCATCTTTACCAAGGATACGGTCTTTCTTTTCCTTACCAGCAATTACCACTTCCACTGCCTCAAATAAATCAGATTGTCTTACAAACTTTCTGTTATCTTTTACTGCCATAATAGCAGCTTCGTTAATCATATTTGCCAAATCTGAGCCTACTGCACCAGAGGTTGCCAATGCTATCTCTTCTAAATCAACACTATCATCCATCATAACATCTTTTGCATGTACTTTTAAAATGTCAACACGGCCTTTTAAATCTGGCTTATCTACAATAACTCTCCGGTCAAACCGACCAGGTCTTAAAAGTGCTTTATCTAATACTTCTGGACGGTTTGTCGCAGCTAAGACAACCAATCCTTTAGAAGTGTCAAAACCATCCATTTCTGACAACAACTGGTTCAAAGTCTGTTCTCTTTCATCATTACCACCATGATGTCCGTCTCTGCTCTTACCAATAGCATCCACCTCATCAATAAAAATAATACATGGAGCCTTTTGTTGTGCCTGTTTAAATAAATCTCTTACACGGGATGCTCCCACACCTACATAAAGTTCTACAAAATCAGAACCAGATAGGGAGAAAAATGGTACCTTTGCTTCTCCAGCTAACGCTTTTGCTAAAAGAGTTTTACCAGTTCCTGGAGGTCCCACAAGTAATGCACCTTTTGGTAATTTAGCTCCAATTTTTGCATATTTTCCGGGATTATGAAGAAAATCTACTACTTCAGTCAGAGAATCTTTTGCTTCCTCTTGTCCTGCCACATCCCGAAATGTTACACCAGTTTCCTTCTCTACATAAACCTTGGCATTACTCTTTCCAACACCCATCATGCCGCCACCTTTAAACATTGGACGGAACAAAAACCACATACTGCCAAATATCAGTGCAAATGGAAAAACATTCCACATAAAAAATTCCAATATACCACTACCGCTATCTTCTACCACACTTTGATATTTTACATCTGCTTTATTTAATTTTTCTACCAAACTATCATCATTGATATATCCTGTATAATAAGTAATAACATAAAGTGGTTTCTCTGTTTCACTTACCTTTGGCTTTATCATTATCTTATTACCAGAAAATTCCACGCTTTCTACTTTATTCTCATTCAGCATATCCAAAAATGCATCATAAGTAATTTCCTGCTTTGTGGTTCTCTCTACCTGTTCACGAATCCAGCAGACAAATATAAAGACAAAAAGTGTAGCAATGATAATTGCAATCATACCATTTTTATTTGTCTTATTATTAGAATCCTTATTTTGATTTGATCCATTTTGATTGTTTTCGTTATTCATAATTCCTCCTCTTTGTAAGATATTATACCCTTATAAAGAACATATCTATTCTTTTTATCAGTTCAAGATATATAAATAGGTAATGTTTAATCTATTTCTAGTCAACATTGTTATTATAATAATAGTTTTTCCATAAATCAATATTTATCCTAACTTTTCATAAAATAAACACAACTCGGTTACAGTTCACACCTACGGTGCAAACTGTAACGGAATCCAGCCTATTTATAATTCGCCTTCGGCGAAAGGCTGGATTCTTGGCTGTTTTACATTTGGGCACATAGCTTGACAGCAAGTGTCAAGCTTGTGAGTGAACAGTAACACAACTCATAAATTTAACTCCAAAAACAGCTCTCCCTCATTACATGGTAAAATATTACATAAGCATTTTTCAAAAAACGCCTAATTATTCCACATCTCCCATTAATTAACACAATCCTATATTACTACATTCCGATAAATATAATATTAAAAAGCTACTAACTTGTCAATAAATTCTAGCATTGCATATACATTCATATATAGTTACTGTTCACACCTGCGGTGCAAACAGTAACAAAATCCAGCCTATTATAATTCTCCTTCAGCGAAAGGCTGGATTCTTGGCTATTTTACATTCTTGGCACATAGCTTGACAGCAAGTGTCAAGCTTGTGAGTGAACAGTAACTATATCTACATTATAAAAATCTATCTTATTTTTTACCACTAGATTTTTTATGAATTATAAGTTATAATGGATTAGTTATATTTCTAAATATGTATATGAAAATAAAAACACTTGATAAATTTAAAGGAGGATACAATATAATGGCTGTAAAATATGTATTTGTAACTGGTGGTGTCGTATCAGGACTCGGCAAAGGAATCACCGCTGCTTCTTTAGGAAGACTTTTGAAAGCCCGTGGATATAAGGTTACAATGCAAAAATTCGATCCATATATCAATATTGACCCAGGTACTATGAACCCTGTGCAACATGGAGAAGTATTTGTAACCGATGATGGTGCTGAAACAGACTTAGATCTGGGACATTATGAAAGATTTATTGATGAAAGTTTAACCAAGCAATCCAATGTTACAACTGGTAAAATATACTGGTCTGTTCTTCACAAAGAAAGACGTGGAGACTTTGGTGGAGGTACTGTCCAAGTTATTCCACATATTACAAATGAAATCAAAGAACGTTTCTATCGTGATGAAACATCTAAAGATATGCAAATTGCTATTATTGAAGTTGGTGGAACAGTAGGAGATATTGAAAGCCAACCTTTCCTTGAGTCCATTCGTCAATTCCAACATGATGTTGGAAGAGAAAACGCGATTTTAATTCATGTTACATTGATTCCTTACTTAAAAGCATCTGGTGAAATTAAAACGAAACCAACCCAATCAAGTGTAAAAGAATTACAATCTATGGGCTTACAGCCAAATATTATTGTTTGTCGTACCGAAATTCCTCTGGAATCTGATATTAAGGACAAAATTGCACTATTCTGTAATGTTTCCAAATACAATGTAATTCAGAATTTAGATGTAGAAACTTTATATGAGGCTCCTCTTGCTATGGAACAAGAACATTTGGCGGATATTGCATGTAAATGCCTGCAACTTGATTGTCCAGAACCTAAACTTGCAGAATGGGAAAAAATGGTGTATTCTTTAAAAAATCCTACCCGTACAATCCGAATTGGTTTAGTAGGAAAGTATACCTCCTTACATGATGCTTATATTAGTGTTGCGGAAGCACTAAAGCATGGGGCAATTCATTATAATGCGGCCGTAGATATTGCATGGATTAATTCAGAAGAAGTTACAAAAGAAAATGCAGATGAATATTTTAAGGACATGGATGGTATTATTGTTCCTGGTGGATTTGGTTCCAGAGGAATGGACGGAAAAATATATGCGATTGAATATGCACGAACACATAATGTTCCGTTTTTAGGCCTTTGTGTTGGTATGCAATTAGCAATTGTAGAATTTGCAAGAAATGTACTGGATTTTAAAGATGCACATAGTATCGAACTTAATCCAGAAACTAATCATCCAGTGATTCATCTAATGCCTGATCAAGATAATGTAACAGATATTGGTGGAACATTAAGACTTGGAGCATATCCTTGTATTCTTGATGAGAACAGTAAAGCATATACTTTATATGGTTCAAAAGAAATTTCAGAAAGACACCGTCATCGTTATGAAGTAAACAACTACTATAGAGAAGATTTAATCAAAGGTGGTATGTCTTTATGTGGTTTATCTCCTAATGGTAAGATTGTGGAAATGATAGAGCTTCCAAATCACCCATGGTTTATTGCCACACAAGCTCATCCAGAATTCAAATCAAGACCTAATCGTCCACATCCTTTGTTTAGAGGATTTATTGGTGCAGCTATGGATTATAGTGAAAAAAAATAGTTATCCTAGATTTTTCACTGAATTATAAACAATCTCAAATAATCTATAAAAAAAGAGGTTCTCGCCTCTTTTTTTATTTCTCAAAATAACCTAGTGTACTGCTCATTCATTTTCAACTAAATGAATGAAACAGTACACTAGAAGCTGCTATTTTTAAGTTACACTGTTATTCTCTTCTTTATCTCCTCAAATGCAATTGGTGTATAATCAATCCTCTCTACAGTTACGCAATAATGCTGTTTACTGTAAGTTGTATATTGTGGCGATTGATGCACATGTCCAAACAAATTCGCATAAGGCATATTACAATTGATATACATAGGTTCGTGAGATAAAATCCAAAAATTTTCATAAACAATAGGATAATCATAAACCTCTTCAAAACCACATGTTCTATATTCCTGATTCATCTTTGTATCATGATTACCTTTTATTAGGTATTTCTTACCATTTAACTGCTTTATGTAACTCTCATTCCCAATATCTCCAAAAACAAAAACCTTATCTTCTTTTGTTACTATATCATTCCAATTCCTGATTATTGTTTCATTCATTTGTTGTACATATTCAAATGGACGATTTTCATATCTTAATATTCTGTCATCATCAAAATGTAAATCTGCAATAAAAAATACTCTCATCTTTTTCTCCTCATGATTTATTCGTTCCTACATGTTCCTTTTACCAATTGTCCATACTGATTTAGCCAAGTCTTTTCTTTTCCATTCCACTGACGCTTTTCTTCATGCCATGGACCATTTCCATATACAAATTCACAATTACTATATGTACAATAACAACCATCTGCTTCTAAAATACGAGAGGTTCCATTGACCCAATCAGAATTTATATGGATTTTCATAATATTATTTTTTCCACATAAAGGACAAATTGTTACTTTTTCAATATCTTCACTAGTTATACTGTTCATATTTCTCCCTCTATTTCTTTTGATATAGTCATTTAAAGTAAAAAAAGTCCCAGTCTTTCAACCGGAACTCTTCCTTCTCTATACCTTCAAAACTACACACTGCTTCCATCCTTCCCTGGTCAAGACCTCGACCTA
>JAAVHR010000032.1 GCA_014799595.1 Clostridiales bacterium | reverse complement strand
TTGTGCATATACTTTTATGTGCTTAACGCCATTCATGAATAAAGTGTCCAGCCAAAAAGAATATTTTTAGCCAATTTGTATATTCTGGCACTTTATGAATGAATCCGGCTGAACTTTTATAATATGTAATAAACTTTTCTATATAGTAAAAGAGACACTACACAAAATATGCAACGTCTCTTTTAAGGAATCTTGATTTATGTGTTTTATGGTATCTGTTCAGGTACTGAACAGATACGTTTTAGGTTTATTGGTTATGTTCATGGTTAAATTGGTCTAATGTATTTTGATATTGCTTGTTTTCTGTAGCGATTTCTGCTGTAGTACTTCCAGATGTTTCTGTAGCAGAAACATCTGCCTGATTCATATTTTCTCTTGCAAATGCTTCTAATTCTGCTTCGTATGCCGCTTCTCTTGCAGCAGTTTTCTTTGCTTTTCTAATACCCATAAACAAGAAGAATATAGCAAAGACAACAAGTACTGCTAATATTGTGATATAAGTGTTACGATTCTCAAAATCCAGAGGAACTAAACAAACAGGAAGAACATGTGCTTTTAATTCAGTATCATTTTCAAAAAGCTGATTTTCATAATATTTATTCAAATCCTCTATAGATTCTAACATATATTTGTACATTTTGTCATCTAACTTTTCAAAAGTACCAGTAAGAGGAATCGTTTGTTTACCATCGTTTGCCAAAGAATCAAAGTTAGACTTTTTGGATTCGGATACTTCTGTACAGACAAAACATGGTTCGCTATTAAATACAACCGGAATAATGTAATAATATTTGGTAGATTTTGAGGTGCCTCCATGACGTCTTTTGGTAGTAGTAACGATGCTACCGGCTTCTCCTAAAGTAATATCAACATCTGCTTTGACATTGCCGCCGGTTCCTTTTCCTTTGTAGTCATAACCTTCCTCAGAGTTATAAACATCTACCTGTTCCTGAAAACTGTAATAAATGGTATCCCATGTTGCCAATGATATACCGATAATAAAAACAACTACAATAAAACATAAGTTGGTCCATAAATTTCTCATTTGAGTAATCCTCCTTTGTAGCAAATATAACCAAAAATAAAAAGATTGTCTGTTAATAGTGCCAAAAAAGTTAATTATGGTAAAAACCACATACTAGCTTATAATTCGTTTTATTTGTACATTCTTAAAGTAGTGATGCAAAATTTTAACATAGCTATATCCTTCACGTCCCATTTGATATGCCCCAGTCTGGCTCATGCCTACACCATGTCCATATCCACCGCCATAGATGGTATATTTTTTTTTGCTTTTTTT
The DNA here is from genome assembly GCA_014799595.1 of Clostridiales bacterium. Lineage (GTDB taxonomy): Bacteria > Bacillota > Clostridia > Lachnospirales > Lachnospiraceae > CAG-411. The sequence goes on along the minus strand of JAAVHR010000032.1, from coordinate 31,971 downwards.
CACATAAAAGAATGAACTTGGAAGAGAGGACATACCAGAAACTTTCCCGCCATTCTTTTTTACAATTGGATTCGAACCTGGTGATAATATGTAACGGAGTCTTTCGCCGCCGTAAATCCGAACAGTGTTCTTACTTCCCTTAATCTGTAAAACACTTGCCAGACCACTTTTCTTACGCTCTACAATGGTTACATTTTTCAATTTACCAATAGAAGAAATTTTTTGACTTTTATAACTTCCATCTTTTTGCTTAGTCTTTACATAACTAGGATATGAAGCATACCAGGAAGCCAGCCTTCCATTGATATACTTTTGAAAGTCTTTCTTAGTTATAGTTACATGCCAACGATACCAATCTGACTTACTGTCAAAGGTAGTTGTACTACTCTCGATAAAGGCTTTAAATGCAGATTCTGTGGATAAATTTTTCTGGCTTTCTTGTTTCTGCTGAAAAATACTTTTATAGTATCTATCTGCATTAACGGAACCCCATATTTCTGATGGGACAGTAGTCTGTCCAAAGGAAGTAGAAAAATAAAACGTTGAAACAACTTTATTTCCATCTTTTAGTACTTTATGTTCTGTTTCGTTTACTGCTTTTCTTGTAGAATGGGTTTCCGCAAGGTTATTATATACCTGAAAGGTTGTGCTGTCATCAAAATCTGCCTTATATTTCTTATAGTTTCCATTGCCTAAATGGGAATATGCATAACTTCTGGCTGTTATTGCCTGTGCCTTTAGTGTTTCCGCAGGGGAAGAAGAGGATATTTCGCTACTGACTACACTGTATAAATATTCCTCTAATGGAACCTCATTGACTACAGAGAGGTTATTTCCTGCCTTCCGAAGTATGATGGCTCCACGGTAAGATGGATTTCCCTGGCTTCTTTTAATGGAATTCAGTGTTATCTTTCCGTTGTCCTCTGCTTGTATTGTTACAACAGAGGCACCTTTAAATATCTTACTTGATGCCTTAATAGAAATCTTTTTCTTTGCAGGATAAGTTTTTGTCTTTTTTCCGTTGCTCACAGTAAATTTATTTGCTGAGGTCAGGGTTACTTTATCATGAGTCAAACTTTTATAACCAGTTGATTTTAGAAGGACATGAATTTTCTTTTTTTCAATTTTTACTTTACAGGCAATACGCTGATTTTCAGCTTTTGCAGTAATTATTGTTGTTCCATTGTCCTTTCCCAAGATTTTCAATTTCTTCTTTCCAACTTTGGTAAGTACAGCCACTTTCCTGTTTGAAGAGGACCATTTGACTGCTTTTTTTGTACCAGATGCAGTAAGAGTTTTGGTTTTTCCAACTTCCAAGGTAAGTGCTTTCTTCATGGAGATACTTTTCTTTCTTTGTGGTATCGGAGTTTTCTTTGGTGGTGTTGGAGTTTTTTTTGCTGGTATTGGGGTTTTTTGTGTAGGTACCGAGGATTCTGGTGTGGGTACGGATTCCCGTGTAGGTATCGGAGTTCCCTCTGCGTGTACGCAAATTCCCTGCAGCATGGATATACACATAACAACTGCAAGCATAATGTGTATGATTTTTTGTTTGTTTTTTAACATGTTTTTATTACTCCTTTTCTTTCATTCATAGTGGTGCAGTAAGCTGCATGAGAGCTTACTATCTATAAGTATAATGATTTTTCATTTGTTTTTCAATGTGAACTTTCCTGGGGGAGGAAGATAATGATTTCTAGTTACTGTTCACTCACAAGCTTGACACTTGCTGTCAAGCTATGTGCCAAGAACGTAGAATAGCCAAGAATCCAACCTTTCGCTAAAGGCGAATTACAAATAGGCTGGATTCTGTTACAGTTTCTAATTCGAAATAGCTACATATTTTTAGTACAAAGAATATTAGAAAAAGGCTTTTCAAGCACAAGGTTCCAGACAGCTAGGTGTTTTCTATTTCTTATCCAATTAACACGGTCTTTCCTTCAAAAGCAAAACCGTATTTCCGAATCCGTTCTTTTGGTATGCCCTTTGCAATTAGCGATTGTGCATACTGTTTTTCTTCAATCTGGGCAAGGGCAGCAGCTACAGTATCCTCCAGAGTGTTTTCTTCGTCATTGTCATAAACTTTAAATTCTAATATTATACCGTCATCTGTATCTTTTAGAGGTTCTAATATAACATCATAACGGCCAAATCCACTTTCCCGGTTAGAAGTAATCACATATCGGTTACGTAAGTCCACCATAAGCCCTAGGACAAAACCGTGGTAAAAACGCTCTGGTTCCGAAGAAACAGATGGATGCCTTCCTGTGTCGAAAAAGCTGAATGTACTTAGTGAAACCCGGTTCATGTAAATATTCATCATTTTTTTGTTGCTTTGCAGAAGTGCCTGGATAAATTCATTATAGTCCTCTGTATAGTCTGAAAACCAGCCCTTAATCATGTTTCGGAACATGAGTAATATTTCATGGTTAGTTAGAACCAGTTCATAGACAAAACCCTCTTCGGGATTTTCCATATCTAAATGTTTCACCTTTAAATAACCACTGGCAAGGAGAAGACTCCATATAGCAGACTGGCTGTGTTCCAACTGGTTAAATACAATCTGCTCATCTATCTCTGTAACCAGTGATTTCCCAGAGAGCAAATCTTCCATAGTTTTCTTAACATTTATATTGCCTTCTTTGATTAGTTTCCCCACTAAACTGTTGGAGCTGGTATTTGCCCAGTAAGGCTGGAATTTCTGTTTACTCAGAAAATTGATAATCGACCAGGGATTATAAATGTCAGATGTTTTGCCAAAGGTAAAACCGTCATACCAATATTTTACTTTTTCTTTTTGATTCGGCATATCAAGACAGTTCAGTGCAGCAAAGACTTCCTTTTCTGTAAAGCCAAAACAATCTGCATATTTTTCAGAGGTTGTTGTAACTACTTCTAAATTATTCAAATCGGAAAATATAGACTCTTTACTTACTCTGGTAATACCTGTCATAACAGCCCGTTCCAGATAAGGATTGGTTTTAAAAATGGAATTGAACATAGTTCGGATAAAGGAAACCATTTCATCCCAGAAACCATTTACATAAGCTTCCTGCATAGGAGTATCATATTCATCCAATAAAATAATAACCTTTTTTCTGTAATAACGGGATAAAAAATCTGATAATTTATGAATAGACATAGTTATAATATCATCTGGTATTTGAGATTGGTAGTTAATGATATTACGAATATATTTCTTTTCAGCTTCGTCCATCTGTTCACTATCCATCAGAAAACGGTGTTTGGTATATAAATCAGCAATAATCTGACTAATACGTTTTTTTACATCTAAAAAGTTTGTTTCTTTTACATTAGCAAAGGTTAGGGCAATAACAGGATAGGTTCCCTGCTGGTTTCGGTACTCCTCATGTTCCCATACAGAAAGTCCTTCAAACAAATCCCCTCGTCCTGCATAGCGGTTGGAGAAAAACTGTTCCAACATGCTTATATTCAAGGTCTTTCCAAAACGTCTCGGGCGGGTAATTAAGGTAACAGCATCCCCACAGTCCCACCATTCCTTTATAAAATGGGTTTTATCAATATAAAAACAGTTATTTTTACGGATACTTTCAAAATCCTGAATACCAATAGAAACTTTTTGATTCATGGCAACCGCCCTCCTTTTATTTTATTATATTGGTTTTTGAGTTATTTTTCAATACTGTAGCATTTTACCATACCAGCAACGGTAACCGTAGATGGTGTTACCTACAAAGTAACTGCCATTGCAAACAATGCATTTGCAGGCAACAAGAAGATTACAAAAGTTACCATAGGCAAGTATGTAAAAACCATTGGTAAAAAAGCTTTTCAAGGCTGTAGTGCATTAAAGAACATGGTTGTAAAAACAAATAATTTGAAAACCGTTGGAAAAAACGCATTAAAGGGAACCAATAAAAAACTGTTCATTAAAGTGCCAAGTAAGAAATTAAAGAATTATAAAAAGTATTTCAAAGGGAAAGGAAATAAGAAGGTAAAGGTGAAAAAATAAGGAGAAAGAAGGTAACTATTCAGAGAAACATAAACGTTTACAAAACACTCATGCCTTGTAGACTGCGGCATCACAATAAATATATTCCCATGAGTGTTTTGTAAACGGGGATGCACACAAGTGCAAAAGCAGCCCTTGGTGCTTTACGAACCTTGCAGCAAAGTGCAAGGTTCTACCTAAAAAGAGTGAATATATAGAAAAAAAGCTTCATAAGAAGAATCAGAAATGGTGTTCTTATGAAGCTTTTTCCAAAATGGAGCATGACTTTCCTTGTTTTGAAATAACATACTCTGAACAGTTACTGTTATTCATTGTAATCGCTTATACAAGCTGTAGACTATCGGCTAAATGTTTTACTACTTCAACCGGCAGGTTAGAAAATTCAGCTATCTTGTCTAGTGATAATGTTCCATCTTCTAACATACGTTTGGCTGCTTCAATTCTTTCATTTTGACTTGCTTTTTGACTTGCTTTTTGACTTGCTTCATAAATTTCACTTTCTAAATAAGAACGCATTACTTCTTCTTCGTCATACAATACCATCATAATGTCCACAACCTCCTTTTCCCTGCTTTCAAGATATTCTTTGAGTACATTTTTATCTTTACAGATACGGATTGATTCTAAAATTGCTTTTTGGGTTTTACCATGTAGGGTTATCTGCTCATTGCATACCTTTGTAAAAACAACATATTGATTGATAATGTCACCCTCTTTTCCATCATATATCATTTTTACCTTTACATCTATACAGCACTCTTTTCCATCAAAAAATTCTTGTGATAATGATATCTCAGATGGTCTTGTCTTTCTGTTTCCTGTGTAAATGACATAGATTTCAGGTATTGGCATCTGTACTTTTTTGCTCTTATAAAGATTTTGTTTGGTACGATCAAAATAATCATGCACAGTCTGTACCAGATACAGCAATGCCCGGATTATAATATTCATAGTCCATGTAGACTGTGCTTCTACCAGAATCATCAATTTGTTGTCTACCATAAAACCTAGGTCGTTATAAATATTATCTGTCAGGACATTTTTGATTGTAATATCAGTCAGTTTGTCCTCTGTAACATCATTATCCTCTGGATGGAGTGCTTTATACAATTGTAGCAGGTATTTTTTATCTTGAAACAGATTTGTGAAAACACTGTCTTTAATTGTTCTCTTCATAACTTTTTCTTGTTTATGTTGCGTGTTCTCCAACATTTCCGATTTGTTATTTGCCAATACTTTCACCTGCCTTGCAATATACTCTTTCACACTTATAGTAGCACAGAATCCTAGGATTTTCAACGAATTTCAATGCAACAGTAACACAGTAGCAACTGTTACATAGAGTAAAAAAACATTCTTCATTACTAGATGACAATAAATAGTTTTTATGTTATAGTAAAGACAAGGACGGTGATAGAGATGGGGATTTATCTAAATCCCGGGAATGATGCCTTTGAGATGGCTTGCAGGGATGATATTTATGTGGATAAAAGTGGTTTAATTGATTTAATTAGCAAAAGGATAGGAAAACGTAAAAGATTTGTCTGTGTTAGCAGACCGAGAAGATTTGGAAAATCAATGGCAGCAGAGATGTTAACAGCATATTATGACCGTACTTGTGATTCGGAAAAATTATTTTGTGATAAGAAGATTGCGAATTGTGAATCTTATGAAACACATTTGAATCAATATAATGTTATATATTTGAATGTACAGCATTTTTTACGTGGAGCTGGTGAGCCAGAAAACTTAGTTTCTTATATGGAAGCAGAAATACTAAAGGAAGTTAAGGAACTTTATGGTGATTGGATTCCTTCTACAACAAGCCTTCCAGTCGCGTTGGCAAATATTTATGTAAAAGATAGCGATGAGAAAAAGGGTTTTATTTTTATTGTAGATGAGTGGGATTGTATTTTTCGTGTAGCAAGAGAGAATACCATAGCACAAAGGAAGTATCTGGATTTTCTGCGTGATTTATTTAAGGATAGAACTTATGTGAAGCTGGCTTATATGACAGGAATTCTTCCTATAAAAAAATATGGTAATCATTCGGCATTGAATGATTTTGATGAATTTTCTATGACCAATCCAGATTGTATGTCAAAATATATGGGATTTACACAGCAGGAGGTTAGAAAACTTTGTGAGGATTATCATAAAGACTTTCAGGAAGTAAGACGTTGGTATGATGGATATCGTATGGGAGAAAATTTGCATGTGTACAATCCTAAGTCTGTAGTGGATGGGATGCAGAGTAGAAAATTGAAAAGTTTTTGGACAAATACCGAGACGTATGAGGCATTACAAATCTATATTGATTTAGATGAGGATGGATTAAAACAAGCTTTAATAGCTATGTTAAGTGGTGAAAGATGTGAAATTGATATAGGGACATTTCAAAATGATATGACAACCTTTAAAAGTAAGGATGATATTTTGACTTTGTTAGTGCATTTAGGATATTTGTCATACGATGAAACTATGAAGACTGTTTCTATCCCAAACGAGGAAGTGCGTGAAGAATTTGTTCGGGCAGTAAAGAATGGAAGACATAAAGAAATTGTGAAATTAATTACAGAGTCGGATAAATTATTAGATGCAACTCTGCAAATGGATGTGAAAAGTGTTTCAAAGATCATTAGCCGGATTCATAACACGATAACAGCACCGAATTTTTATAATAATGAACAAGCATTACGAAGTGTAATTAAGTTTGCATATCTTAATTGTTTGGAAGAATTTATTGAAATTCAAGAACTACCATCAGGAATTGGTTATGCAGATGTTGTTTTCCTACCTATGAAATCTTCAAATAAGCCGGTTATGATTGTCGAATTAAAATGGAATAAAACTGCAACCAGTGCATTAGAGCAGATAAAAGATAGAAAATATCCTCAAGTTTTGGAGAACTATGGAGGGAAAATATTGTTAGTAGGTGTTAATTATAGTGAAAAGACAAAAGAACATACCTGTGTGATTGAAATATATCAAAAAAAATAAGGAAAGACATAAAGAAATAAAAACCTCCATATACTAAAGGATAGGCAGAAAAATATCTTTAGAATAGAGAGGTTTTTATTATGTGCGGAATAGCAGGATATTGTTCCCTAGAGGAGAACTTTTTACGAACAAAAGAAAAGCAGGAAAAGCAAGTAGAAGATATGGGGAGAACCATAAGGCATCGGGGACCGGATGATTTCAGGATTTATGTTGGAGAACATATCGCATTTGCCCATACAAGATTAGCAGTCATTGACCCGGAAAGGGGAAAGCAGCCAATGAAAAAAAGTCTTAATAACTGGGAATATCATATTGTATATAATGGAGAAATTTATAATACAGAAGAACTTCGGAAAGATTTGCAGGGAAAAGGAATTTCTTTTGATACTACTTCCGATACAGAAGTAGTTTTGGCAGCCTATATGGTATATGGTAAATCAATGGTAGAGAAATTAAATGGAATTTACAGTTTTGTTATATGGAATGATAAAGAAAGATGTTTGTTTTTCTGTAGGGACAGATTGGGAGTGAAACCTTTATTTTATACAATATCTGAGGGAAAATTCTTTTTTGCATCAGAAATAAAAGCATTGTTTTCATGTCCAAGTATTCGTCCTAAGGTAAGCAGCTATGGTCTTTGCCAGATTTTTGGCATTGGACCTGCAAGAGTACCGGGAAGTGGTGTATATGAAAATATCCATGAGGTGCTGCCAGGACATTGCGGAATGTATAGCCAGAGTGGTATAGAACAATGGCAGTATTGGAAACCAGAGGCAAAAGAGTGTAAGGATAGCTATGAAGATGCCGTAGAATCTGTAAAAGAAATTCTTACAGATGCCATAACAAGACAATTGGTGTCAGATGTTCCTATCTGTACATTATTATCAGGAGGACTGGATTCTAGCGTAGTATCTGCGGTAGCTGCAAAACATTTAAAAGAACAGGGAAAAGTGCTGGACACTTATTCTTTTGATTATACAGATAACAGCGAGAATTTTCAGGCATCCAGTTTCCAGCCAGAGGAGGACCGACCTTATGTAGATCAGATGGTAGCTCATATTGGATCAAATCATAGGTATTTGGAATGTGCCTATACAGAATTGTTTCATTGCTTGTTAGAAGCAGTAAGAGCGAAAGATATGCCAGGAATGACAGATGTGGATGCATCCCTTATGTTTTTTTCAAATAAGATAAAAGAAAAGCATACAGTATGTTTATCTGGGGAGTGTGCCGATGAAATATTTGGAGGATATCCATGGTTCCGGGCAAAAGAAAGTTTTGAAATTGACCGTTTTCCTTGGTCCAGGGATTTGGAATTTAGAAAAAGAGTGTTACAGCCAAGCCTTAGGGAGAAGCTTCCAATGGAGGAATATGTAAAAAGCCAGTATGAAAGAAGTCTTGGAGAAACACCTCTTCTTCCAAGAGAGCAAATAGAACGAGGAAAAATGTTTGTAGCTAATCCAGAGAAAGCTGCTACAAACCGAAGAGAAAGAGAACTTGCATGGCTGAATATCAGGTGGTTTATGGCAACTTTGTTAGAGAGAAAAGACCGGATGACGATGTCCTGTGGATTGGAAGTGAGAGTCCCTTTTGCTGACCATAGATTGGTGGAATACCTTTACAGCCTGCCATGGGAATATAAGTATCACAACAATCAGGTAAAAAGTCTTTTAAAAGATGCCATGAAGGATTATCTGCCTTCTTCAGTCATTGAGAGGAAAAAATGTCCTTATCCAAAAACCTATGACCCGAAATTCGAGAATCTGCTAAAGAAAAATCTGAAACAGATCCTTGAAAATAAAAATGCCCCAATTAGCTGTTTGGTAGATGAGAGTTATTTAAGAAAGTTAATGGATAGTCCTTCAGATTATGGAAAGCCTTGGTTTGGACAGTTGATGGCAACACCCCAGATGTATGCTTATTTGATTCAGATAAATTTATGGCTCGAGGAATACCATGTAGAATTGGTTTCCTAAGAAGAATGAAAGTTACATTTATGTTATGTTACCGTTTAGTGGTTTGCCACTAAACGGCAATATAATAAAAGAAAACGTTTCTTTTTATTGTATTCCCATTAAAAAGAATTTATAATTAAGGATAAAAGGAAGATGCATAGGAGGAATTTATGAAAGTTGTACTTGCGGCGATTAATGCAAAATATATCCATTCCAATTTGGCAGTGTACAGTCTGCAAAAATATGCAGAATGTTACAAGGATTATATTGAAATAGCAGAATATACTATAAATAATTATGTAGATGAAATCCTTATGAATTTATATAAGAAGAAACCGGATTTACTGGCAATTTCCTGCTATATCTGGAATATTGATATAGTATGGGAGATTACCAGAGAAATCAAGAAAGTGTTGCCAGATGTTAAAATATGGCTTGGCGGACCAGAGGTGTCTTATCAGGTAGAGGAAATGTTTGCCAGTCATCCTGAGATAGAGGGTGTACTGATGGGAGAAGGGGAACAAACTTTTCTGGAACTTATGGCATACTATATAGAGAATAAAGGAAGTTTAGAATCCATAAAGGGAATTTCTTATCAAACTAAGGAAGGGGTACAGATAAATCCATCCAGACCACCTTTGGATTTAAGTGCAGTACCTTTTCCTTATGATGATTTTGATTTGTTTGAACACAAAATTATATATTATGAATCAAGCAGAGGGTGTCCTTTTTCTTGTAGTTACTGCTTATCGTCTATCGAAAAGGAAATTCGTCTTCGTAACCTTGATTTGGTAAAGAAAGAATTACAGATTTTTCTTGACCACAAAGTGCCACAGGTAAAATTTATTGACCGTACCTTTAATTGTAATCATAATCATGCCATGGCAATATGGGAATACATTAAAGAACATGATAATGGAATCACCAATTTTCATTTTGAAATATCAGCAGATTTGTTGAAAGAGGAAGAACTGGATCTCCTCAATCAAATGAGGGCAGGACTGGTGCAGTTGGAAATTGGGGTGCAATCCACAAATCCACAAACAATCCAAGCAATTAACCGGAAAATGGACTTGGAGAAACTTGCTTATGCAGTAAAAAGAGTACAAGCTGGAGGAAATATACACCAACACCTGGATTTGATTGCCGGGCTTCCTTTTGAGGACTATGCTTCTTTTCACAAGTCGTTTAATGATGTATATGCATTGGCACCAAATCAATTACAATTAGGATTTCTAAAGGTATTAAAGGGAGCACCTATGTATCAGCAGCAAAGAGAGCATGATATTTTATATAAGGGACATGCTCCTTATGAAGTTCTTACAACAAAATGGCTGCCTTATGAGGATGTTCTTAAGTTAAAAAAAGTAGAAGATATGGTAGAAGTATATTACAATAGTGACCAATTTGCAAATAGCTTGCAATTTCTGCTGCATCATTATACATCGCCTTTTGATTTCTATAAAGAACTTGGAGACTATTATGAGAAACACCAGCTTAATGGACAGCAACATGCCAGAATTAGCCGTTACCGGATACTTTTAGAGTTTGTTGCAGAAGAAAAACCAGAACTTAGAGAGCCGCTTGCAGAACTTTTAGTGTATGATTTATATTTGCGGGAGAATTTAAAGAGTCGTCCGGAATTTGCAAAAAATCAAGAGAAATGGAAGAAAACATATCATGAATTTTACAAGAATATGGAGGAAAAAAATAGAGAAGGGGTAGAGTGCCTAATGTCGGGATACAAAAAATTTCAAGCAAGGCAAATGGCAAGAATGACTCATATCGAGTATTTCTCATACGATTTAGATTTGCTGGTAAATGAGGGACGAAAGCAGAAAAAAGATTCTCATATCCTTTTTGATTATCAGATACGAAGTCCCTTAACAGGAGAAGCAAGAACAGTGTTTTTGGAAGAAATAGGCGGAAAGGAAACAAGAGGTAACAGTTCATGTAGGTCTGCACACTCCGCTGTGCAGACCGTATAAAAGAATAAAGCAGGAAGGGGAATGGGGCAATTTACATGCGAAGCTTGCCCCATTCCGTAACAGGTCAGCCCCTGGCTGAACTGTTACAACAAGAGGATAAAGATATGAAGACATTTATTGCAGTAGATTTAGAAACTACAGGATTAAGTCCTGAGGAAGATTATATTATTGAAATTGGTGCATTAAAATATCAGGAAGGAAAGTGTAAAGGAACTTTTTCCCGATTGGTAAAGCCACCAGTATCTATTTCCCGAAGGATTACAGAAATAACAGGAATAGATAATAATATGGTAAAGGATGCACCCTCAATTGAAATTGTGATGAAAGAATTTTTAGATTTTGTTGGAGAAGAAAAGGTGCTTCTTGGACATAATCTGCGGTTTGATTATAGTTTTCTAAAGGTTCATGCCAAAAGACTTGGTTATGATTTTCTTATGGAAGGACTGGATACTCTTCGTATTGCAAGAAAGTTTTTAACAAATTTGCCAAAGAAAAATCTGGGAGCCCTTTGTGAATACTATGAGGTGATTAATCCTTGTGCCCATCGTGCTTATGAAGATGCAAAGACTACAGCAGTTATATATGCAAAGTTACATAATGATTTTGCGAAAGATAATCCAGAGGCTTTCCAGCCTCTGGAGATGAAATATAAAGAAAAGAAGAAAGAGCCAATGACAGAAAAACAAAAAAAATACTTGATAGATTTGGTGAAATATCATAAAATACAAGATGAAGTATTTTTAGGTAATATGGAAGGGTTTCTTGATGCCATGACAAAAAGTGAGGCATCCAAGAAAATTGATGAAATTATATTGCATTATGGAAAGATGATTCGTTAGATAAGACGTATGCATCTGCCCAATATCATTAGCAGATACATATATATTATAAAAATTAGGTAACTATTCAGGTAGAAACACGCATTTACTTTGCGTGTGACCTGAGAAAAATGAAAGTTGATTGCTACGTGCTACGCACTCCCACAATCGCTAACTGTATTCGTATTTCGGGCTGTCGCCCTACATACTCATACAATTTAGCCAGCCAAATGTCTATATTTCTTTGCAAGCAAGCTTGCACGAAATATAGCCGTTTGTCAGGACTTTCATAGTAAATTTTAATTGTTCTAAGCCCTTCGCCGAAGGCGAATTTTCATGGGCTTAGAACGTAACTGTTCATGGTTCTGGACAGTTACAAGATTAGAAAAGTGTCTCATCATTGGATTCATTTAATACATTATATATGGATTTTTTCAAATCAAGTGTAGAGGGGATGTTCTCTGTTTTTTTTGCTAAATTATGGACTTTGTCCAAATTATTTTGCTCTATATAGATTTTTGTCAATGTAATATAGGTTTGCCGCAAATCTGATTGGCAGAAGACGGCATAGTCTAACACAGCCTCAGCATCTTTATAGTTGTGCTGTTCATAAAGTCGTGTTCCCCATTCAGAAAGTGTTTTTATTAGAAGAAGGTAATTTTGTTCATATTCTAATATTTCGTCCAAATTACCAGCACCATATTTTAATTTAAGATTGGTATTGCTGATTCCTGTCAGATTACAAATTGTCTGGGAGGAAAGTTCTTTTATTGTGTCTTGACAGGATTTGATTTCACTGACAACATTTTCCTGAAAAGGAAGGTCGGATAAAGGAATTTCAATCTTAGGAAGAGAATGCAAGCTTTTTTTTACAGGAAGAGAAGCTCTTTGTTCTAATTGACGGAGGTTATCTTCTGTAGCTTGTTCTTGATGTTCCACCATTCGTAATTTATATTTTAATATGATAACAAATATAATAATACAGGGAAGTAAAACTGGCATAATAAGTCAACCTTTCTATATTTTTATTTATTCTGAATCGTAATAGTTCAACCAAACAACAATCGTGTATGTACAAGTTGCAGGATTTGAATATTACAATGTAATTATAAAATAGCTGTTTTAAATATCAGACAGATACATTATAAACATATTAACAGGTAGAAAACAAGGAGGAATTACAATGTACAACAAAAAATTTCAAAAAACAGTGGTAGCAGTAATTGCAGGAATTATAATTCTGACAATGGTTATATCAACAATTGCAGTTGCACTATAATGGAAATGAGGAGATAAGAAAATGAAAGGAAAAATTGTAAAAACATTAGCTGTTTTAGGAGTGGCAACCATTGGATTTGCTGGAGTAAAAGTGTATTCTGTAGCAAATGCAAATCCAGATGTGATTTGTGAAGGAATCTACATAGGAAATATTGATGTAGGTGGAAAGACAGTGAAGCAAGCTGAGAAGAAATTAAAAAAATATGTAGAAGAGGCAAAAAGTGAGAAAGTTATTGTAAAAATTGATGAGGAGCAAGTAACTACAACCTTAGAAGACTTGGGATATAGTTGTGATGTGGATCAATTTGTGAATAAGGCGTACAACTATGGAAAGACAGGAGATATTATCAAACGTTACAAGGATAGAAAAGATGTAGAACAAAAAAATGTAGTATATGATTTGGCATTTAAACTTGACTCCAATAAAGTAAAAGAATTTGTTGAAAAGGAATGTACAGCATTTGATATACCAGCAAAGGATGCTACCTTGAAACGAAAAAAAGGAAAATTTGTTATTGAAGAAGAAAGTAACGGCAGGGTTATCGTTGTAGATGAGACTGCCAGTAAAATAGAAAAGACTATATCCAGCCAATGGGTGGCAGGTGGTATTGAGATAAAGGCAATTATGAATGATACCACACCAAAGTATGACACAACATCTCTTGAAGAATGTAAAGATGTATTGGGCAGTTATTCCACTAGTTTTTCGAGTTCTGGAAACAGCCGTTCCCAGAATCTTGTGAATGCTGCCAGACTGATTGACGGAACAGTACTTTATCCAGGAGAGACATTTTCTACCGCAGAGAAACTAGTGCCATTTACAAAAGAAAATGGCTATGAAGTTGCACAAGCTTATTCTAATGGTCAGGTAATTGATAGTGTTGGTGGTGGGGTATGCCAAGCTGCTACTACACTTTACAATGCATTGCTTCGCGCAGAAGTTGAGATTGTAGAGCGTTATAACCATTCCATGATTGTAGGATATGTAAAACCTTCTATGGATGCAGCAATCTCAGAAGGTTATAAGGATTTAAAGTTTAAAAATAACACAGATGTTCCTATGTATATAGAAGCATACACAGCAAACAGAAGTATTTATTTTAGTATTTATGGTAAAGAAACCAGAGATACAAAGAATCGGCGTGTAGAATATGAATCAGAAGTTTTGGAAACTATACAGCCTGGGGAAGATAAAGTAACAATAGACAGCACAAAACCAGAAGGTTATATGACGGTAACCCAGTCTGCTCATGTAGGTTATAAGGCACAGTTATGGAAAATTGTCTATGAAAATGGTAAAGAAGTGAGCAGAGAAAAAGTAAACTACAGTTATTATGCTCCAGAGCCAAGATATGTAACAAAGGGTGGAACAGGTGATAAGCCAACAGAGACTAAAAATCCAAATGAAACACCAAAGGTTAGCAATACACCGGCAAAGACCAATACACCAGTAAAAACCAAAGCACCAGTAGCGACCAAAGCACCAGTAAAAACCAAGGCACCAGTAGTTACTAAAGCACCAGTGGTTACCAAAGCACCAGTAAAGACAAAAGCACCTGTACCTACAACAGGAAATGACAATGAAGAAGATGCAGTAGGCTAAAAAAATAGGATTGGTTGGTGTATAAGAGTGAAAGTAGGAAAAGTTTCGGAGAATGTACTAAAGAGGGCAGTATTTAAACAAATACGTCATAGACGAAAGGAAGTCCTTGTCAGAGGAGGCATTGGAGAGGATTGTGCAGCAGTAGATATTGGAGATGATGAGGTTGCAGTATTGTCAACCGATCCGATTACTGGTGCAGCAAAAGAGATTGGAACATTAGCTGTTCATATTACAGCAAATGATATTGCTTCTAGTGGTGCCGAAGTAATCGGAATCCTAACTAGCATTATCCTTCCAGAGGGAACTCGTGAGATTGCTCTTCGGAGAATGATGCAGGAAATAGAAGAGGTATGCAGCCAGTTGGAAATAGAGGTAGTTGGTGGGCATACAGAAGTTTCTAATGCTGTCAATCAACCGTTAATTACAGTAACAGGAATTGGTAAAATTAAGAAATCAAAGCTTCTTAGTACCAAGGGATTAGAACCAGGAGATGAACTGGTTATGACAAAATGGACTGGGCTGGAAGGCACTGCTATTTTAGCCAATGAAAGATTTGAGGAACTGACCAAGAAGTATACAGAAGATTTTATATCTACCGCAAAGGAATTTATGAAGCATATTTCTGTAGTTCCAGAAGCAAGGATTGCAGCTAGACTTGGAGCCTGTGCCATGCATGATATTACAGAAGGTGGGGTATATGGTGCAATCTGGGAGATGGCATCTGCTTCTAACCTTGGTGCAGAAGTAGATTTACAAAAAATTCCGATTCGTCAGGAGACTGTAGAAATATGCGAATATTTTGATTTAAATCCTTATCAGCTAATATCCAGTGGATGTATGTTAATTGGAACGAAACAGGGAAATGTTCTTGTAGAGGAATTGAAAAAAGCAGGAATTCCCGCAGCAGTGATTGGAAAGATTGTAGAGGGGAATGACAAGGTAGTTATCAGCGGAGAAGAACGCAGATATTTAGAGCCGCCTAGGTCTGATGAGTTATACAAGGCTTTGAAGTCAAATACCCCGCAGCAAGCTACGGGGAATGACCTAGCTTCTTTTTAGCAAGTTCGCCCCAAGGGGCGGGGTATTTGACCTTCGCGGCAGTCGACAAATGCGAGCAAGCTCGCACTTGGCTCGTTGCTTCGCGGGAATAAATATAGAAAGGTTGAAGGGTATGAGAGAAAAGATTTTAAAAGTGCTGGATAAGAATGGAAGAGTTACACCAGAAGATTTAGCGATTATGTTAGACTTAGATGTAGAAACTGTTGTAAAAGAAATTAAGGCAATGGAAGAAGAAAGAATTATTTGTGGATATCCAACTTTGATTAATTGGGATAAAACAGAATGTGAAAGAGTTACTGCTCTTATCGAAGTTAAGGTAACGCCACAAAGAGGGCTTGGTTTCGATAAAATTGCAGAAAGAATATATAAGTTTGACCAAGTACAAAGTGTATCATTAATTTCTGGAAGTTTTGACCTCTGTGTTATGATAGAGGGACGAAATATGCGTGAAGTATCCAGTTTTGTATCTGAGAAACTAGCACCTTTGGAATCTGTACTAAGTACTTCAACGAATTTTATTTTGAAGAAATATAAAGAACATGGTTTGGAACTTACTGATGAAGGTAATAAAGATGAAAGGATGTTGATTACACCATGAGAAATCCATTATCAGAAAAAGTAGTATCTATTGAACCTTCCGGTATCCGTAAATTTTTTGACATTGTAAGTGAGATGAAGGATGCAATTTCTCTTGGAGTAGGAGAACCAGATTTTGACACCCCTTGGCATGTAAGAGAAGAAGGTATTTATTCATTGGAAAAAGGATGTACTTTTTATACATCTAATGCTGGACTAAAGGAATTAAGAATTGAGATAGCAAAATATTTAAATCGCCGTTGTAATGTATCTTATGATTATAATAAGGAGATTATGGTGACCGTTGGTGGTAGCGAAGCCATAGACCTTGCCCTTAGAGCTATGTTAGATCCTGGAGATGAAGTACTTATACCAATGCCAAGTTTTGTTTCTTATCTGCCATGTGTTACCTTAGCAGATGGTGTTCCTGTAGTAATTGAATTAAAAGAGGAAGATGAATTTAAGCTTACCAGACAGGAATTATTGAATAGCATTACAGAAAAGACAAAAGTATTAATTTTGCCATTTCCCAATAATCCCACAGGAGCAATTATGACAAGAGAAGATTTAGCAGATATTGTGGATGTGATTATTGAGAAAGATTTATTTGTAATTACTGATGAGATTTATTCGGAATTAACCTATAATGGTGAACATGTGACGATAGCCTCTTTTCCGGGAATGAAGGAACGTTGTGTCTTGATAAATGGTTTTTCAAAATCTTATGCTATGACAGGGTGGAGATTAGGCTATGCCGCAGCTCCTGCATTAATTCTACAACAGATGCTAAAGATTCATCAATTTGCCATAATGAGTGCACCTACTACCAGCCAATATGCTGCTGTGGAGGCACTTCGTAATGGAGATAAAGATGTGGAAGAAATGAGGGAGGCATATAACCAGAGAAGAAGATTTTTAATTAAAGCACTTCGGGATATGGGGTTAGAGGTTTTTGAGCCTTTTGGAGCCTTTTATGTATTTCCAAGTATCAAACAGTTCGGCATGACTTCGGATGAATTTGCTGAAAAACTTTTAGAAGAAGAAAAAGTAGCAGTAGTACCAGGTACAGCGTTCGGTGCATGTGGAGAGGGATTTCTTCGTATCTCTTATGCTTATTCGGTAGAAGATTTGAAAAAGGCTTTGGAAAAAATAGAGAAGTTTGTGAATCGTCACAAAAAACAATAGCTTTTTTTTAGAATATATGGTAAAATATATGAAAAGTTGTTGTTATGAGGTTACAGTTTAGTGATTTATCACAGAACTGTAATACTATGAGTACGCTATTAAGAGGGTGATGAGCGTATCATAAGAATATGTTACAAGAAGGACAGAATAGGAGGTACATAGGTATGGCGGGATTAAATGCAGATATTATTAATCCTTTTTTATCATCAAGCATGCAGATGTTAAAGGATGTGGCACAGATTGAGACAAAATTAGGTAAGCCAACTGTGAAACAAGCAAAGTTCAACAAAGAGACGGTTGTTATTATGATTGGTATTACTGGTGAAATGAAAGGGCAGGTTATGTTGGCTTTTCCAATAAGCATTGCTTGTAAGATAGCTGGCAATATGTGTATGATGGAAGTTACAGAGATGAATGATTTGTCTATGAGTGCGATTTGTGAATTAGGTAATATGATTATGGGAAATGCAGCTACTATTTTTTCTACAAAAGGTATTGGTATTGATATTACTCCACCAACTATATGTATAGGAGATATGATTTTTACTACAAGTATTACGCAAAATATAAGTATACCTCTTAATGTGGACGAGAATACAGCTATTGAGGTAAATGTAGCAGTAAAGGAAGACTAAAATGTTAAATATTGTATTACTGGAACCAGAGATTCCTGCAAATACAGGCAATATTGGACGTACTTGTGTGGCAGCAGGAGCAAGATTACATTTGATAGAGCCTATGGGATTCCGTATAAGCCAGAAGGAAGTCAAGCGTGCAGGANTAGACTATTGGGACAAACTGGATGTAANGGTGTATGATAGTTATCCAGATTTTTTAGAGAAGAATCCTAACGCAAAGATATACATGGCAACAACCAAAGCAAGNCATACGTATGCGGAGGTATCTTATGAAGAGGACGCATATATTATGTTTGGCAAGGAAAGTGCAGGAATTCCAGAAGAGATTTTAGTAGAACATGAGGATACATCTATCCGTATCCCNATGTTTGGAGAGATTCGTTCATTGAATCTTAG
Source organism: Clostridiales bacterium (assembly GCA_014799595.1). GTDB lineage: Bacteria > Bacillota > Clostridia > Lachnospirales > Lachnospiraceae > CAG-411. Next base: position 13,484 of record JAAVHR010000032.1, on the reverse strand, counting down.
TAATTCTGTGGCAATTGTATTGTATGAAGCATTGCGTCAACATGATTTTTGNAATTTAAANCAGGCAGGCNAGNTGCATCGGCTGTCTTGGAATGAGGGATAGGGAAAAGACTAACCACTTTGGCAAAGTGGTTAGTCTTCTTTTCTTNAAAAAAATGAATAAGTCCCTCACGTATGAGGGACTTAAAAAGTTGTATTTTATATTTCATTTGGAGTTGTAAGTGAAAGAGTAAAAGTAAATTCTGTGCCAACTCCTTCTGTACTNGTNACATTAATATTTTCATTATGGGCATTAATNACCTCTTTGGTAATGGAAAGNCCAAGACCAGTTCCTTTTCGGTCTTTTCCTCGGGATAAATCAGTTTTATAAAAGCGATCCCAGATTTTTTTCAGACTGTTTTTTGGAATNCCTATCCCAGAATCTTTAATAGAAACAATTACCTTTTCCTTTTTTTNTNTTNTTNTAATGCGGATTTGGGAATTATTGTGACTAAATTTTATTGCATTATCAATTAAATTATAAAGGACTTGCTGNATCTTNGATTCATCTGCATTCACAAAAGTTTCTTTTTCAGAAAAAGTAAGATTTAACTTCACATGTTTCTTTACACAGGTTCCTTCAAAAGAGCTGGCAGTACGTTTAATAATATGNTTAATGTCAAAGGAAGTAATATCTAGATTTGCCATGCCTCTCTCNAAACTGTTTAGAGAAAGAAGATTATTTGTTAATTTAGTTAGACGTTCCGTTTCAAAGGAAATAATNTCCAGATACTTATTGTACATTTCTGGTGGAATAGTACCATCCTGCATAGCTTCTGCNTAACCNTTAATGGAAGTTAGAGGNGAACGAAAATCATGAGANACATTTGCAATAAAGTTCTTTTGATAATCATCNAGTTCTTGNAATTGTTCAGCTAAAAAGTTAAGTTCTGTACTCATCTTCTCATATTCATCTTTTCCATGTAAAGAAAGNGGATATTGATAATNTCCAGAAACNTAAGCAGAAATTGCTTGTACAACTTTTTTGCTGGGATGTGCAGTAATGAACCAACAGTATATAAGAAAAACTGCAAGAATAANTCCAAATCCCAATAAAACATAAAATAAAATATACTCATAGTGAGAAATAGATTGCTGAAAAATATCCATAGGCTGATAAACTATAATATAGCCTCGTATAGAATAGTTTACAGTAACTGGCAGGATAATGGTAAACATAGGATCCTGTAAAAGAGGGNNTAAAGTTTTGTTTTCGTAATAATACTGACTAAAAAAATCCTTATCATAGTTGCTTATAACATAGTTTGGCCCTTGAAGATTTATGTTTTGGGAATCTGCAAGAAGAGTGCCTGTCTGGTTTGTAATCCATACATGGGTTTGTAAAACAGAATCNTATTGCTGGATTTCTTTTGCAATTGCTGTATTCATATAGGAAGAGGCACTATCATATATTTTTGTAAAATAATTATTTTCTATAAATTGTGCATAAGTATAGAGTTTTGCTTTCATCCCATTAGAAACATATTTGTGAATAAGACTTGTTCCAAAAGTAAAACTAAATAAAAGCAGTGGAACCATACAAAGCAGATATCCAAATAAAAATTTTAAAGCAAGAGGACGTTTTATCATAATGCTTAGCCTTTCTTTACCTCGAACTTGTAACCAATACCCCAAACGGTACTAATAGCCCAAGATTCGTGGTCTTTGATTTTTTCGCGGAGACGTTTGATATGTACATCAACTGTACGGGTATCTCCAATATAGTCATAACCCCATATATGATCCAATAACTGTTCTCTGGTAAAAACCTGGTTTGGATGGGAGGCAAGATAGTAGAGCAATTCCAATTCTTTTGGAGGCATGTCCAGATTTTCGTTTTGATAAATAACAGAATAATTGGTCTGGTTGATTACTAATCCGGGATAAGAAACATAGTCTCCATTTTGCTCTAACAGAATAGAGTCTTCCTTTGGCTGATATGTACTGGCATGGGCAAAACGGCGAAGTACCGCCTTTACTCTGGCAACCAGTTCTTTGGAATCAAAGGGTTTGATAATGTAATCATCTGCCCCAAGTTCCAAGCCAAGAACCTTATCAAAAATTTCTCCTTTGGCAGAAAGCATGATAATGGGAACAGAGGATGTTTTTCGAATCTCCCGGCAGATTTGATAACCATCCATGCCTGGGAGCATCAGATCCAGTAAAATAAGATCCGGCGAATAAGATTGATATACCTGTAATGCTTTGCTGCCATCATTTACAATGGCAGTATCAAAGCACTCTTTGGTTAAATACAAAGAAATTAACTCTGCAATATTTGTGTCATCATCTACAATAAGAATTTTTTGTTTAGAACCCATAAGTTTCCCCTCTCTAATATTATTTGAATTTATTGTAACTATTATGGTTCTGAACAGTTACAATTTATTTAAAAGTAACAATGGTAACGCCATGATCTCCCTCGCCAAATTCACCAATACGGTAAGATTTGACAAACTTACATTTCTTTAGATGGGCGTGTACTGCGTTACGTAATGCCCCAGTTCCCCTGCCATGGATTATCGTAACTTGAGGTAAATGTGCCAGATATGCATCATCCAGATATTTATCCAGTTTTGGAATTGCTTCTGCGGTAGTAAGTCCAATTAAATTGATATCTGGAGAAATAGCAGCAGTTTTTGACATTTTAATCTTACCACTACCTGTTTTCTTTAAGTTTGGAGCAGTTATGACCTCCTCATCAATACGCTCTAAGTCGTTAATATTTACTTGGGAACGCAAAATACCCATTTGGACAAATAAATCTCCTTTGGCGTTTGGCAGGCTGCTTACTGTTCCCTTTAAATTCAAGCTTAAAACAAGAACAGCATCCCCTAATTTTAATTCCTTTGGTTTTAACTGTTTTTTCTGTTTCTTCTGATTCTTTAGGGTAAGTTTTTCTTCAGAAGAGTTGAGCTTCTTGCGAAGCTCTGCACGTTCTTGTTCCATAGCTTTGTTTAAGCCGCTTTCTTTTGACCATTTGTTGTATTTTTTTATAGTTTCGTCGGCAAAATCTTTTGCTTCTTGAAGAATAGCATGTGCTTCTTCATTCGCTTGACGAAGTATTTTTTCTTTTGCATTATCAATTTTCTCATTTTTGATGGTGAGTTTCTTTTTCAAGTCTTCAATTTCGGTTTTATAGCGTGCAATCTCCGATTCTTCTTTTTCAATGGTAAGACGGCTTTTTTCCAAATCACTTAAAACATCTTCAAAACTTTGATTTTCGTTATCAATATATTCCTTTGCCTGCTCAATCAGATAATCTGGAAGCCCCAGTTTGCCAGAAATGGCAAAGGCGTTACTCTTCCCCGGAATACCAATTAGGAGACGATAGGTAGGACGAAGGGTTTCAACATCAAATTCACAACTGCCATTTTCTACACCTTCTGTAGTTAGGGCAAATACCTTTAGTTCGCTATAATGTGTGGTAGCAACGGTACGGATACCCTGACTGTGCAGATGAGACAAGATAGACATAGCAAGGGCCGCACCTTCTATAGGATCTGTTCCGGCACCTAATTCATCAAAAAGGCAAAGGGTAGTAGGTGTTGCATGTTCCAAAATAGAAACGGTATTTGTCATGTGGGAAGAAAAGGTACTAAGACTTTGCTCAATGCTTTGCTCATCTCCAATATCTGCAAACACATCTGTAAATACAGAAAGTTCGGAATTATCAAAAGCAGGAATATGAAGCCCGGATTGTCCCATAAGTGTAAATAAACCAATGGTTTTTAAAGTAACCGTCTTACCACCTGTGTTTGGACCAGTAATTACTAATAAATCAAAGGAGCCGCCAAGTTCTACATCAATTGGCACAACTTTGTGTTTGTCAATGAGTGGATGTTTTCCTTTTTTAATGTTAATATAACCGTTTGTGTTAAATTTGGGTTCACTGCCTTGCAGTTTTTTTGAAAGAGCTGCCCTGGCAAAGATAAAATCCAGTTCTGCAAGAACAGATAAATTTGTTTTTAGGGCATCTGTTTCTTCGGCAGCAAGATTACTAAGAGTGGCAAGGAGTTTTTCAATCTCTTCCTGTTCCCGGCTGGCAAGTTCCCGCAGTTCATTATTTAATTTAACAACAGACATTGGTTCGATAAAAAGTGTAGAACCAGTAGAAGACTGGTCATGAACCATTCCAGGGAAAGAACCTTTATATTCTGCTTTTACAGGCAGACAATATCTTCCATTACGCATGGTAACTATACTTTCTTGCAACATGCTTCTGGAAGAATTTACAACACTGTTTAGTTGTTCATGCACTTTTTGATTCGTATTTTTGATGGCACGGCGGACTTGGTTAAGCCCCGGGCTGGCATTATCACTTACTTCTTCTTCAGAAATAATACAACGTTTTATTTCATTATTCAAATTGGTGAGAGGTTCAATATAGGAAAAACGGGAAGAAAGGCTGTCTTCCTTTTTCGTATCAGAATCCCCTTCCTCAGACTTGTCCTGTCTGGAATAAGCTTTTACTCTGGTTGCTACATTTAACAAGCTGCTAATGTTAAGGAGTTCTAAGATACCCAAAGTACCACCAATCTCTAAACGTTTCAGGGAGGGCATAATATCCCGTAATCCTGAAAAAGAGATACTGCCTTTTTGCATCAGATAGGAAAGGGCATCTGTAGTTTCCTGTTGTAAGTTACGAATTTCATCTAAATCTATAGAAGGCTTTAGATTCCTGCATTTCTCCTGTCCAAGAGGTGAACTGGCACATTCAGCCAGAAGCTGGATAATTTTATCATACTCTAAAGTTTTTTGTGCTTTTTTATTCATATAATCCTCCGAATAATTGATTTTGTATCTTATTTTAACTCATTTTTGGATAAAAGTAAAATAATAGTTACTGTTAGCACCGTAGGTGTGAACAGTAACAAATAATAACTGATTTATCCTCGGACTGGTTATTTTCCTGCACTTGTGATAGAATTTATAGTATATTCATATTTCATTCATAAATATCTGGTACAATGATAATGGTAACAGTTCAGCCGAGGGCTGACCTGTTACGGAATTGGGCAAGCTTCGCATGTAAATTGCCCAATTCCAATCCTGTTTTAGTCTTTTTTACGGTCTGCACAGCGGAGTGTGCAGACCTGCTTGAACTATTATTGATAATGTCACAGTGTGGTATAGTAGTACTTTGGTGTATTGTGTTACTACGGCTAATAAATGCCGAAGTAATAGCAGTTGCAGAATAGCACATGAAACTTTTGGTAGCGATTCGGATTGAAGATGTATGGAAAGGAAACATTGTAACAAGTTGATGGAACAAATCTATCAATTTGTGTTTAATGTGATTGGTACAATATATGAGAGAAGAAGAGTCATTTGCTTTTATAGAAGAGAACATAATGGAAAGTAAAAAACCAAAGAGACAGTTTGTAGCTGGAGCAAAAAGAGTTGTTCTGTATGGTTTGATTTTTGGAACTATCGCAGGAAGTACCTTTGCCGTTGTGAGTACCTTTGTTTCTGGTTGGCTTAGTGGAAATACGGAGCCAGAAAAAATTGCACTTGGTACAACGGTGGAGCCGAAAGTAAGCAGTATTCCAGAGAAAACAAAAGAACTTAAGAAAAAGGAAACAATAATAGATAAGGGACAAATCGAAGATATACAAAAAATATATAGCCTGATTGGAAAGCAGGCAAAGAAGACGAATCGGTCTTTGGTAGAAATTTCAGCAATTCAGGAAGGGGGAGAAGGTGCCAACCCCTTAATGACAGAGTCAGTTTCTGGCACAATTGTGGCAAAGACAAAGAAGTCAGTAATGATATTAACTAGATATAGTAGTATAAAAAATATACAAGAAATAAATGTGACCTTTATGGAACATTATACGGTAACAGGAAGTCTCCATAGTTATGATAGCAGGACGAATCTGGCAATTATAAAGGTTGCAGTATCAGAAATGACGGAGCTGGTTTTAAAGAATCTTGTGGTGATTAATTTTGAAGAGTCACAATATCTGGAACATGGAGATTTGATTTATGTGGTTGGACAGCCCGATGGCGTCATAGACTCTATGGAATTTGGATATATTACACGGGAATCTTCTACATGGAGTATAGAAGATTATCAAGTGGATATTTATGGGACTAGTATGAGTTATCATAACAATGGATATGGTATTGTTTGTAATATGGATGGAAAGTGTCTGGGGATACTGGATAGCAAATATAATGAGGAAGATACTACGACCTTCGTTGAAATTGGTAAGTTGAGATTGATTCTGGAGAATCTTTTAAATCGAAAAGAACAGGTTTATGTAGGGATTACTGGACATGGGATTACAGAAGAGTATCTGGAACAATTTAACCATCAGTCTGGTCTTTATGTTACAGAAGTTACTGTAGGTTCACCTGCTTATGAAGCTGGTATACAGGCAGGAGATGTAATTCGCAATATCAATGGGGAAAAGGTAGATGGTATGGTAAGATTTTATGAAATTATTCAGAATTATGAACCAAAAGAAACCTTGAGATTTGCTTTAGATAGGGAGAATTCCAAAGGAAAAAAAGAGATGGACCTGAATGTGAAGTTACAGAAGAGAAATTAATTTCTATATATTCACTCTTTTTAGATAGAACCTTGCACTTTGTTGCAAGGTTCGTAAAGCACCAAGTGCTGCCTTTGCACTTGTGTGCATCCTTGTTTACGAAACACCCATAGGAATATATTTATGGTGATCCGCAGTTTACAAGGCATGGGTGTTTTGTAACTATTCAATTGGTTAAGATACTATAAAGGAAATAAAAGAATGGAAAGGGAATGAACATGAAGTTTATTGAAGAATTAAAGGAAGATATGACAATCAACGAGATTTATTTTTGCAGGAAAAAACAAGAACTGCTTACCAAAGCAGGTAAACCTTATTTTTCCTTGACTTTGCAAGATAAAACGGGAAGTCTTGATGCAAAAGTATGGAATACCGGGTCTGGTGGTATTGAAGAATTTTCCACAAATGATTACATTAATGTGAATGGAAGAGTTACCAGTTTTCAAGGAAATTTGCAGTTAAATGTGGATCGTATAAGAAAGTGTTCAGAAGATGAATACAACCCATCAGATTATATGCCTTGCACAAAACGAAATATTGAGGAAATGTATCAGGAATTAACAGATATTATTGCAAGTATAAAAGAACCACATTTAAAACAACTTACCCAATATTTCTTTGTGGAAAATGAAGCTTTTTCTAAGTCATTTCAGAACCATTCTGCTGCAAAGAGTGTTCATCATGGATTTATTGGCGGATTGTTAGAACATACACTGGGTGTTACCAAATTATGCAATTATTTTGCTTCGGCTTATCCTATTCTTAACAGAGATTTATTGGTGACAGCAGCTCTATTTCATGATATGGGAAAGATGAAAGAATTATCTAAGTTCCCAGAGAATGACTACACAGATGAAGGACAATTACTTGGACATATATATATGGGGGCTCATATTGTGGAGAATGCAATCCATAAGATTCCAGATTTTCCAGCATGCCTTAGAAATGAATTGATACATTGTATTCTGGCACATCATGGGGAGCTGGAGTATGGATCTCCTAAGAAACCAGCACTTGTTGAAGCATTTGCATTAAATTTTGCTGATAATGTGGATGCCAAGTTCCAGACTATTACAGAATTGTTCCATGGAGATCAGGATAATCTGGAATGGCTTGGTTTCCAGAAGATATTAGATACCAATATTCGTAGAACTTCTAGATAAATATAAAAGAAAGTGTAATTGGTCATGGTTCTGAACAGTTACAAGAAAGTAGACAATATGAAAAGCAGTATGAAGAAAAAAAATAAACAGACAAATTTAAGTAAAAATCAGGAATTAGTAGTAGAAATTGAAGATTTGGGTTCGGAAGGAGAGGGGATTGGAAAAGTAGATGGATATCCTCTCTTTATTAAGGATGCCATAGTGGGAGATGTAGTACGGGTTTTGGTGATGAAGACCAAGAAAAATTATGGTTATGCCAGATTAGTAGAAATCATTACCCCATCTCCCTACCGGGTTACTCCGGTTTGTGATATAGCAAGAAAATGTGGAGGCTGCCAGCTTCAGCATTGTTCTTATGAACAACAGTTAATTTATAAACAGAATAAAATAATCAATTGTTTAAAACGAATTGGAGGATTTGAAGAGATTCCCATGGAACCAATTATAGGAATGGAAGAACCTTATTACTATCGGAACAAGGCTCAATTTCCAGTGGGAAAAAGTAAGACAGGTGAAATTATAACAGGTTTTTATGCCAGCCGCAGCCACAATATTATGGACACTACCAATTGTGCCATTCAGGCAAAGGAAAATAAAGAAATTCTTGAACTCGTGAAAGAATATATGGAAGAATGTCATATTGAGCCATATAATGAGGAAACACATAAAGGTTTGGTACGCCATATACTTACCAGAGTTGGATTTGTCACTGGTGAGATTATGGTGTGTTTAATTATTAATGGGAAAAGCCTTCCACAAGGTGATTGCTTGGTAGAGAAACTAAAAAACATCAAAGGAATGACTAGTATTACCATAAATATAAATATAGATAAGACAAACCGTATTTTGGGAGATAAAGTAGAAACTCTTTGGGGACAAGATTATATTACAGACTATATTGGTGATGTAAAATATCAGATATCTCCCCTTTCCTTTTATCAGGTGAATCCAGTACAGACCAGAAAATTATATGAAACAGCTTTGGAATATGCTGATTTAAAAGAAGGACAAATTGTATGGGACTTATATTGTGGAATTGGAACGATTTCTTTGTTCCTTGCAAAAAAAGCAGCAAAAGTTTATGGAGTGGAAATTGTGCCACAGGCAATAGAAGATGCCAGATGTAACGCCCGAATTAATCAAATTACTAATGCAGAATTTTTTGTGGGGGCTGCCGAAGAGGTTTTGCCAGAACAGTACAAGAAGAGTAATGGAACTATGGCAGCAGATGTGATTGTAGTAGATCCGCCAAGAAAAGGCTGTGAGGAATCTTTACTTGAAACTATAGTTTCTATGGCACCTAAACGTGTGGTTTATGTAAGCTGTGACCCGGCAACCCTCGCTAGGGATTTGAAGTATTTGTGTGAGCATGGGTATGAATTGAAAAGAGTACGGGGGTGTGATATGTTTCCTATGAGTTTTCATGTGGAGACAGTAGCCTTGCTAAGCTGTATAAAATAAGGAAATCAATAAGATTAGTTGATTGAAAAAGAGGTTTTCTCCTCCATTTGTCCTCCTGTTTTTTTCTTAGGAGGACATTTTTCTATTTAATGCCCTTTCAAAGATATTAATACTTTCTTCTTTCATCTTATCTGTATTATGTGTATAGGTGTTTAGTGCTGTTTCAATATTAGTATGTCCAAGGCGTTCCTGTACATCTTTGATATGCTGATTTTATAGCCTTTATAACAGCAATTGATTTTATTACAGTTTCGACATTTTCTACGAAAGCTACAAAAATTACCTGATGGTTTATTCGCTTGCTTAATGCTAATCGGAACTCTTGTACACTAAAGTCTTTGTATTCTGTAAATGCATTGGTTTTGTAGGACAATATTTTCATTGCATAAAATGTAATCTTTTAAGAGCAGTTATAACAGTAAAATATTTAATTTATAGCTGGTTTCTACCCTTAATTATAAAGATTTTCAATTAAGCAGTCTAATATCTCCGGCCTTGACAATGGAGGTCAGGGATATTTTATGCTTTGTATCTTTTATAATAGCAATTAGTACAATAAATATATCTAAACAGATTGAGTAGTAATATAGCAATATTTTAGAAATGCATAAGTAGTCAAAATTTTTTGTACAAAGTGTTGACATAGATTCATATTTATGGCATGATTGGAAAAAAGCGGGTAACTATTGATGGTTCTGAACAGTTTGAAAAGTGGAAGGGAGTAGTATAGATGCATGAACAGGAAAAAAAATATTTAAAACTGTTGTCGGAAAAGTATCCGACCAAACAATCTGTATGTAGGGAAATAATTAATTTAAATGCAATATTAAATCTTCCTAAAGGAACAGAGCATTTTATGAGTGATCTGCATGGAGAATATGAGGCATTTTATCATATATTGAATAACTGTTCTGGAGTAATTCGTGAAAAAGTCAATCGCTTGTTTGGTGATGTGTTGACAGATATGGAGAGACAGGAAATTTGCACATTGATTTATTATCCAAAAGAAAAGCTGGAAATGCTGCAAAAGGAAGGAAAACTTTCAAGAGAGTGGTATCGGATGACCTTAAATCAGATGATTGAAATAGCAAAGCTACTGTCATCTAAATATACCCGTTCTAAAGTTCGTAAGGCAATGCCTAAGGATTTTGCGTATATTATTGACGAATTGCTTCATGTGCAAAAAGATGAGGATGATAACCAGGAATTATATCATCGTAAAATTATTGACACAATATTAGATATCAATAATGCAGACGAATTTATTATTGCACTTTCTGCTTTAATGAAACAGCTTGCTGTGGATCATCTGCACATTGTGGGGGATATTTTTGACAGGGGTTCCTGTGCAGATAAAATATTAGACTTGTTATCTAATCATCATTCTTTGGATATTGAATGGGGAAATCATGATATTTTGTGGATGGGAGCAGCCGCAGGAAGTGAAGCCTGTATTGCTAATGTGATTCGCAACAATTTACGGCATCATAATATGGAAATATTGGAAAGTGGATATGGAATCGGTCTTCGGTCATTGACACTTTTTGCAGGGCGGACATATCAGAATGAAGATCCTGTGGAAGGAGCAATAAAGGCTATTTCTGTAATTTTGTTTAAACTGGAAGGAAATATTATAAAAGAACATCCAGAGTATGAAATGACAGACAGATTACTTTTGGATAAGATAGATTTTGAAAAAGGAACGATACAGATTGGTGAACAGGAATATCCATTAAAAGAACTTGATTTCCCAACTGTGGATAAGGACTGTCCATATAAGTTGACAGAGGAAGAACTTGCTGTTGTAGAAGAACTAAAAGCTTCTTTTTTAAATAGTACAAGACTGCAAAAACATATTGAATTTCTTTATCAAAAAGGAAGTATGTATCGGATTTTTAATGAAAACTTGCTGTTTCATGGATGTGTTCCCATGGATGAATCGGGAAACTTTGAGGGAGTGACTTTTGAAGGAAAAACTTATCAGGGAAAGGCTTACTTTGATTATGCAGAACAAGTGGCAAGGCGGGCGTATTTTGATAAAGGCGACAAAAATGATTTAGATTTTATGTGGTATCTCTGGGGAGGAAGGAAATCGCCTCTGTGTGGAAGAAATATCAAAACCTTTGAACGGGCATTTGTGAAAGATAAAAGTGCATGGGTAGAAGAAAGCGATCCGTATTATGAGTACCATGAAGATGAGAAAAAGTGTAGTATGGTACTAAGGGAATTTGGTTTATATTCTGAGGCATCACATATTATCAATGGACATACCCCTGTTAAAACAGGAAGTGGAGAGAAGCCAATACGGGCAAATGGAAAACTTTTTGTTATAGATGGCGGATTTTGCAGAGATTACCATAAAACAACAGGCATTGCTGGGTATACTTTGATATATAATTCACACGGACTCCGCATTATAGAACATCAGCCGTTTGAAAGTGTTTATCAGGCACTTCAGGAGAATAAAGATATTGAATCAGAATCTTTAGTGGTAGAAACCACAAAGAAGCGTGTTATGGTAAAAGATACAGATATTGGAAAACATATTATGGAAGATATCACAGATTTAGAAAAATTGTTGTTATTGTTCACATCCAATTAACGGATATTTTGTTAGAAAATATTGAAGATAGAACAAATCAAACCGCCATTATGGATTTTATTCCATTTGGCGGTTTATCTAATTCCTAATTATTTTAATTTTGCATTTATTTTTTTAATATTGCGCATGTTAATGAAATACTGAGTCAACCATATAAAGATAAATATCATAACAAATATTCCCAGATAGATAAGGGAACCTGTTATCGTATGTTCCATCCAATGCAAAAACCAGGCAGTTGGCATCATTACTATAGAAGTAATGAAAAAATAGATGACTGTCTGTTTTGCAATGCTCCAATATTCCATTTCCCATATAACAGAACTTGCTGCAAAAGCTATTCCCAATAATGCACAAAGAATCATTTGTACAATAACCATATTAATTTCATTGCCCATTATTAGGATGAGTTCAGGCACACAAGGGAAATAATAACCATTGCCCCAGCCAAGAGAAGTAAAAATTGTTATTAAGTATCCTATGGTTATTCCTATGGGAACACCAACAGCTCCACGCAAAATTATTTTATTCGATTTACAACTAATATAACAATACCTAGCAAGGCAAGAACGATTCCCGTAACCCGGTTTAAAGTTTTAGGGGTTGCTTTATTTGCTAGTTTTGCTGCGATTCTTGCCCATAGCAGTGTAGAAAAAATACAGAAAAGAAGACACCAGAAATCGGGAACTCCTTTTATTACAAAGTGGCTGGCAGAGCCAGTAAGAGCGGTGAAGGTCATAATAAAAACACTTGTGCCAACAGCAGTTTTCAATTCGTATCCAAGTACACTTGTGAGAATAAGCAACATCATCATACCGCCACCTGCTCCAATAAATCCGCAGATTAGACCAATTACCATACCACAGCCAATAGATTGTATCAGTCGTTTTTTAGAGTCGGCTGTTTCCATGGCTTTTTTTGTTGTCATGACAGGCTTGATTATGAATTTAATGCCAAGAAGAAAGGTCATAAACACAGAAAAACTGCCCATAGTTGTATTGGGAACAAGGCTTGCAAGAAAGCTTCCAGTTAATGTGAAAATAAGAACGGTAAACATCATTATAAGACCATTTTTTATATCCAGATTTTTGTTTTTTCCATAGGTATATGCACTTACTGCACTAGCCAGCACATCACTTGCCAATGCAATGCCAACGGCATCATAAGCAGGTATATCAAGAAAAGTAATCAGCATAGGACTAATTACAGCAGCAGCACTCATTCCTGCAAATCCAGTTCCAAGTCCTGCACCAATACCTGCAATAAAACAAATTATAAATTTTAACAACATCGTATCCTCTCCAAATATGTTTTGCAATCCCGCAGAGACTTTGATTTATTATTTGATATCTCAAGGGTGACTCTTTTTAAATTTTAATATTTTTTTGCTGGAATGTCAAATTAAAGCAAAGTAGTAGTACCGTATTTTGATAATTTTTGCAAGAATTATGAAAGAGAAAAATAAGGTTTTCTCCTATAATACTTATGTATCATATAGATATAATTGTCACAATTAATAAAACGAATGGAACTATTCAGGTAGAAACACGCATTTACTGCGTGTTTCGTAAGAAAAAGTAAAATTTGCAATGTTTAAGCCCCTTCGCCGAAGGCGAATATTCATGGGCTTAAACGTAACTGTTCATGGTTCTGAACAGTTAC
>JAAVHR010000031.1 GCA_014799595.1 Clostridiales bacterium | reverse complement strand
TTAGATTGTGGTATGAATGCTCATATAGCGAAACCGCTTGATATAAAAGAACTTATAGGTTTGTTGCAAAAATATTTGAATGAATAGAAATAGTTTAGCCATGCAAAAGTATATATTAATTGCATGGCTAAATTGCATTATTTGTGCAACGTAACTGTTCAGAACCATGAACAGTTACGTTCTAAGCCCATAATAATTCGCCCTCGGCGAAGGGCTTAGAACAATCAAAATTTACTTTTTCTTACGAAACACGCAGTAAATGCGTGTTTCTACCTGAATAGTTACTGTGCAACTTACTTTTAGAATAAGCTTTTTCAATCATTGTATTACAGTCGGTGTCAATTTCAACAGCAATTTCTTTTGCATCTTTTTTCATTAAGAGTAAATCGTGAATATGTTTATACCATACACTATGTATACCAAGCCAGTTAGGATTATTCTCCATATAGCTTACAGTATATTTTTTTGTATGGTTAAACTCATCCAGCATAAAAATTTTATCATGATATTTTTCTGTTATTTTAGAGCTTGTGGGAATTCCACCAGCAGAATAAGACAAACATTCATCTGGTTATCTATATTTTCTTTGCTGCTGGTATTGCTTTTAGAGCAACCTGTAAAAATAAAACAAGATAAAGTTGTTAGCAATAAAAGAGAAAAGATTTTTCTTTGTATTCTTGTTTTTTTTAGCATTGCTTTAGACCTCCTATTTTTTTTAAAAGCAACTTAACATCAATTGGTTTTGATAGAAAATCATTCATACCACTTTCTGCCGCCCTATCTCTGTCTTCTTTAAAAGTATTAGCAGTACAAGCACAAATTGTGATTGATTTTGCATCAGGACGATCCAGCTCCCTTATGGCACGGGAAGCCTGACAGCCATCCATAATTGGCATATTCATATCCATTAGAATAATATCAAATTCGTATGGTTTTGAGTTGGAAAATAATTCGACTGCTATTTTTCCATTTTCCGCATGGGTAACAACATAACCTTCCTGTTCAAGAATCTCTATTAAGATTACTGCATTTATTTCGATATCTTCCGCAAGCAAAACATGAATGGTTTTTTCTTCTATAAAGTCATTGCTTTCCATTTCCATTTCAGGGAGTGCTTTATGATGTGTTGATTTTGTTGGTTGTTCTTCTGCAATTTGTGAATGCAAAACCACAGTAAAGGTACTACCAGTACCAAGTTCACTTTCTGCTGTAATTTCGCCACCCATAGCATCTATTAGTAGTTTTGAAATAGCCATTCCAAGACCTGTACCTTTTAGTTCCTTGGTGTTAGAAGGATGTTCTTGAGAGAAACTATCCCAAATATGTTCTAAAAATTCTTTTGACATCCCACAACCTGTATCAGCTATTTTTATGGTAGTAGCAACTTTATTTCCGTTCTCTTTCTGCTGGGTGGCAGTCAAGGTGATTTGACCATCAGCAGAAGTAAATTTTATTGCATTTCCAAGAATATTCATTATGATGTGTTTAATGTGGGCTTCGTCACCAACAATAACAGGAGCAATGATATTTTTATCTATTTGGAAATTTATATTATGATTTGTAAAGTTATCATGTTGCATGGTCCAGACATCATCTAATAAAATTTCCAAATCCACTGGTTTGTTTGCTAATTCTATTTTCCCGGATTGTAGCTTTGATATATCCAAAATATCATTGATAAGTGAAAGTAAATAGTTTGCTGTATGCTGGGATTTTGAAAGATATTCTTTCATTTTATTTTGGTCTGTTATGTGTCCATGCATCAAGTGATTTAATCCAATCAATCCATTAAGTGGTGTTCTGATTTGATGGCTCATGTTAGATAAAAATTCGGTTTTAGCTTGTGCAGATGCTTCCAACATAATCATTTTTTGTGAGGACTTGTTTAATACAAAAATTACAGTCAATAAAATAAATATTACAATTACCAGTAAGCCAAGACTTAGTAACAAAAGAACCTGGTTTTGTGCTGTAAAAACAGAACGCTGTAATTCCATAACAAAATACCAGTTTGTTGACTGTAAAGGCTCAAGATATACAACCTGCTTAATATTATTTTTATCTGTGTACTCAAATGTAAAGGTTTCGCCTTTTTGTACATTATTGTAAATGGTGTCTGTATCCATACTAAATGCACTGCCTTCTGTAAATATATGTGAGAAAAAATTAATACGCTGGTTTAAAGAAGAAGTATGTTTAATATTAACCACAAATTGTCCATTTGTGTCAATTACAGAACTGTATCCTTTCCCATAAAAAGCTTCTGCATTAAAATTTTCCTGAATAACACCAATATCTGTTGCTGCCACTAGTGCAACAAAGGTAAGTCCATTCGCCTTGATGGGTTCACCCTTTACTCCCATTAGTAAGAGCTCTTGTTGCCTTTCCACTAAAGAGTTTTTATCATCAAAGCAGACAGCAACAGTATCCTGCCCTTCGCTGAATAAGTCCTGCAATCCCAAACTCTTTGCATCTGAAATGAGAAATTTTGCTGAGTACAGTTTCCCATTATCTGTCATTAAATACATATTTTCATATAGACTTTCTGTACATTTTATATTTAGGTTTTTCATGAGTTCTTTTTTCGTGGAACTATGATAATCTTTTAGTTCATTATACATATATAATAAATCTGACCATTCGTTTTTCAGAAATTCATAAACAGAATAACTGTCATGATCCGCAATTTCCTGAACATTAGATAAAATGTTCATAGAAACAGTCCAGTCCAATAATTTGATGTAACCCATGGAAACCGCACCAATTACAATAATAGCTATGGTCATTAGTGTGGTTTTTCTGTTTTTATTTTTCTTTTTAGCTTTCATAATAATCTCCTCTATTTACCACCTTATGTACATATTTCTATATATTCACTCTTTTTAGGCAGAACCTTGCACTCTGCTGCAAGGTTCTAATTCATTATAATATTTATTAGAAATTTATGCAAAGCCTTAGTTGTGAAATATAGGACATGAATAAATAGAGTTTGTATAAGGGTATAATAAACCTTAATATATAGTTACTGTTCACACCTACAGTGCAAACAGTAACAATATATACACTATACACAAAAATGTTATTTTTATAGCACTTGTAATTATAAAAGAAATTTTATAAACTGATAGTAACTATTCAGAACCTGCAAAAATGATATACAAATTGCATAAATAAATTTATTTATGCAATTTGTATACTCACTTTTATTGGACTGATGTCCACATGAGGATTTTTACCAGCCATTGTGGGAAATTATTAGATATTATGTATATTATGGAAAAATCCGAATGAGGGGTTGTGAACAGTTACAACTGATATTAAAAAGCAGAATCAATTTGAAAGAGGTAATTATTCATGAAATATTTAAAACAATTTTTTATTATTTTGATTATTTCTTTTATTGGAGAGGTACTCAATATCATTTTACCATTGCCCATTCCAGCTAGCATTTATGGGATGGTTTTATTATTTCTGTTGTTGTTTGCTGGTATATTAAAGTTAGAGGATATAAAGGATGCTGGAAAATTTTTGATTGAAATTATGCCAATTATGTTTATACCTGCAGGTGTAGGTCTGATGTCTTCCTGGGGAGTGTTAAAGCCGGTGCTGGTTCCGGTTAGTGTAATTACCATAGTTTCTTTAGTAATGGTAATGGCATTTGGAGGCCGTGTAACCCAGTTTGTTATCAAACATAGTAAACAAGGAGGATTTACAGAAAATGAATGATTTTTTTACAACATCAGTATACACAGGAGTTGTGGTTAGTTTGCTTGCCTATATGTTAGGAGTGTATTTAAGAAAAAAATTTGATATTGCAATTTTAAATCCTTTGCTGGTTTCTGTTGTTGTAACAATTCTTGTACTTGTGGCAGGTAAGGTAGATTATGATATTTATTATGAGGGAGCAAAATATATAAGCTGGTTTTTGACTCCTGCTACTGTGTGCTTGGCAATCCCATTATATGAGCAGCTTACTCTTTTAAAAAAGAATTTAAAGGCAGTAATTATTGGGATTACTTCAGGAGTATTAGCAAGTTTGTTGACAGTTTTCCTGTTATCTCTTCTTATGGGATTGTCTCATAAAGAGTATGTCACATTGCTTCCCAAATCTATTACAACAGCAATTGGAATGGGAGTTTCAGAGGAACTGGGAGGATATGTTACCATCACGGTTGCAGTAATTGTAATTACAGGAGTGTTGGGAAATATTTTGGCAGAACCAGTGTGTAAATTGTTCCGGATAACAGAACCTATTGCGAAGGGAGTGGCAATAGGTTCATCTTCTCATGCTATAGGAACTGCCAAAGCTATGGAGATGGGAGAAATTGAAGGAGCAATGAGTAGTTTATCAATAGCCGTAGCAGGTATATTGACAGTAATAGGTGCATCTATATTTTCAAAATTATTATGAAAGTGTTATTCAAGGATACTATTCAACAGGGGGATAATCTATATGGATAAAAAAGCAAAAGATATATTATTTAAAACGTATTGGTCAAGCAAGGGATGGAAAGAAGACCATTTTACTGACCCTGACGATTTTGCATACGCCAAAGAAAAGGGGCTGATGTTCGATCCTTTGACCATTTCACATGATGATTGTGTCAATAGGATTATTGAAATTGTAAACACTATTACATCAGAACAAGTGACGAAAGCATTTCTAAGCAGCTTATCAACACGCCGGCTTGACTGGCGTTCCGGGATAGCCTCATATTATACTGCAAAACATCTTATTCCTCATAAATATACGCCCGTTGAATCTGGACATTCCTATAATATGGATGGTGAGATTGTGAATACAAGTTACTCTTGTGAGGTTTGTAAAAAATGTGGAGCGTATGAGTTGGGGGAGTGTTATGTAAATGAGGATTTGAATGTGCTAAATTTTGAGCGTATCAAATGGGGAGGCACCAGACATGGTGAGTTACTTTATACACTCTTTGATTTAGAGCAGTTTATAAAAGAGCAGATTCCAGAGCCTGCGAAGATGGATATTGAGATATTAAAAAGTATATTAAGTGTTATTTGTTCCTGCAATCCAGAAGATTATCCAGGTACATTGCGTGATAAACTGAAAGATATCCCTAATCTCAAATCCAACAAGAATGAAAGATCTACAATTATAGAAATTTTAGCTTGTATAGAAGTGTTGAAACCTATGTCCTATGATAGACCTATAAGAGGTAAGTCAGATTGGATTTATGCTGAATATTGGCGTGGGGAGGATGGCTATAATGTAGAGATGGTTGAGAAATATTGGGGGAAATATTTGTTTACTGATTCGTTACTTTCTTTTGGCATAATACAGTGAAAAGAGAGTTACTGTTCACTGTAGGTGGGAACAGTAACAAAAGAGAAAGTATACGCTTAGGAAAGTGAGGAAAAACAATGGCAAAAATTTTAATCATAGAAGATGACAGGCATATTAGCGATTTGATACGACGTAATTTAAAACTAGTCGGGCATGATGGTTGTTGCTGTTATGATGGGCAGGAAGGACTTTGCACTTTTAAAAAAGAGCATTTTGATTTGGTTTTATTAGATGTCATGTTGCCTGAAATTTCCGGGTTTGACTTGATTAAGCTGGTGGAGGATACACCAGTGATTTTTGTGACTGCAAAAGGGCAATTGGAGGATAAGCTGAATGGACTTTCCCTTGGTGCGGAAGATTATATTGTAAAGCCTTTTGAGATGCTAGAGCTAATCGCCAGAGTAAATGTGGTTCTTCGCCGCATCCAGAAAGAGGAAATTATTTCGGTTGGAAGAATCAGGGTGGATGTAAAAAAGAGAAACGTAACACTGGATGGAAAAGAAATTGTATTAGCACCACAAGAGTATAATTTATTAGAGGTATTTATTCGAAACAGGAACATCGCACTATCAAGGGAAAAATTGCTGGAAGCTGCTTGGGGGTATGATTATGAGGGGGAAACAAAAACTGTAGATGTGCATGTGCAAAGGCTTCGAAAAAAGCTTGGATTGGAAAAGGAAATCAAAACGATTACGAAGCTGGGATATCGTTTAGAGGGATAAAAGGTGGCATGGATGAAATTATGGCAGAAGATATATTTGATTACAATCGGTATATTTGTGGTGCTGTTAAACTGCGGAATCTATTTGGTGTTCCATATGACCTACAATAAGAATATTATCTTGGAGCAGCAGCAGGCAGAAACGGAATTTCATATGCTGACAGAAGGAATTTGTAGAAATTTTACTGAGTTAGAAAAACAGGGTAGATTGAAGCTGTCACAAATGAAGAGCGTGTTGGAAGTTTATGAAAATTATTATACAAAACAGAAGAGTGTACTAACTGTATGGGATAGCAAAAGCTATATTTATCCAGAAAGACTGGAACAGGAAAAAGTGCCTGAACAGGCAGCAGGGGAAGTGGATGAATATCGGATGGTGATATGTACTGAAAATGGGGTAAAACAGATACAGGTTGAGGGGACTTTATATGAAGGTGAAAAAATTTATTACATTCGATACGAAAAGCCACTGAAAAAACTTCAGGATACTTGGGGGGCATTAGAAAAGCAGTATATCATCATCAGTGTAGCATTTTCCTTAGGGCTTGCAGTACTGTTATTTTTTGTGCTTCGTAGAATGATGCATCCTATCCGGCTATTGACAAAAGCTGTAGACGATATGGCAGGAGGAAATCTGGATAGCCGTGTACATCCAAAGGGAACGGATGATATTGCTACCCTTGGGGAGCATTTTAATGAAATGGCAGAACACATTCAGATGGATATGCTTCATATACAGGGCGAAGCAAAGGCAAAACAACAGTTTGCAGATAACTTTGCCCATGAATTAAAAAGTCCACTTACGAGCATTTATGGTTATGCAGAATATGTAGAAAAAGGGAATGTGCCATATGATGAAATGTTGGAATGCATGGGTATTATTATGGAGGAAAGTGACCGCTTGCTTCATCTGTCTTATACGCTTTTGGATATGGCGAAACTTCGTACAAGCAGCATTGAAAAAAAGAAAATAGTTGTGGCAAGGCTGTTTTCGGTTTTGCAGAGGCAGACACAGAAGCATTGCAAGGATGCAGGTGTGCAGCTTTTGTGCCATAGCCAAGTGGAAGATTTATATGGAAATGAATTGCTGCTTCAAAGTCTGCTTTTTAATCTGGTCAGTAACAGTATCTTTGCCTGTGGAGACACAGGAACTGTTTCCATAACAGTAACCGGAACGGAAACAGAAACAAAAATCTGTGTACAGGACAATGGATGTGGTATGACAAAGGAACAAATGGATAGAATTACAGAGCCATTTTACCGTGCGGATAAGGCAAGAGGGAGAGCAGAAGGACGAAGCGGACTTGGTTTATCTTTGTGTCAGCAGATAGTGCAGGCACATGAAGGGACAATGACATTTTTTTCTGAAACAGGAAAAGGAACAACAGTGGTGGTGCAGTTTTAATGATTGCCATATAAAAATAGTTTGCACAAAATTTTACATTTGTTTCCTGTTTGTTTACCAGTTGAAGACAGAAACGTTATACTGCCATGATATGATAGTAACAGTTCAGCCGGGGAAAAGTATATGGACTTAAACGTAACTGTTCAGAACCATGAACAGTTACTATTCTGGCACTTTATGAATGAACCCGGCTGAACTCTTACATATGATAAGTATGTCGTAAACAAAGGCAAATGTATATTTGGAGTGTAGAAGAAAGGGGAACCAAAAATGGTAAAGAAAAAAACAACTTTAGGAATTCTTTTGGCAGCTGGAGCACTCGTTAGTGTTGGTACAGGAGCATTGCAATATCAAATGTCACAAGTACAGGCAAGCAGGCAGGTTAGCACAATAGAAAGAAAAGTGCCGCATACAGGAGAGAGTGTTTCGGGAACAGCCATAAGAGCGGATGTTGAAAAAGAAACAGAACCAAAGGTATTGCTAGAAGGAAAAGGAATTTATATTCCCGAGAGTGCAAAGTATGAAGAAGAGGATGAATGGGGACACCAGATTCTCTGGAATGGGTACAACATTTGGTATACAAAAGATGGCATAGAGGAAAAAGAGAGCGATTTGAGTATTGGTGATGCGATACTCATTGCGAGGGATACTTTACTGGATTATGGAAAAAATGATGTTTCAAATACAACAACAATTCAGATTTCTTTTGAAAAAAATACTTTTATAAATGAAATTATTGATAAAAGTGTGATAGACAATAGAAAGTATTATGGAATCCGATACTATTATATTTACTTTATTAATGATTCAGAAGATGCAGAGCATGAGCATGACTACACGGTGAAATTAAATGCCGTCACAGGTGAGGTACTTGCATATAGTGATTTTTGTTATGTTGAAAACAGCCAACTGAAAACTTATAGCCAAGAGTTAGAATCGGCAGAAGATATTTACTATCCTTTGGCAAAAACATTTATTCAGGAAAAATTGCAATTAGGAAAAGTAGAAAAATGTTATGGGGTAATGCAGAAGATGATGCCGATAAATAGACCATCTGTTTTATTTCATTGCGAAACAGAGAATGGAGATTTGGTCAAGATATCCTTTGACCAAGAGCAAAAGATTGTGAATATGTTTGAAATCAATCCATTACTGAACGACGATTTGGACTAGGAAGAAACCCGGAATCCAGCCTATTATAATTCGCCTTCAGCGAAAGGCTGGATTCTTGTTTGTTTTACATTCTTGGCACATAGCTTGGTAGCAAGTGTTAAGCTTGTGAGTGAGCAGTAACGTAACACATAATATCAGACGAATGGAATTCTGTAAATAGTTGAATAATCCAAATACATGTGGTAGAATAGGGAAAATTGTTAGTTTTTTGCGAATAAAAGAGTACATAATAGAAGACTAGAATGGAGGAATATATATGTATATTACAAAATATTTGGATTCGGGTTACATCTTTGGTACAGATGACAGTTTGACATTTTTGGAATATTTAAAAGAAAAACAAAAAGAAGAGATTTTTTTAGAGGAGATATTTTCCGATATCGGATTGGACAAACTAAATGGTGATTTTCGTCAACACGAGGAACCTTTGACAGTTGTTTTGGCAAATGTAGAGTCAGATTATGATGAACCATATATGGAATTCTACTATGCAATTGACCTTATTATGAACATCTCTGCCTTACTGTTGGAGTGTAAGGTTAGTGGAAGTGTTGATTTGTGCGAGTTATGTGAAGAGGAAGACCTTGAAAACGACATGATTCGTATCACAGCCACACCAGAGGAGCATCAGCTTATCAATAAGGCTCTCAAAGATTTTTCCGCTGCACCACTTGATTATGATTTGAGTGAAATGGTAGATGAGGAAGAGATGAAAGAAATGGCTGAGATTGGTGAAAAACTAAGAAAAGAATTATATGAATAAGTAACTGGGATTAGACAAGTTTAATTGGTCAATTGATGATTAAATGTAACTGTTCATGGTTCTGAACAGTTACGATTAAATATATATGGAGACTAAAATGAAAACAGAATTAATTATATTTGATTTGGACGGAACAATATTAAATACTTTAGAAGATCTTGCAGACAGCACAAATTATGCTCTTGTTGCCAATCAGCTTCCCCAAAGGACAATGGAGGAGGTCAGAAGTTTTGTGGGCAATGGCATTAAAAAACTAATAGATCGTGCAGTACCAGAAGGATGTAAAGATACCATAGTAGATAAGGTATTTGCGGATTTTAAAGAACATTATGAAAAACATTGTGCAGATAAAACAAGACCTTATGATGGAATTTTAGAGCTGCTTGGTGAGCTTCAAAATAAAAAATACCATTTGGCAGTGGTATCCAATAAGGCAGACTTTGCAGTGCAAGAGTTATGTGAAACATATTTTTCAGGAAAGTTTGAATATGTAGTGGGAGAACGGAAAGGAATTCGGAGAAAGCCATATCCCGATAGTGTTCTGGAAGTCCTTGATAAGCTGCAAATAAACAAGGAAAATGCGGTGTATGTGGGAGATTCTGAAGTGGATATTGAGACTGCAAAAAATGCTGGAATAAAGATGATATGTGTGGAATGGGGATTTCGTGACAGGGCATATTTAATGAAACAAGGGGCAGAAAATTTTGCAGCATCGCCAATAGAAATTTATAGATTTTTAGACTGAACAGTTACAATGTGTTTATACAGAAAAAGAGAGACAACTAAGCCAATAGGGATTAGTTGTCTCTCTTTTTTTACTATACTATAATTCCTCCACTTCTATGCCTGCACGAATAAATATTTCAGAAACTTTATCATACTCGTTACTCATAATAACTGCTTTCTTTAGGTTAGGAAACTGAGCTAGTTCCCTTTCTGATACATCGGATAAATCAAAAAACTCATCTTCTCCATCCCATTGAGGAATGATATTCAGGAAAATTTCATTTCCGCCATCCATGCTGATTTCTTCCACTTTTTCAGCTAAGCTTTTTGGTATTGGCAGTTCTTTGAAATAATCTAATGCTGGTTCAATGGGATCAAAACTTTCTGTATCTATTTCCTCACCTTCATATTCTTCCACAAAATTAAGGATATCAAAGGATGGAGACAATACTTCTAAGTCATACATTAGCACCTTATGTACCGTTACGGTTGAGAGCAGTGGAAACGTGCCTTGCGTTGATATGTGAACATTGGACAAAAACTCTATGAGTAAATTGAGTTTCGCAAATGCCTATGTATAGTATAAAAGTTACATATATGTATTGTATCACTTTATCTTTTTTTATTCAACTTTATCTTGACATAAGTATGAAATCGTACTATAATCCTTGGTATGATTTCGTACTTATAGAGGTGATTTATGACAAACTATTTAGAAGATGAGTTGAAGCGATTTAATTATTTAACCAATGAAATTGATGCTGCTTATCATGAAGTGGCATTGAAACTTGGTTTATCAGATAGTGCAATGTTGATTCTATATACTGTATGTAATAATGGAGAGGAATGTCTCTTAAGTGATATTACCAAATTGTCAGGTATCAGTAAGCAGACCATCAACTCTGCACTCCGCAAACTGGAAAGTGAAGAAATTGTGTATTTGGAGACATTTTCTGGCAGGAAGAAAAGGATATATCTTACAGAAAAAGGCAAACTATTAGTGAAAAATACTGTTCTTAAAGTAATAAAAATTGAAAATGATATTTTTGCATCTTGGACAGAAGAGGAGCGAAGAAGTTACTTTGCACTCACAGAAAGGTATCTTTCTTCCTTCAAAAATAAGATAAAGGAGATATGACAATGAAAATAATTACAATTAGCCGTGAGTTTGGCAGTGGTGGACGAGAACTTGGAAAACGGCTTGCCGATGAACTTGATTTTGATTATTATGACAAAGAGATTATTACTGCCATAGCACAAAGGCAGGGACTTAATGAAGGTTATGTAGAAAAGACATTGGATAATCGTGTTTGGCAGAGTGTTCCATTAACCTTTCGCCGTTCTTTTTCCAGTGCTGCTATTCTACAATCTACACAAACCAATCTGCTTTTAGAGCAGAAACATGTTATTGAGAATATTGCAAAAGCAAAAAGAGATTGTGTTATCGTTGGTCGTAATGCAGATGTTATTTTGAAAAATGAGCAGCCTTTCCATATTTTTGTCTGTGCTGATATGGAAGCTAAAATCCAGCGGTGTATAGAACGTGCATCCGCAGATGAAAGGCTGTCCAAAAAAGAAATTATACAAAATATCCGCCGTATTGATAAAAATCGTGCAAATACACGTGAGTTAATTACCAATAGCAAATGGGGGGAACTTGGCAGTTATCATCTTGTTGTTAACACAACCGATTGGAATATGAAGGAGTTAACACCAGCTATTGCAGATTTTGTAAAACGGTGGTATGGAAAAGGAGAGAAAAAATGAATATTCAGTTATCTGACCGGTTCACATATAAAAAGCTGCTTCATTTTACATTACCATCTATTATCATGATGATATTTACTTCTATTTATGGTGTAGTGGATGGATTTTTTGTTTCAAACTATGTTGGTAAGACATCTTTTGCTGCTGTCAATTTCATTATGCCCTTTTTGATGATTCTTGGTGCTGTGGGTTTTATGTTTGGTACAGGAGGTAGTGCATTAATTGCTAAAACAATGGGCGAAGGGAATGATGATAAGGCAAAGAGATTATTTTCTTTGTTTGTGTATGTGTCAGCGGTTTTGGGAATTATTATTGCTGTGTTAGGTATTTTCTTTCTTCGTTCTGTTGCTGCTTTCCTGGGAGCAGAAGGTACAATGTTAGAGGATTGTGTTACTTATGGAAGGATTATTCTTCTTGCACTTCCAGCGTTTATATTACAATATGAATTTCAGAGTTTTTTTGTGACGGCAGGAAAACCACAAATGGGACTTATAGTTACTGTTGTAGCTGGTGTAACTAATATGGTGCTGGATGCTCTCTTGGTAGCAGTATTTTCTCTTGGACTTCCAGGTGCGGCTGCAGCGACCGCTATCAGTCAATGTGTAGGTGGAATTATTCCGTTGGTTTATTTTTTTCGCCCCAATTCCAGTCTCTTGCGGTTGACAAAAACAAAATTTGAAGGTAAGGCTTTATTAAAAGCTTGTACCAATGGTTCTTCAGAACTTATGTCAAATATTTCCATGTCCATTGTAAGTATGCTCTACAATGGTCAGCTAATGAGATATGCAGGGCAGGATGGTGTTGCAGCTTATGGTGTATTGATGTATGTCAATTTGGTATTTCTGGCTGCTTTTATTGGTTATTCTGTAGGCACTGCACCTGTTATTGGATATCACTATGGTGCAGAAAATCATAATGAATTGAAAAGCCTGCTAAAAAAGAGCCTTATTATTATTAGTATATTTTCTCTGGTAATGCTGATTGCCGCCGAAAGCCTGGCAAAACCTCTTGCTATAATTTTTGTTGGATATGATTCGGAACTTTTGGACTTGACTTTACACAGTTTTGTTATTTTTTCTTTTTCTTTTCTTTTTGCAGGGATTGCAATTTATGGCTCATCTTTCTTTACTGCCCTTAACAATGGCTTTGTGTCAGCATTAATTTCATTTTTGCGGACTTTGGTGTTTCAAGTTGCAGCAGTATTGATTTTTCCGCTGGTTTGGGGAATCAATGGAATATGGTTTTCTATTGTTGCTGCTGAATTGATGGCTGCAATTGTAACAGTTTTGTTTTTGTTGGGTATGAGGAGAAAGTATCATTATTAAGAATACAGATTGATAAAAAGGTGTTGTGTGTATAATGCAGTGCCTTTTTACTATTATATATAAATAACATTAATTAGAATATAGTATTAAATGAATAAAAATATAATTGACATAAATAATGAAAAGTGTTAAGATTAAAAAACAACATATTGTTAGAGAAAGTTATACTCAACACAATGTATTGAAAGGAGTATTTATGAAAAAAAGATTTGCAAAAACAACAAAAGCCACAAAAATTATAATGGCGTCTTTGGTGGGAATGTTAACAATTGGAACAATGGCACAGGCAGCTGTAACACAGTATGAGAATGACACATTGTTTACAAATGAACTGATACCAGGATATGAATTAGGTTTCAGAAATTTTGTATCAGGAAAAAAGGTTAATGCAGGAAGCAGTATCTCTGTAAAAGTCAATAGAATGGTTGATGAAGAGGGAAACGATAAGCCGAACTGGAAGAAAACCAGATGGCGGGTATGGAAGATTGTAGATAAAAAGAAAGTAATGTGTTCAGATGTAACAATTGTGAATAAATCAATAAATTATACGAAGATTGCACTTTACAGCAAAGAAAAGACTACTACAGGTTTACATATTGAAGCCGCAGGAAATCTGGGATATACCAGCTGCAAAGTAACAGGGGCAATTCAGGATTTCAAATCATAGAATTATAATTAATCAGATACAGAGTTATAAAATTTAGGATTAGAACAGCTAAAATATAAAGTAGAAGTGCAAAGGTAATATTTTGTACTTCTGCTTTTTCAGAAAGATAGGTGAAATCGTGGTAAGAACGTATTTAGAGTATAATTTGCGGTTGATGTGGAAAAGAAAATCATTTCAATTTGTTTTCTGGGGATTATTATTGTTAGGCATTGGCATGCCATTTTACTATGTTATAAAATATTGGGGATATTATGAGTATGCATTGCCATCAGCAGATAGCCTGTATATAGGAAATGGAGATTCAATGCAGTGGAACTATATAATGGCATTGTTTCCGTTTTTGATTACTTTACCTTTTGGTTTTTCCTATTTGGATGAGAAGAAAGCAGGTGTGAATTTATATTTACAGACCAGAGGTAACCGAAAGGGATATTTTTATGGGCAGCTGTTAGCCTGTTTTATTGGATCTGCAATGGTTTTTTTTGTACCTTTTCTAATAAATGTAATGCTAAATGGCATTTTATTTCCGATAACAGGGAACAGTTACATAGCCACAAGATATGCATACGATTGGAACTGGAGTGCAGCGATTACGGGAGCCGGAACAGGAAATGGATGGTTTTTGAAATCGGTTGCTATTGCACACCCACAAGTCTACAATTTCATTTATGTATGTATAATTGGAATAGCAGCAGGGATTATGGGTATGCTTGTTTATGCTATTTCTATTTTAGTTCAAAGAAACAGAATTTCTGTATTGGTGATTAATTTTTTATTATTTCAGGTTTATCATGTTTTGGGCAATTTATCGGAAGAAACGATAAAAATAGACAAATTCTGTGTATATCTTGATTTTGTAGGATATATGTGCAATGGTTTCTTTCAGGAAGGGAGAAAATATAGCATATTTTTTGCCTTTCTGGTTATTGAAGTTGTGGTAAGCATTATAGTGGTAAGAAGATGCTGTAAAGGGAATGAGGAATAAATTACATGATATTATTTAAAAAAAAGTATAAGTATATTTTTTGTATCCTGCCCATTATATTATTATTTCGTTATGAACTTGTATTTTTCTTAGATGGATATTATATAGAGGATACAGTAGGAGAAGTATTTCTGTCGCATTTATTTGGGGGGAGTTTCCAAATGGAGAAACTTAATTTTACACAATCCGTATTTGGATTATTTCCTTTGATATATTTTAGTATATTATTTGCTGACTATATTGTGCAGGATTTTTTTGCAAATGGGGAATATATATTTACCCGTTATACCAGCCGGGCGAGCTGGTATAAGAAAAAACTTCTGGGAACTGCAGCTTATAGTATCATAGGTGTGTTTCTTACTTTGTTGCTTTATGTGTATTGTGGTATAAGGGAATCAGGCTATCCAATTACAAGCAAAGATATTACGTTAATTCTTTGTACTTATATTATGTTGCTGTTATTTTTATATTTTGGTACTATTTGCCTAAATATATTCGTGATGTATCAGGGAACCACTATAGGTTTTGTTATATATTATTCGGGACTTGCTATTAGTACAATTGCTGCATTGATGATTCAAAAGCTGCCAAATAAAAACATAGCACAGATATTACATTGTATAAATCCTATGTCTAATATTTTTGTAAGCTGGAATTTTAGTGATATTTATGTTTTATGGGGAATAGGATATTATATTATTTTATGTATATTGATATCCGTTCTTTTATGGAAAATTATAAAAAAGCGGGAAATTGGTATCAATGTCAGGGTTGAGACTTGAAAGGATAGGGTAAAAGATGGGAAATACAATAGAAATAAAGGGATTATCAAAGGAGATTGAAGAAATTTCTATATTAAAAGATGTGTCACTTTTTATGNNGNANGGGAAAATTTATGGTTTTGNGGGGAAAAACGGCTCAGGAAAAACTATGCTTTTCCGTATGATTGCAGGGTTGGTAAAAAGTAGTGGAGGAAGTATTTTATATAATGGACAAGAAGTGGAATTTGGAGAGAAGGTACCAATTTCCATAGGAATTATAATTGAGAATGCAGGGATGTATCCAGAATTTTCTGGTTTTGAAAATCTGGAATTTTTAGCATCCATTCATAAAAAAATAAGCAAAACGCAGATTAAGGAAACTATTGAGAGAGTTGGACTAAATCCAAAGGATAAGAGAAAAATAAAAAAATATTCATTAGGAATGAAGCAACGTATTACTTTAGCACAAGCAATTATGGAAAAGCCAGACTTGCTGTTGCTAGACGAACCAACCAATGCATTAGATACAGAGGGGGTTGAGCAGATTCGCCAGATTATCAAAGAGGAAAAAAAGCGGGGAGCAATTATCTGTCTGGCTAGCCATAATGCAGAAGATATTGAGATTTTATGTGATGAGATATATCAAATTATAGAAGGGAAAATTACACCTAAATAGCAGAAAGGGATTAGTGGAGTATGAAGAAGAGACTGATATGGACAGCCGGTATTATATGCAGCATTGTATTTGGTGGTGCTGTGTTACTTAGAACATTTGCATTTCGGGAATCTAAAGTAAAAAATGAAATGACATTAGAAGAATTACAGAAACTAAATATTAAAATGGATTATGTAGAAACAATAGATAGCTGGGATGAAGAATTTTTTTCTTCATTTTGCCAGAATCAATTAGATGGTGCAGAAAGTTGTGAGAATGTACTAAAGGTAACCCCTACAGGAAATCTTTATATAAATAGTCATCTGATTTTGCAGGAAGCAAAAGTAGAAAGTGTAATTAAGGGAAATTGTACATATAGTACGATATGGTTACAGAATGGTTTGTGCTGTACCTTGCAGGATAGAGAGGAAGATATACTATTAACAGGTATTTCCCGTTCTTTTATGCAAGAAGGTTGTGAATATTTGATATTTGGGGAGGAAGCAGCTACCAATGCATATTCTGAAAAAAAGGTATATACAGAAACAGAAAATATGTGGTTTGGATGTTATAATCTTAACAGAGATTATGATAGGACTGTTGATGGTAAAGAGCCGTTGTACGACTCAGATATAGAATTTTATGCAGATGATAAGAAGATTATCGAATGCTATAATAAGGCAAAAAAACAATTGATAGAGAGATATTGTTAAAAGTAGTAGCTGCCAAGCGTCATCTATCAGCAATTATCATCAAGCAATCTAATACCTTGTTTTATCAGATTAAGAGTTATTTGTAAATTTTTGTGTTACTTCCAAGGCACACTTTAGCCCTATCTAATCTTTAGCTATAAGTCCTTATGTCAGTAATCCTTTGTAGATGTCATAATCTTCCTGCTTGAAAACATTAAATACCACCTTTTCAATCTGGATATCTGTCTGTAAATAATCCGATACTGTTTTTATTGCGATTTCAGCAGCCTTTTCCTGCGGAAAGCGAAATTCCCCTGTGGAAATACAGCAGAAGGCAATACTTTTTAATTTCCTGTCTGAAGCAAGTTTCAGACAGGATTGGTAGCAATCAGCTAATTGCCTGCAATGATTTTTGGTAAGCTGCCCTAATACGATTGGTCCGACAGTATGAAGCACATAATTACATGGCAGATTAAATGCAGGTGTAATTTTGGCTTTGCCTGTCGGTTCATCATATCCCTGTTTTGTCATAATCTCATCACAAGCCAAACGAAGTTGTATACCACTAA
The DNA here is from genome assembly GCA_014799595.1 of Clostridiales bacterium. Taxonomy (GTDB): domain Bacteria; phylum Bacillota; class Clostridia; order Lachnospirales; family Lachnospiraceae; genus CAG-411. The sequence continues at coordinate 4,130 of JAAVHR010000031.1, read as the reverse complement.
CACTGTGAATAATGTTATCCACACAGGAATGACAGGGCACGAAACAGCCCCTTAAAGCACTATTCGCCGCATTTACAATTGCATCAACTTTTAATGTGGTAATGTCACCACGCCAGAGAATAAGACGGTTATTAACAGGGGATACAGGTAAAGTAGCACTGTCTGTAATTCCTTTTTCTATGACTTCCTCACCCAGATATTCGTCCTGTATTTTGAGAAATTTTGTTTCTATTGGGTGAGGAGGGCGAATGTTCATAAGGCTTCTTAAAAGTCTTTTCTGTTCATCAACATTATCTGGGATTTCCGTATTTCTATATTGGGGCAGTTCGGATAATAATTCTTTAATCAGATATAGTCTTTTCTCACTATGTGTCATAGCACAATCCTCCTTTTTTATGGAAACTTCTCTCAATGGTTGCGAAATTCTGCACATAAATTAGATACTGCTTTTGATATATCTGTATCTATGCCGATTGCCCTATTTCCAAGGCTTTCAGGAACAACAGCTTCTGTTAGGTTCAAACGGATAAGTGAAAAATTGCTGTTCTCGTGTACCATTTATTTACTTTCTAACTACAGAAATTCTCTCCTGAATGTGATTACCCTTCGTAACTTCATCCACTAAAGCAATTGCGTAATCGGCATAACTGATGATGCTTTCGCCTTTATCATTTAAAGTGAACTCTTCACCTGCAAGAATATATTTGCCAGTGCGTTCGCCCTCTGCCTGAAAGTCAGCAGCAGGACTAATGTAGGTCCATTTTACATCTGTTCTCTTACGAAGTTCTCCCAATGCTTTTGCCATTGCTGATGCAAGGGGTTTAAACACATCAGGGAAATCAGGACCATCAGCCACACATGCAGTGTGTTCAGGATTTACATAAAGGCTTCCGGCACCCCCGACTACTACCAATCTTGTATCTGTACCAGACAGAGCATCACACAATACTTTGAGAGAAGTACTGTGAAGTGGGAGCACTTCCTCTGTCCATGCACCAAATGCATCAACGACAACATCAAAATCTGCCAGATCCTCGGCTTTAATATCAAGAACATCCTTGCTTATGGACTTTGGAGCAGGTGACTGGTTGTCGCCTCTTATGATAGCTGTTACATCAAGTCCTCTATCAACTGCCTCTTTTGTTATAAGTTTTCCTGCTTTTCCATTTGCACATACTACTGCTAATTTCATAATAATTACCTCCTAAAACTTCATTTTTTGTTGTAATATTTGTTGTTACATCTTGTACTGTTACTATATCACTGCTTAGATGTAATGTCAATAGTTACAACTAAAAATTAAAAAATCAAGGTACTATAGATTAATATCCTTAATACTTTCATTTTTATTACAATCACGCAGTAAATGTGTGTTTCTACCTGAATAGTTACAATTTTTCTTAAATTTCATCATGTAAATATTTTTCCATATCCTGCTTCAAATCTTCCAATGTAATAGAGGCAAGCTCTTTTTCCATAGATGATTGTACACGAAGAAGCTTGTCATCTAAAACGTGATGAATATTTCTACNTACAGGGCAGTTAGTATTTGGATTATCGTGAAAATGAAATAAATTTCCATTTTCAATACATTCCACAGCATGGTATACATCTAAAAAAGTAATCTCCTTTAATGGTTTAGTAATAGTAGTGCCACCAGTTCCCCGTGCCACCTCAATTAAACCTGCTCCCTTTAACTGACCTAAGATTTTTCTTATAATAACAGGATTTACGTTAGTACTTCTAGAAAGAAAATCACTTGTTACTTTATACTCATTTCCAAAAGTATCTATGCAGGCAAAAATATGAATTGCCAATGTAAAACGACTTGAAATTTGCATATAATCTTTCACCTTTCTGTTTGTGTAACCGTTTTTAATCATAAATAGGTACTTTTTATTTTACTTTGTACTTGTTGTAATGTCAATGGTTACAAAACACTCATGCCTTGAGGACTGTGGCATCACCATAAATATATTCCCATGAGTGTTTTGTAAACGAGGATGCACACAAGTGCAAAAGTAGCACTTGGTGCTTTACGAACCTTGCAGCAGAGTGCAAGGTTCTGCCTAAAAAGAGTGAATATATGGAAAGTAATGTACTTTGAAATAAAAAAATAGTAACTGTTCTGAAATATGAACAGTTACTACTAAAATTTATTGTCAGTTACACAGGTTTTGTCTTACAATTATTCCAGGAATTTGAAAGTATTCCTGCATGGTTGAACGGCTATCCTAATTAAGATTTGTTATGTTGTTGGGTAGCTTCTAATAGTTGCTGTTTTAATTTAGCAATTTCAGCATTTTTATTGGCAATTTCAGCATCTTTATCAGCAAGTTTAGCTTTATTGTCAGCAATCTCAGCATCTTTATTGTTAATNATTAAACGCAGATTTATTAATTCAGGTTCTATTAATGTTTTTAATGCATCTGTCATATGCTCATCCTCCTCTAAAATCTGTAAAAATAAAGATTCATTTACATTTGATACAAAGTCTATCACCACACCAGCATTTTTCTTGTCCATTGTATTTTCTAAACTTTCACAATTGTGGAGAAGATTTTCAGCACTGGTGTATTTCATGGAACGTGTGAGGGAATGCAACCATGCATGCAACTTCTGATCAAGTTTTTTTGTTACTATTATCTGTAAGGGAAACAACATTCCATTTACACGATAAATACCACTGGCTTTCTCTTCCATTTTATACTTTGCAGATAGTTGGTCGAAAAGTTTCCTTGGTTTATTTTCTCTTATAAGTGAAACCGTAATATCTGTATCTAAAATCTCATTCAGTCCTCCTGTTTCGGATTTGTAAATGCAGGCATAACCTAATACTTTATATAAATCATCAATATTAAGATTATCCCCTGGTGACTTGTATTCCATGATATTATGCCCTAAAAAGAAATCACCAATTTCATTTTTTAACTTTTTATTTGGTTCTTTTTTTATCACAAGCAAATCAATCTGTAAAGGTTTCTTACTTAGATTATGTTCCCGTTCATATTGCAGTGCTTCTTTATCTTCTCTAAACTCTAATTCTATGGCAGCACAAAATGCTGGATGCCATTGTTTTTTATCTTCAATTTCCAAACTGAAAATCCTCCTGTTCTACTTTCAGTATATCATAGAAGGTAGGGAAAAACCAGCCTTTTTCTGTATATCCGGTATTGATGCTAACAACAGTTTGATATTTAAGAAAACCACTACACTAAAATTTTATTCGGACTCCCTTTTAGAAAAGTGGTGAAATAATATTCTTAACAGGTCAATCATCTGCAAATATTTGACTAATTCTTTCTGTTTGAGACTGTAGATAATATATTTCCTCGTATATTATTTTTTCAAGACATAGTAATCTGTGTAAGTCTTCCCATCATGCCCACCTATCAACTTTTCCATAGAAGCGGTAAAACCTAATTGTTCTACTGCCAATTTACGATTAGAAGCAAAAGGGGGAACCTTTGTTGCAATCATCTGACAGTTAAATAGTTCAAATGTTGATGGAATGATAAGAGACAGTATTTCAAAGATATGTTCGGTTTGCTCATAATCACTCCTTAAATCCAATCGTAGTATGCCACAATCATTAAAATAATCATCCGCATGACGATTAAATAGTTCAATGGTTCCTATTGCATGCTGAATTTTTTTGTCAATAATTGACCAACGTACAAATCCTTTTTGTTTATATTCCCATTGCCATGCTTCTATCATTCCCTGTACATGTTCTAATAATGTACAGTGGAAATTGCCATTACAATTATCACTATTGAAGAAAGGTACAGCCTTTTCGTCAGAATACACAGAAAGCAAATCAGACACATCAGAAACTTCAATAAACCTTAAAAGATAGTTTTCATTTTCATATATGGGACATTTTTCGTATGGACTAATCATATAGCCACCTCCTTTTTTTACCAGTATAACACAGCATATATGACAACAGAGTGTCATAGTTTTTTCTTTATAGAAATTTTTGTCCTATAAAACACTCATGCCTCGCAAGCGAGGCACCACCATGAATGAAAGTTGATTGCTACATGCTACGCACTCCCGCAATCACCAACTGTATTCGTATTCTGGGCTGTCGCCTGTTACTGTTCACAGGTTCCCTGTGCCCAGTA
>JAAVHR010000030.1 GCA_014799595.1 Clostridiales bacterium | reverse complement strand
GGGGCTTGGTTGTTAGTTTCTGGTCAATTCTATTATACCATAACCCGTGAGGAGATGTTTTATTTTGTTATAAAAAATGTGTCGCATTTATGCGGCTTATGGCGTTTCGCAAACGCCTAGTATCATTTAAATGAAAGGAGTATGGTTAATCATTAATATGAAGAATGTACACATAGATATTGAAAACCTAACATTTTCTTATGGAAAATCTCTTGTCCTAAAGGATATAACTTTACATGCCCATGAGGGAGAGACTATAGGAATTATAGGGCAAAATGGAGCAGGTAAGTCTACACTTCTTAAGCTTATAGTAGGTTTGTATCTTGATTTCACTGGTGAAATCAAAGTGGAAGACATTTTGGTAAAGAAAAAGAATCTTTCCGAAATCAGAAAAATGATTGGCTATGTATTTCAGGATTCTGACAGTCAGCTTTTTATGTCTACTGCCTACGAAGATGTAGCCTTTGCTCCAAGAAATTATGGACTTCCAGAAGAGGAAGTAGAAAAGAGAACATTGTATGCACTAGAGAGGGTTGGTGCTTTAGGTCTTCGGGATAAACAAATTTATAAAATGTCTGGCGGCGAGAAAAAGCTGGTGTCTATAGCTACAATATTATCCATGACACCAGATATTATAATTATGGATGAGCCTTCTGCTGCACTGGATCCGAAAAATAGAAGAAATTTGATAAAGTTAATGAATTCTTTTGATAAGCTAAAGATTATTACATCCCATGATTTGGATTTTGTTATGGATACTTGTAACAGAGTTATATTGATAGATAATGGTTCTGTGATTCAAGATGGGAAGGCAGAGGATATCCTTCAAAATGAGAAATTACTTGAGGCACATGGACTGGAACTTCCATTGTCTCTATGTAACTGTTCAGAATCATGAACAGTTATGTTCTAAGCCCATGAAAATTCGTTTATAGCGAAGGGCTTAGAACAATCAAAATTTACATTTTGCTACGTAAACACGCAGTAAATGCGTGTTTCTACCTAAATAGTTACATTTCTATACCATAAAAGGAAAGGAGATTGAGATGAACTTAGAAACTTTTTTTGCAGAAAATAGAAAATGTGCAATTGCCTTTTCTGGTGGAACTGACTCCGCCTTTCTTCTGTATGCAGCAAAAAGTTATGGATGTGATGTCAAGGCATACTATATACATAGTCCCTTTCAGCCTGCATTTGAACTTAAGGATGCAAAAAGGATGGCGGAACAATTAGATATAGATCTGACAATAGTAGCATGTAATATTTTAGAAAATGAGCAGGTAAGAAGCAATCCGGTAAACAGATGTTACTATTGTAAGAAAAATATATTTGAAAAAATAATAACACAAGCCCAAACAGATGGTTATCCAGTTATTCTTGATGGAACAAATGCATCAGATGATGTAAATGATCGGCCAGGAATGAAAGTTTTGGCAGAGTTAAATGTGTTATCACCATTAAGAATATGCAAAATTACAAAAACAGATGTCCGCAGACTGTCTAAAGAGGCAGGGTTATTTACTTATCAGAAACCATCTTATGCATGTCTTGCCACAAGAATTCCGTCAGGACATAGAATTGAAGAAGAAGATTTATTGAAAATTGAGAAGTCAGAAGACATACTTTCCAAAATGGGTTTTCAAAATTTTCGTATAAGAATGTACCGCTATGAAGACAGCGTGGCTGCACTGGAGACAGAGGAAGGACAGTGGAAATATGCATACAATAATCTGCATAAGATTGAGGAGAAACTAAGTCCATGGTTTGATAAAGTTGTTTTGGAGAATACATATAGAAAATCAGAAATTATTTTCTAACGGGTATATGGAGGTTGAGATGAACGAATCAGGAATTATCACATTATTAGAACAGGTCAAGGAAGGAACTGTAGATGTTTCAGAGGCAGTATTGAAGTTAAAAATGGAACCATTTGAAGAGTTAGGGTATGCAAAAGTAGATCACCATAGAGGGGTAAGACAGGGTATGCAGGAGGTAATCTATGGGCAGAGCAAAACCCCGGAACAGATTTGCGGAATTGTAAACAGTATGTGGGATCATGGGGCAGAAAACATACTGATTTCCCGAATGAAACCTGAGGCAGCAAGTTATGTAAGAAAAGAACTTGGAACGAAAGTGGAATTATTTTATGATGAAATATCACATACTGGTGTTGTCAACTGGAATAGAGATAGAGAATTAGTTGGAAATATAGTAATTGCATCTGGTGGTACAAGTGATATGCCAGTTTGCGAAGAAGCTGCTATAACGGCGGAAGTTCTTGGTAACAAGGTAACCCGCTTGTATGATGTCGGGGTATCAGGTATTCATAGACTTCTTGCACATTTCAAAATTCTTATGGAGGCGAGAGTGATTATTGTAGTTGCTGGTATGGAAGGTGCACTTCCCAGTGTAATAGGCGGATTAACAGACTGCCCAGTTATAGCTGTACCAACCAGTGTCGGATATGGAGCCAATTTTGGAGGACTTTCTGCACTTCTTTCCATGCTTAATTCTTGTGCCAGTGGTGTAACGGTTGTGAATATAGACAATGGATTTGGTGCAGCATATAGTGCCAGTATGATTAATCAAATGAAAGGGATGGATGAATAGATGGGTAAGACTTTATATCTGGAATGTAATATGGGAGCGGCAGGGGATATGATTACCGCTGCATTATATGAACTTCTTGAAGAAAAGGAAAAAGAGGCATTTTGCCAAGTAATGAACAAGGAAGAATTGGGAATCCGTGTTGTGCCTGAGAAAGTAGAAAAGTGTGGTGTACAGGGAACACATATAAAGGTATTGATAGGAGAACAAGAAGAGGAAAGCTGCGACAAACATATAAAAGAACATAGTCATCATAAGCATCATCACTCAAACCATGAACACACTCATCATCATTCCCAACAGGAACATTCACATCACCATAAGCATTTTCATGCTTCCCTTGCAGAAGTTCATTCTATTATTGACAGTTACCCTGTAAAGGAATCTGTGAAGAATAGAGCGAAAGCTGTGTATGAACAGATTGCAGAAGCAGAAAGCCATGCTCATGGAAAGCCTGTGTCTGACATTCATTTTCATGAGGTAGGTATGAAGGATGCAATTGCAGATGTATTAAATACATGTTGGATTGCAGACAGGCTTTCGGTCGATAACATTATAGTTTCTGATATAAATGTAGGATTTGGAGAAGTGCATTGTGCTCATGGAATTTTACCAGTACCAGCTCCTGCTACAGCATTTCTTTTGCAAGGAGCACCTATTTACCAAGGAGAAATCCGTGGGGAGATGTGTACACCTACAGGGGCAGCATTATTACAGCATTTAAATACTGGATTTGGAAGAATGCCAGCTATGAAGATAGAAAAGATTGGATATGGAATGGGCAAAAAAGACTTTCCACAAGCCAATTGTATTAGGGCTTTTCTAGGTGAAGAATCGGAAAGTTTATCAGACAAAATCGTAGAATTGTCCTGTAATTTAGATGATATGACAGGTGAAGAAATCGCATTTGCCACAGAGATATTAAGGACAGCAGGGGCTTTGGATGTATATACAGAGACAATTGTAATGAAGAAAAACCGACCTGGGATAAAGCTTGTATGTATTTGTAAACCTGCTGACGCAGACAGAATGGCACATACGATTTTAAAAAATACTACTACTTGGGGAGTACGGAGATTAGAGTATGACCGTTATATTTTAGAACGTCATGTAGAAAATATAGAAACAGAATATGGATGTGTAAGAATAAAAAAAGGTAATGGATATGGGATTACGAAATGGAAACCGGAATATGAGGATATGGCAGATATAGCAGAAAGTAAACAGATTTCTATTAAGGAAGTAGAGCAGGCTATAATCAGAGAATTGTCGTAATGGTTTGTATATTATGTAAGGTAAATAATAATTACTGTTTTAAGTGCTTGATGTTGTTCAGGCACTTTTTTACTTACTATGAAAGTCCTGACAAACGGCTACATTTTGTGCAAGCTTGCTTGCAAAGAAATGTAGACATTTGGCTGGCTAAACTGTATGAGTATGTAGGGCGATAGCCCAGAATACGAATACAGTTGGTGATTGCGGGAGTGCAAAGCACATAGCAATCAACTTTCATTCATGGTGATGCCTCGCTTGTGAGGCATATATGAAATTTATACATATATAATTTGTCAAAATGATAAATTTAAGTAAAATGTATAAAAAATAGAAATACCAGATTGGTTATCCTTGACAAATATAAAAGTCAGTGTTAGAATCAATTCATACTAATCATATATATCCAGTAGGATATGTATGATTTGTAAAAAAAGGTTCCACTTTGTTCTAAAGATTTTAAAGACTAAGAGAATCTTGAAAAGCACTTTATACAGAAAAAATAATATTCCGAGATTATTCACGGCCTTAAGCATGAACTAAGTCTTATGTAGTTACTATGCACAGTCAACTCCACACACATGCGTAAAACCATCCAGCTTTGCTGTATGTCGCAGTAAAAAACACTGCTTATGTTTTACTTATGTGGTGGAGTGACAGCTTTCACTGCCACATAGAGGAATATATGAGGATTCTTACAGGCTTACAAGCAAGCTTGACGAATCTGCATATATCTTCTATATGACCGTGAATAGTAATAGGATTACAAATAAAGACTTAGTTATGCTTAGTCAATTGACGATGATTGCAGACAGGTGATGCTGCCAAGCGGCTCCTGGCTGCGATAGTAGCGGTCTGCAATATAAGTCGTGAATAATTGAGGATATTGATTCAAAGAAAGGATAAATTATGAGCGAACATATACATAATCATAAACAAGAACATACACATTCACATAATGGCAGTCCTGCAAATATTCATTCTCATCGTGCCTTAATTGGCTTTGATGAACATGGAATTCCTACAGTTGTTGCAAAGGCTGACCACAATGATGATGACGATCCGCAGGCATTTATCCGTGATTATATGAATGCTGTGTCGGAATACCGTAAAACATTTCCATCCAAGCAGGATGTAATGGAGCAGACCCCTGACCCGGCAGTACGTGAAATGCTTCTTAGAACGGAGCAGCTAGGTATTGATACTACCTTTGATCGTTTTGATAAACAAAAGCCACAATGTAATTTTGGACTTGCCGGAATCTGTTGTAAAATCTGTAATATGGGTCCATGCCGAATTACTGTGAAAGCACCAAAAGGAGTGTGTGGTGCAGATGCTGACCTTATTGTTGCAAGAAATCTCCTTCGTTCTGCTGCCGCAGGCGTGGCACAGCATGGTATGCATGCAAGGGAAGTTATTTTAGCTCTTAAATGGGCAGCGGAAGGCAAGCTTGATGTGCCAATTATGGGAAAACAGAAAATTAAAGATACTGCAGAAGCTTTTGGAATAAAGACAAAGAACCGTCCTCTTAAAAAAATTGCATCAGAGCTTGCAGATGTTCTTTTAGAAGATCTCTCAAGAACAATTCCAGATGATTATAAAACAATTCGTGCCTGTGCACCTGTGGAAAGGCAAAAGGTTTGGGAGAATCTGGATATTCTTCCCATTAGTGCCTATCATGAAGTTTTTGAAGCATATCATAAGACAGGCTGTGCTACAGATGGTGATTGGAAAAGCATTATGCAGCAGTTTCTACGCTGTGGGCTTGCTTTTACATTTTCTGGTGTTGTGGGGGCTTCCATTGCAACAGATGCCCTGTTTGGTGTAGGTGACAGAGTTACTGCAAAGGTGAATCTTGGAGCATTGAAAAAGGGTTATGTAAATATTGCCGTACATGGTCATTTACCTCTTCTTGTCAACCAAATTGTGAAAACAGGCCAGCAGGAGAAGTTTATAGAACTTGCAAAATCGAAAGGTGCAAAAGGAATCCGTTTTTATGGAATATGCTGTTCGGGACTTTCTGCAATGTACCGTTATGAGGGGGTAATCCCTCTTTCTAATGCAGTTTCTGCAGAGCTTGTTTTAGGTACAGGTGCCCTTGATTTGTGGGTAGCAGATGTTCAGGATGTTTTTCCATCCATAATGGAAGTTGCAAAGTGTTTTAAAACTACCGTTGTTACTACCAGCGAATCCGCAAGACTGCCTGGAGCAGAGCGTTTTGAATATGACCATCATCATGCAAATATTGGAGAAACAAAAGCGTTGGCAGAAAAAATCGTTCTTCGTGCCATTGAAAGCTTTGAGGAAAGAAAGGGAATCCCTGTTTACATACCGCCTTATGAATCAGATGCGGAAGTTGGTTTTTCAGTGGAATATGTACACAAACGTTTTGGCAGTATGGCACCATTGGCAGAGGCAATAAAAAGTGGAAAAATTTTAGGAATTGTTAACATGGTAGGATGTAATAACCCAAAGGTGCTTTATGAAAAGGCAATCGTAGACGTAGCAAAGGTTCTGCTTGAAAATAATGTTCTCATTTTGTCAAATGGCTGTGCATCTTTTCCGCTTATGAAGCTGGGATATTGTAACACTTCGGCTCTTGAGCAAACTGGGGAAAGTCTTAGGGAATTTTTACAGCCTGACCTGCCTCCTGTTTGGCATGTTGGCGAATGTATCGACAATACCCGTTCTTCTGGTATTTTTGCAGGCATTGCAGGAGAACTTGGAAAGAAAATTTATGAATTACCATTTGCATTTTCTTCACCTGAATGGGGAAATGAAAAAGGAATTGATGCAGCACTAGGTTTCAGGCTTATGGGCGTAAATTCCTATCACTGTGTGGAAGCACAAATATATGGTTCTAAAAATGTAATAGAGTTTTTAAAACATGGTACAAAGGAGCTTTTAGGCTCTACTATGAACGTTGACACAGATCCAGTATCACTGGGTCACAAAATTGTGGAAGATATGAAGCTAAAAAGAAAGCAGTTGGGTTGGGATTAAAGTAAAAGTCATAGAAAGGATAAGATTATTATGAAGAAAAGAAAGATACAAAAATATGTTGCAATATTTGCGATAGCAGTACTGACATTTGCCTTATCCTCCTGCAGTAAGGGAACTGGCAAGGCATCTGACGGCACAGCTTCTCCTAGAAATACTGTAAAAATAGCATATCTGCCAATTACACATTCTCTGGCAGTTTTGGAAGAAGCAGAAGAACTGGAAAAAAGTACTGGTTTAAAGATTGAGTTAGTAAAATATGGATCTTGGCCTGAACTTTTAGATGCTCTTAATACAGGTCAGGTAGATGGTGCAGAGGTGCTTATTGAACTTGCAATGAAATCAAAACAGGAAGGCATTGGAATTAAGGCAGTAGCCTTAGGTCATAAGGATGGAAATGTTATTGTAACCAATAAAAATATCAAATCTATATCCGATCTGAAAGGCAAGAAGTTTGCCATACCTCACCGCCAGTCCTCACACAATATTTTACTTAACGATGCATTGGCAGAGGCAGGTTTAACCACAGCCGATTTAGAGGTGGTAGAGCTTGCACCAACGGAAATGCCATCAGCGTTAGCATCAGGTCAGATTGATGGATACTGTGTGGCAGAACCATTTGGGGCAAAGGCAGTTTCCCTTGATGTAGGACAGGTGCTTTTAAAGTCTGAAGAAATTTGGAAAGATTCCCTATGCTGTGGATTGGTATTGACAGATGCCTTCCTTAATGACAGAACTACAGATGCAAAATCATTTGTAGAAAGTTATAAAAAAGCAGGAAAAAATCTTACCAAGGAAAAGGCGAAAGAGGTTGCTAAAAAATACTTGAACTCGGATGATAAGGTACTTGACCTTTCTCTTCAATGGATTTCATACGATGATCTTGAAATTACAGAAGAGACCTACAATACCCTTGTAGAAAAAGTGAAGAAGTATAGTCTTTCTGACAATCCGCCTGTGTTTGATGATTTTGTAAAAAATGATTTGTAACCTGCAAAAGTGATGGACAAATCAGACAGCAGAGTATTTGACTTATGTGCAAAAGGCATGCACAAGAATGGAGAATAAAATGAAAAAATTAGTTTCTATAAAAAATATAATNGTTTCATTTGCTTTTATTATAGTTTTATGGCAGATTGTTTTTTTAACAAGCGATTTTAACGAAGCTTTGTTCCCGTCGCCTTATCAGGCATTGCAGGCTTTTCTTGAAATGATAAAAGATGGTTCAATTTTTGTTCATATTGGTACAAGTATGTATCGGTTTGGAGCAGGTTACATAACTGCCATTGTAGCTGCCGTTTTGCTGGGGCTGGTTTTAGGCTGGTTTAAAGGGGTATTTCAATATGTTAACCCATTAGTACAGCTTTTACGGCCAATTTCGCCTATGGCTTGGATGCCGTTTATTGTATTATGGTTTGGTATTGGTGATACTCCTGCTATTGTTATTATTTTTATTGCAGCATTTTTTCCTGTGTTATTATCCACAGTTTCTGCGGTAGGTGGTATCAATCCTATTTATTTTAAAGTTTCAAAAAACTTTGGCATTAAACAGCCACAAATTATGTGGAAGGTAATTTTCCCAGCAGCTTTTCCACAAATTGCTAATGGTATTCACCTTGCATTGGGAACAGCATGGATCTTCTTAGTTGCTGGCGAAATGGTAGGAGCCCAGTCAGGTCTTGGATATTTAATTATTGATGTCCGAAATAATCTTCGTGCAGATATCCTTCTTGCAACGATAATTGTAATAGGTTTGATAGGATTATTGCTTGATACCCTGCTTAAGTGGGCAGAAAAGAAAATTTTGAAAGCGTGGGGAGGTGCATTGTAATGTATATCGAAGTTAAGGATGCAGTAAAAACTTTTAAACAAAATGGTGGAGAATTCACTGCACTCGACCATGTTTCATTAGACATTGAAAGAGGGGAATTTATCTGTCTCTTAGGACCTTCCGGTTGTGGAAAAAGTACACTTCTAAATGCAATTGCAGGTTTTGACAAGATAACAGAAGGTTCCATAAAAATCAATGGAGAAGAAGTTACACAGCCATCTATTCATAATGTTACTATTTTTCAAAACTATGGATTATTGCCCTGGCGGTCAGTTCTAAAAAATGTGGAATTGGGACTTGAGGCAAAAAAGATTCCGAAAGAGGAACGAAGGGAAATTGCAGAAAAATATATTGATCTTGTAGGGCTTTCCGAATTTAAAAGTTCCCATCCAAACCAGCTATCTGGAGGAATGCAGCAACGTGTTTCTATAGCAAGAGCCTTAGCAGTTTCCCCTGATATTATATTTATGGATGAACCCTTCGGAGCATTGGATGCTATAACCCGGATGAAACTTCAGGATGATATTTTAAATATTTCAAAACAGGAAAATAAGACCATTATTTTTGTTACTCATGATATTGAGGAAGCGGTTTTTCTAGCAGATAGGATAGTAGTAATGACACCAAACCCCGGAAGAATTAAAAGTGTGGTTACTGTTCCCCTTACACATTATCGGGAACGCACAAGTGAGGATTTTCTAATGGTACGAAATAAAATCTTTGAATTGTTTAACATGAAGCCAGATGATAATATTGAGTATTTTATTTAGCGGGAATTATTTATGTAAATAGAATACTTGAGGATTAAGTCCAAATAGATAGCAAAGTCCGCAATGCAATATAAATACTGGTTTTGCAGACTTTGCTTTTTAAGGTACTTNTATCTTTGCATTTTATTCTTTCTAAATAGGGATTATACACCAATATTATTTATAAAAAATTCAAAAGCTTCATTTGATGTAATGAAATAAAGGAACATCCCCAAATGGCACCATTATTTTACTTTTACTTTTTTTGTCTTAGACCATGCACTGTATTTTTTCGTGCCATTTACTGTACACATGGATCTTACCCGAATCGAATATTGCTTTTTTGATTTAAAATTTTTAATAGTGTATGTATTCTTTTTGGTTTTATATGTTTTCCAAGAACCGCCCTGTTTTTTCACAGCAATCTCATAAGATTTTGCGATTTGTGTTTTTGAAAACTGTACCACTACTTTTCCTTTTTTGGGAGTAACCTTTTTTAGTGCTGGAGTCCGGGACACCTGGTATACAGAAAAATGATATGGTGTTTCTGTCAGATAGAACGGTGTAAGTGTTATAAGATATTTGGTATTTTTTTTCAANGTAACTCTATTTTTATAGGTTCTTGCNCTTGTGGGATCCACATATTCCCCTTTAATGACACGCTTTTTATAATCATAAATACCATCTTTGCGAAATGGTTGAACAACAATATTGATATATAGTATGCTGAAATTAGGGTCATCAGATGGTGCATCATTGATTAAAAGGAACTCATAATCTACATTTTTATTATCAGTTGTAATGGAATAATAATGTGCTCTGTCATGTACCAGACTGTCTGTTATCTTTGTGTTAAGTGCCAAATTTTCCGGTTCAGCCATTGTTGTCATGACTGGTTCACTGGTGGTATCTGCAGCATCCACAACTGGCACAGAAGGATTTTGTGTCAATATACTTCCTGTCAGCATCAAAAATGCCATTGCTAGGTATCCAAGTTTTTTTATTTTTCTCATAGTTGTTCATTTTCCTTTCTTCATAGAATGTGATAAATGTATGTTATAAACAATATTGCGTCCAGTATATCACAAAAATATTTTATTTTCAATTGTATTCAACAAATCGTTCAGAATAAAGGCAGTAAAGTCTTTAGAAATGGTAGGGATGGAAGATAAAATAGCATATGATGTAGTAGAATTATCAGGGGGACAGAAACAAAGAGTTGCCATTGCCAGAGCCATTATTAATGATCAAGACATTATCCTGACAAATGAATCAACTGGGGCTTTAGACACAAAGACCACACAAAATATTATGGAGTTATTTCCGGATTTATCTGCACAAGGGAAAACAGTAGTGATTGTAACACCTGATTTAAAAATTGCACACCAATGCAATCGTATGGTTCATATTGATGATGGAAAAATAATTACTCAATTTTCCCAATAAAATGATAATCAACGACAAAATTGAAAGATATTGTTGAATTTCTTATTTTATTATAATATAATGTAACTATTTAGAACCTGCAAAAGTGATATACAAATTGCATAAATAAGTTTATTTATTAAATGCAATTTGTATACTTACTTTTATTGGACAGATGTCCACATGAGGATTTTTACCAGCCATTATGGGAAATTATTAGATATTATGTATATTCTGGAAAAATCCGAATGAGAGGTTCTGAATAGTTACAATATAATCTATAAAAAAGTAAGGAGAATGGCAGAATGAGCAGAATGAATAAAAAGGATAAAATAGCTGCAAAAAAGGCGGCTATAGAAATATTAAATGAATATGGAATTAAAAACCTTAACGACTTCAACTCCCAAGACGATGAAGAGGGAGATGAAATGTATGGATATCTCAAAGCAGGAGTATTAGAAGAATTTGATTTAGATGATGAAGATATGGATGAACTTCTTTATGAAATTTTGTCATAATAGTAATTGAGAAATATAGACAGAAAAGGTAACAGTTTAGGTAGGTCTTGCACACTTTGCTGTGTAAGAACGTAAAAAAGCTTAGAGGAAATTGTAAACAAACATGAATGAACAAGAATTAATCAACCAAATGATACAAGAAGATGATGCATATACTTATGTGGAATATATGCGTAAAGAAAATTTAAAAAGCAGTGAAGCTGCGAAAGCCGCGTTTGAACATGCTATTTTTCGTCCAAGTGTTATTTATAAATATGCAACAAATGATATAAGAGATGCTATTATAAATGAACTTAATAAAGAAGAATTAGATGAAACAGTTAATGTAAATAATTTACTAATGGCATTAGCACAAATTGGTGATGATGTAGTTTTTGAAGCATTTTCAAAATGGGAAAAACAACCGCCTAAGTGGAGGGAGAAGTTATATGTAGGTCCCGCCGAATATGCTATGGAAGGTGGCTGGTGCATAGAAAATGGAAAAAAGAAAATGCTTACCTATAACAGATGCTATTCTCTTCACAAAACAGATAATCCTGCAGAAGCTGATATTGTAAAGGGTGGCGTTTCCAAACAAAAATGTCCATATTGTGAATCCAGTTATTCTAATTTATTGGTGTTAGATGGAAAAGATGAGAGATTGTCTGACTTTGGTATAAAGGGAAAAATAAAAATAAAATATTGTGATAGTTGTGTGCCATACGAACCATTTACTTTCAGTAAATATGAAGTAAATGGGGAAGGAGAAGTGATTCATAGAACAGATGGAGAAGACTATTATGTGGAAGATGAGGATTTAAACGAACTTACCTATTTTAAATTATCCAAAGAGCCAGTGTCTGATATTTATTGTAATGAATTTGAGAGAAGTGCTATTGGTGGTTCTCCAGCATTTATAAATGATGCAGCATACGCAGATTGTCCAATATGTAATAAGAAAATGAAACATTTTGCACAGCTTTCAGATGAGGATAGTGGAGCAGGTGGAACTATATATGTACAAATATGTATCGATTGTGAGACCGCCGCGGTGCATTATCAGCAAACTTAGAAAAGGAAATTTTTATAGCACAAGGCAGGGATAGATGATAAGAAGTCTATTTCTGCCTTGATTTATAGTTACTGTTCACACCTCTGGTGCTCACAGTAACGAATCTGGGCTATTTATAAATTCGCCTTCGGCGAAAGACTGGATTCTTCACTACCACTACTTATTCTTACGGACTTTGCAGCAAGTGCAAAGTCCTATAGTAAACAGTAACGATTTATAAACTAAATATATGAAAATTTAGAAAAGAAAAGTAATTGATTTACATATAGAAAAGTTATAAGATAGAAGGGTGGTAACCTTAAAAAACAATATAACATGAAAGAGAAATATTTCAAGATTGTTCACATGGTATGTAATATAGGTTGTGAATAATTGGTGATATATATAACAAGGAGATGACAAAAAACGATGACTAAAAAGAAGCTTGCATTAGAAATTATAGATCGTTTAAAAGAAGAATATCCAGATGCTGGGTGTACTTTAGACTATAAGGAAGCATGGAAATTGCTAGTTAGTGTTCGTTTGGCAGCACAATGCACCGATGCCCGTGTAAATATGATAGTACCAAAATTATACGAAAAATATCCAGATGTGAATGCACTGGCAGATGCAGCAGTAGAAGAGATAGAAGAAATTGTAAGACCTTGTGGTTTAGGACACAGCAAAGCAAGGGATATCAGTGCATGTATGAAGATATTAAGAGATGAATACCAGGGAAAAGTTCCTGATAATTTTAATGACTTATTAAAATTGCCAGGGGTGGGGCGTAAAAGTGCAAACCTAATTATGGGAGATGTATTTGGGAAACCTGCCATTGTAACAGATACGCATTGTATCCGTTTGGTAAACCGGATGGGGCTGGTTGATGGAATAAAAGAACCAGGAAAAGTAGAGAAAGCATTGTGGGAAATTATTCCTCCTGAAGAAGGAAGCGATTTTTGCCACAGATTGGTTTACCATGGGAGAGATGTCTGTACGGCAAGGACAGCTCCTCATTGTGAAAAATGTTGCTTAAAAGATATATGTGCAAAAAATGGTGTGTAGAAAGGTAAAGATAGGATGGATAAGATTATCATTGAGGATTTAGAGTGTTTTGGTTATCATGGAGTACTAAAAGAAGAGCAGGTATTAGGACAAAAATTTTTAGTTTCTATTATTTTATATACCAATACTCAAATTGCTGGAAGGGACGATTGTCTGGATAAAACTTTGAATTATGCAGAGGTATGTAAAAAGGTACAGACCTTTATGCATGAACAAAAATTTTTATTAATAGAAGCAGCCGCAGAACATTTAGCACAAATGCTTTTATTATCCTATTCCCTTTTAAAAGAAGTGAAAATTACAATTAAAAAACCTTGGGCTCCGGTGCATATTTCCATGAAAACGGTTGCCGTTGAAATAAAACGTGGGTGGCATACGGTATACCTTGGCATAGGTGCAAATCTTGGAGACAAAGAAAAGAATATACAAACTGCAATAAACTTTTTTAAAGAACATCCTTTATGCAAATTGGGGAAAAATTCCTCATTGCTTTCCACAAAGCCTTATGGTGTAAAAGATCAGGATGATTTTCTAAATGGAGTTTTTGGTATTCAGACTTTATTGACACCAAGAGAAATGTTAGGATGTATCCAGGAAATTGAAGAGAAGCTACAACGGGTACGCACTATGCATTGGGGACCTAGAACTATAGATGTGGATATTTTATTATATGATAATTTGATTTGCAGGGAAGAAGATTTGATCATTCCCCATATTGAAATGCATAAGAGGGATTTTGTCTTAAAACCTCTTTGTGAAATTGCTCCTTACATCCTGCACCCAATTTATCAAAAAAGTATACAGGAACTTTGGGAAGAATTGCAAAAAAGCGAAACTTATGAATCTAACCTAAAGTGATATATAAGTTTTATGTAACTGTTCATGGTTCTGAACAGTTACAGTTTTACAAAAAACCGCCAGAAAAAATCCTGACGGCTTTTGTTTTATTTATTCTTTTCAACTTCTGCCATTTTCATAGCACGAACTTTTAGAGATAAACCAAATAAGTTGATGAAACCATCTGCATCATGATGATCATATAAATCACCAGTTGTAAAGGATGCAAGGCTTTCATTGTAAAGAGAATATGGAGAAGTAGTTCCGGCTTTAATGATATTACCTTTGTAAAGTTTGAATTTTACTTCACCAGTCACATACTGCTGTGTAACTTCAATAAATGCTTGGATTGCTTCACGTGTTGGTGTAAACCATTTTCCTTCGTAAACAATCTGTGCAAATTTATTTCCCAAATCCTTCTTTAAAGTATAAGTATCTCTGTCAAGAATTAATTCTTCCAATTGCTGATGAGCTTCCATTAAGATGGTTCCGCCAGGAGTTTCATAAACACCACGGGATTTCATACCAACCACACGGTTTTCTACGATATCAATAATACCAATACCATGCTTTCCGCCAAGTGTATTTAACTCTGTAATAATTTCAGATACTTTCATTTTCTTGCCATTCAATTCAACTGGAACACCTTTTTCAAATTTCATGGAAACATATTCTCCTTCATCAGGTGCTTTTTCCGGAGAAGTGCCAAGTACCAGCAAATGGTCATAATTTGGCTCATTAGCAGGATCTTCTAATTCAAGGCCTTCATGACTGATATGCCATAAGTTTCTGTCACGGCTATAGCTGGAATCAGCAGAGAATGGCAAATCAATACCATGTTTTTTACAATATTCAATTTCTGCTTCTCTGGAGTCCATCTGCCAGCTATCTAATCTCCAAGGAGCAATAATCTTGATATCTGGAGCTAATGCTTTGATTCCAAGTTCAAAACGAATCTGGTCATTTCCTTTGCCTGTTGCACCATGACAGATAGCAACCGCATTTTCTTTTCTTGCAATTTCTACTAATCTCTTTGCAATGACAGGTCTTGCCATAGAAGTTCCAAGTAAATATTTGTTTTCATAAACAGCAGCAGCCTGTACACAAGGAACAATATAATCATCACAGAATTCATCAATGACATTTTCAATATATAATTTGGATGCACCAGATAATTTTGCTCTTTCTTCCAAATCATCCAGTTCTTCCCCTTGTCCACAGTTGATGCAGCAGCATACAACATCATAGTCATAATTTTCTTTTAACCAAGGAATAATTGCTGTGGTGTCTAGTCCGCCTGAGTAGGCAAGAATAACTTTTTCTTTCATAGTGTTACCTCCGTATGAATAATAATGTATAATTATGCATCTCCTAAGAGAGATTCATATAGGGATTGCAATAGATACCAATCCATTTACTTATAAATATATAACAAATGCTGGGATTATTCAAGTCTTTCTACAAGATTATTCCAGTTATTGTGTAACAGTTCAGATCCTTGGCTGAACTGTTCCGTTACTGTTCACACTTGTGGTGCAAACAGTAACGGAATGCAGCCTATTAAGAATTTGCTTTCGGCGAAAGGCTGGATTCTTGACTATTTTATGTTCTTGGCACATAGCTTGACAGCAAGTGTCAAGCTTGTGGGTGAACAGTAACTTATTCCAGACTATAGAAACGAAGTCCTAATAAGTGAAAAGTTGTAACTATTCAGAATCATGAACCATTACGTTAAGTCTATAATAATTCGCATTTGGTGACAGTCCGGAATACGAATACAGTTAGTGATTGTGGGAGTGCGTAGCAATCAACTTTCATTTTTCTCAAGTCACACACAAAGTAAATGCGTGTTTCTACCTGAATAGATACGAAATATTTAAAGATTTTCAAGAAAAGTGTTGAATAAAAATAAATTTAGTTGTATAATTATAAAATCAAAAATAGAAATAAAATGCTAGATTTTCATAGATGGATAAAGAAGGGAGTGAGGCTGTGAAAATTCGGGCAATGGAGATTGCAGATTATCAAAAGGTATATCACTTATGGACACAAATAGAAGGATTTGGATTGAGAACCATTGACGATTCCCAAGAAGGCATTACACGTTTTCTGATGCGAAACCCGCATACAAGCGTAGTTGCAGAGGAAGATGGTAAAATAATAGGATCTATTCTTTGTGGCCATGATGGCAGGACTGGTTGTTTTTACCATGTTTGTGTGGAAAAAAATCATAGAAACCGGGGAATTGCGACAAAAATGACAAGCTTTGCCATGGAGGCTTTGAGGAAGGAACATATTAATAAAGTAAGTTTAGTAGCCTTTCGCCAAAATGAAACTGGAAATGCCTGCTGGCATGAACTTGGCTGGGAAGAACGGGAAGATTTGAATTGCTATGATTACATACTAAATCCGGATAATGTGGTCATTTTTAATAAAGATAAAAAGTAACACAAGAGTTTAGCCCTTTCACGGTTATGAACAGTTACAAAACTCCCATGCCTCGCACAATTGGGCATCACCATAAATATATTCCGCATGGGAGTTTCGTAAACGATGATGTACACAAGTGCAAAAGCAGCACTTGGCACTTGTAC
>JAAVHR010000029.1 GCA_014799595.1 Clostridiales bacterium | reverse complement strand
ATTTATCAAAAATATAATGAAAGTCTGCAAAGAAGAAATCTGATAGATTTTGATGATATGCTAGTATATTGTTATGAATTGTTATCTCAAAGACCTGATATATTGTCACTTTGGCAGCAACAGTTTTCATACATTTTAA
This sequence comes from Clostridiales bacterium, assembly GCA_014799595.1. Classification (GTDB taxonomy): domain Bacteria; phylum Bacillota; class Clostridia; order Lachnospirales; family Lachnospiraceae; genus CAG-411. Next base: position 7,283 of record JAAVHR010000029.1, on the reverse strand, counting down.
TTGATGAATTTCAGGATATAAATAAGGTGCAATATGATATTATCAAGATGCTGGCACAACCAGAAGATAATCTGTTTATAGTTGGAGATGATGATCAGTCTATTTATCGTTTTCGAGGTGCAAAACCTGATATTATGCTACAGTTTGAGAAAGTGTATCCAAACGCAAAAAAAGTTTTTTTAGATATAAATTACCGCTCTACAAAATGTATTGTGGAGACTGCTGCAATGGTGATTCGCAATAACAAAAAACGTTTTCCGAAAAATATTCGGACGAATAATCAACGTGGAACAGAAGTGGCAATTCGGGAATTTGAAAATGTGAAAAGAGAAAATGAGAAGGTAGTAGAATTGATTCGGGAATATCAGGCGAAAGGAGTGCCTTTATCACAAATTGCTGTGTTATTTCGGACAAATACTCAGCCTCGTTCTCTTGTTAGCAAATTTATGGAATATAATCTGCCTTTTCAAATGAAGGAGCAAATTCCCAATATTTATGAACATTGGATTGCCAAAAATATAATCGCATATATTCAATTAGCAATGGGATCTAGGGAACGTGGTTTATTTTTGCAAATTGCAAACCGTCCTAAGCGATATCTTAGCAGACAGGTCTTTGATACCCAAGAAGTATCTTTTGAACGTTTGCATACTTTTTACTCTGATAAAAAATGGATGCAAGAGCGATTGGAACAGTTTGAATATGACTTAAAGGCTTTATCCAAAATGTCTCCTTATGCAGCAATTAGTTATATACGTAAGGCAATTGATTACGATAGTTATTTGACAGAATATGCGGAATATAAGCATATCAAGGTAGATGATTTGTATGAAATTTTAGATGAACTTATGGAACTTGCAAAACCTTTTTCAAATTATAAGGAATGGTTTTCTCATATAGAAGATTATGCCAGAGAATTAGAGGAACAGTCTTCCAAAAAAAGAGAGAAAGATCCAGATGCAGTGAATTTTATTACAATGCATGGTTCCAAAGGATTGGAATATGATATTGTGTTTATATTAGATGCTAATGAAGGTGTAGTACCACATCAGAAGGCAGTTCTTGAAGAGGATTTGGAAGAGGAGAGAAGAATGTTTTATGTAGCTATGACAAGAGCAAAGAAAGAACTTTTTATCTTTTTTGCCAAAGAAAGGCTTAGTAAAGAAGTTACTATGTCAAGATTTGTAGCAGAGATTATTGACACAAATATTCCTATTTAATATCTATTATTTGATTATAAAAAATAATAATTCAAAAAAGAGAGAGGTTATATCTTTGTAAAAAGGGATAACCTCTCTCTTTTTGATATAATAGGAAAAGAATGGTGATTATTGGTAACAGTTCAGGTAGGTCTGCACACTCCGCTGTGCAGACCGTATAAAAGAATAAAACAGGAGAGGAATGGGGCAATTTATATGCGAAGCTTGCCCCATTCCGTAACAGGTCAGCCGTAGGCTGACCTGTTACAATTATTCTTCGTCCTCACCTTCTGCATCCATTAGAGCTTGAAAAGCTGCTTCTACAATTTCTGCTTCTTCTGGATCATCAATCGTATCAAGACTAATTTCTTCATCTTCTAATTCTGTATAGCGGTATAAGCTAATTTCTGTTTCTAATTCCTCTTCTTCAGATTCTTCTAATCCTTCAGGGATAGATAATAAAGCAATATATTCTTGATCTCCAAGTTCTTCAATGGTGAAAATCTCTAAGATTAGACATTCTTCTTCCGTACCATCCTCTAAAGTTAAAGTAATGGATTCAACTTCTTTTTCTGTACTCATATAATATTATTTTCCTTTCTTTTTGTATTCAAGTATGTTCAGATATACTTGTTGTCAGGTTAATCTGCATCTTTACAATGTGCTAACTCTTTAAAAAGTTTATAGCTTTACATCAAATGTAACAGAAAATGGAAAAAAAATCAAGAAAAATTAGAAAAAAGTATACATAATAGTTACAACAGTGTTACTATAATACTTACTTCATAGATGCAATTTCGTTGCTGCGGTAATCTACAGTACTGGAAGGTGTATATCCTGTGGTACCAAATAATTTTTCATGTAATGTACTAACATTAGAAGAAAGCGTCTCTGCTGTTACCACAGAAGCTTTATTAATTGTTGGTGTACTTTTTTCAAAAGGAAATCCAAAATCATCTGCAATATTGTAAGATAATGCACTTGATGCAAGCTTAACTAATGTATTGGTATCAAGGCTGGTATATATTTGCGGCAACACTTCATCCAATATTTTGTATAAAGTAATTGGGTTAGAAGATTTTGCTTTCTTTACGATCTGATTCATAACAGTTCTTTGTCTCTGGGAGCGTGTAAAGTCACCACCAGAAGTATAGCGGACACGGCAGTAGCCGGTTGCCTGAATACCAGTTAACGTTTGTAAGCCAGCAGAAGGGATTTTTTTTGTTTTCTTGCCATTAATTCTTGCCACATCTTTTGCATAGGCGTTCACATAATCTAATTCATCTTTTGTAATTTCGATATCCACACCACCAAGTAAATCAATTACCTCAGTTAAAACACTGAAATTTACTGTTACAAAATCTGTTACATTTAAATCAAAATTTTTATTAATAGTACTAAGTGCTAATTCTGGACCTCCATAAGCATAAGCGTGGTTAATCTTTGTGTATCCGTGGTCTGCAATATAAACAAAAGTATCACGGTAAATGGAAGCTAAAATAACATCTTTCGTTTTGTTGTTAATGCTGGCAATAATAATACAGTCTGTTCTGGTTTTTTCCTTCAATTCATTAGCTCGGGAGTCTACACCGAATAAAGCAATATTTGTATAATTCTTCATATTTGCATCATTATATTCGTTTTTTTCAATGACAGATCTATCCATATTATAGGTAGGAATTTGTCCTAACTTAATATATATAAATGCAAGGGGAATTAAAATAAGCAGTAGGATAAATTCAATTATGTATAAAATTCGTTTTCTTTTTCGTCGCTGTTGTCGTAGCTTCTTTTTGGAAACTGTTTTTTTCCTTTTGTTTGTCATGTTCCCATCTCCCTTTTGTATTTTTATGCAATGAAAAAAATAGGTAACTGTTCAGAAACATGAACAGTTACGTTTAAGCCCATATTAATTCGCCTTCGGCGAAGGGGCTTAAACACTGTAAAATTTAAATCTCCTTACGAAACACGCAGTAAATGCGTGTTTCTACCTGAATAGTTACAAAAATAGTTACTAAATAGAAAATATATGCTAATCTGTAAATTTCTTTGTTTTCTTTCATCTTAGATGGCTTCACACAACGATGCGTCAACACATCGCTTCGTTTAGCCATCTTGTAGATGAAAAATATTCATTAGTAAGCATTTTTGTTTACAAATCCTGTAAAGAAAGTCATAATGAGTATTTTAAAATCCAGTCCTAAAGTCCAGTTCTCAATATAATATAAATCACAATCTATTCGTTTTTGTATAGAAGTATCCCCACGATATCCATTTACTTGTGCCCAGCCGGTTAATCCTGGACGAACCTGATGTTTGATCATGTATCGGGGAATTTCCTCCTTAAATTGTTCTACGAAATATGGACGTTCTGGACGAGGACCTACTAGGCTCATTTCACCTTTCAATACATTAATAAATTGTGGGAGTTCATCTATACTGGTTTTTCTTATGAAACGCCCAATCGGAGTAACCCGCGGATCGTCTTTTACGGTCCATGCTTTTTTTTCGGATGATTCTGTTTGTTCGCACATAGATCGGAATTTGTACATCTTAAATTCTTTATTATGCATACCTACTCTTATCTGGGAAAAGATAAGAGGACCTGGTGAGGTTACCTTTATAATAATAGAAATAACCAGCATTGGTATAGAGAAGATAACTAGTGCAACACTTGCACCAATAAGGTCTACAATACGCTTTAACATCATGTTCAGCCAGTTATTTAATGGTACTTTACGGATATTTACTACAGCAATTCCGTTTACATCTTCAATGTATGGCTGGGTTGGAATAATATGGTTATAGTCTGGTAGGAATTTTGTGTGTACACCAGATTTTTCACAAATACCAACAATGCTTTCTAGTTTCTGGTAGTCCTTTAAACCAAGTGTAATAGCAATTTCATCTAAATCCGAATGTTCTTCTAAAAGAACTGGAAGATCATCTGTTGTAGCAATAACCGGTACATCACGATAAGTAAAGCCAATTGGTTTATTGTCAGAAATAATGCCATGTATCCGGTATCCCCAAGAAGGATTTGACTTGATTTGGTCAATATAACATTCACAAATGTTACTATAACCTACAAGTATAATGTGTTTTAAATTCAGTCCTTTTCTTCGAAAATATTTTAATATTAACCGCAAAGACATACGGAAGAAAATGGACATAAATACATTTACCACAAAAAAGTAAATGATAAACCAACGGGAATATTTTATGGAAATTTTCATAAAGAATAGGACTCCAATAAAAAACAGAATTCCTAATATATTTGACTTGAAAATATTCCATATCTCAATTCGTTTACCGAAAGTTCTTCTTGGTGCATACAAATGGAAAGAACTGTATATAATCAAATAGATTGGTACAATAAACAAAAGTGCTTGGGCATATTCCTTAAATAGGAAATAGCCAAATTTGGGTGCCAAAAATCCAATCCGTACTAATGGGCTGTATATACTGAATTTTAAAAAGTATGCAATGGAAAATGCTAATATCACAAATAGTCCATCTAAAACAATAAGTAGATGATTTAAAAGTTTTTGATTATCTTTTATCATTGGTTTCCTCCTTTTTTTTAAATTGGATAACACTCTTACTATAATACAGTATTGCCAGATTTTCTGCAAGATAATAGTAAAAATAAAATAGATATTCACAAACTTTACACAAATAGTTGTTATACTGTAAGTGTTTAAAGGAAAAGATAATAGTCAGGGCTTTCATAGTAATGGCTTTTACAGTTTGAAAGGAGTAGTATAGATGAACGAGGAAAAAACATTTCCAGAAAACAGGGAACAAGAGATGAATAAAGAAGAGGAACAAATTTCCCAACCTAACTTTATAATACCAGATATGGAACAAACTGATTTTGCAGATATTAAGAAAGATGGGAATGAGGAAGCTATATTAACAGAAGATACAAATGAAGTTGTGGAATCTGTCAATCCAAATTTCGTGTTGCAATCTGCACCGATTGAGGAAGCTAAGGCACAACAACCGGTTCAGCCGGTTTCTTACAGCAATCAGAGTAACCAAGGATATAAATTCTGGACAGAAAAAGCGGGAGGTAATCTCTATCAAAGTCAGCAGAATGGCAACTTTGAACAGCAAATGGGTGCACAGACTTTTATGGCACCGCCTAAGAAAGAAAAAAAGGAGCATAAGTTTTTGAAGAGCCTTGGTAAAGCGGCAGCAGTAGGACTTGTCGCAGGTATTGGATTTTGTGTAGTGTTATTTGCAGCAGACAAACTGGGAATTGTTAGCCATAAAGGGCAGCAAATAGGAGGAAGTGGTGTAAATACCATTTCTGCAACAGTTACTTCATCAGATAACACAATAAAAGCACCAAGTGATTTGACAAAAGTAGTGGAACAATGTATGCCATCTATTGTATCTATTACAAGTACTGTTACTTCTTCTTATGAGACATATTTTGGAACCTATGATAAAGATAGCACAGGAAGTGGTTCTGGTATTGTATTAAAGATTTCGGAAGATGAGGTTTTGATAGTAACCAATAACCATGTAATTTCTGGACAGAATGGAATAGCGAAGAAAATTATGGTAGGTTTCTATGGAGCAGACTCGGAAAAAGATATGGTAGAAGCTACTGTAAAGGGTACAGACAGTGGAAGAGATTTAGCAGTTGTATTGGTTAAGACGAAAGACATACCAAAAGATATCCAAAAAAATATTGCAGAAGCAAAAATTGGAAATTCAGATAATGCAAAAGTAGGAGAAATGTCTATTGCTATTGGTAATTCATTGGGGTATGGACAATCTTTGACTGTTGGATATATTAGTGCAAAGGATAGAAAAGTAGAAGTGGAAGAGGGAAATATGACTCTTTTACAAACCGATGCAGCAATTAACCCTGGGAACAGTGGTGGGGCATTATTGGATATTCATGGACAGCTTATTGGAATTAATTCGGCAAAATATGCAGATACTTCGGTAGAAGGAATGGGATTTGCAATTCCAATTTCAGATGCAATTACTGTAATTAATGAACTTATGAACCGTGAAGTATTAACAGATGAAGAAAAAGGGTATTTAGGAATATCAGGAAAGAATATTACAGAAGAAGTGCAACAACAATATCCAAATTTTCCAATTGGTGTTTATGTATATGAAGTTGGTGAAGATGGTGCAGCAAAAGAAGCTGGAATTATGGTAGGTGATGTTATTGTTGGAATGAATGATGCAGAGATTTTAACAATTGAAGAGTTGGCAGAGAAAGTCAATTCCTATCGGGTAGGAACAAAATTAACACTAAAGGTGTTACGTTATGAAAAAGGGGAATACAAAGAACACAAAATAAAAGTTACTTTAAAAGGAGTAAAGACTTTAGATTCATTAGAAAAGAGTCAAGGTACTCCGAATAACCAAGGAAATAACACCCCAAACAACGGAAATCAAGGTGGAAGTGGCAATCAGGATAATCAAGGGGCAAATGGATATAGCACAAATCCTTATGGATTTGATGAAGATGAAATGGAACAATTTTACCGCTATTTCTATGGATATTAAATATAACCATGCAAAAGGAGTATTACGTTGGTAATGCTTCTTTTGTTTTGAAAATGACTTTATAGTAGAGAGATTTCAAGAAATGTAATAATTTAGGTGTTACTGTTCACACCTATGGTGCTAACAGTAACTAAATCCAGCCTATTTATAATTCGCCTTCGGCGAAAGGCTGGATTCTTGGCTGTTCTACGTTTTTGGCACATAGCTTGACAGCAAGTGTCAAGCTTGTGAGTGAACAGTAATATTTAGGTGACTATTTACTATTTTAGATATGCTATTGAAAATTTTTCTATGGAATGTTATGATATCCTATAAAAAGAGTAAACAATTGAGGTTTATAAACTTAAGCAGGATGAAGCCTTAATATAATCTAAAGGCTTAAAATAAATACTGAAACTGTTCATGGTTCTGAACAGTTTCAAAACATCCATGCCTTGTGGACTGCGGCATCACCATAAATATATTCGCATGAGTGTTTCGTAAACGAGGATGCACACAAGTGCAAAAGCAGCACTTGGTGCTTTACGAACCTTGCAGCAGAGTGCA
>JAAVHR010000028.1 GCA_014799595.1 Clostridiales bacterium | reverse complement strand
CAGGGGGGTTTTTCTGGTGGTACTACATCTATATGGAGCAGTACTACCGTCAAAAGAATTCTTACCAATGAGGTTTATATGGGACATCTTGTCCAAGGGAAAACGGAGAGAATAAACTATAAAATAAAAAAGAGTGTGGAAAAACCTCGGAAAGAATGGATAAAGGTGGAGAATACTCATGAAGAAATTATTTCTCCTGATACCTTTTATATAGTGCAGAATTTGCTAAAAACAGATAGCCGGATAAGTCCGGTAAGGAAGGAAAATAGTTTTTTTGCAGGTATGTTATTTTGTGGTGATTGCAAAGAACAGATGATAAGGCGTATTAATAAATATAAAAATAAAGAGAAAATTTACTATATATGTTCTACAAAGAATCGTGGAGAAGGATGTAGCAGACATAGTCTGAAAGAAGATAAACTAAAAGTGTTAGTTACAGAGATTGTTATCAGATATGTCAATGCCTTTCTGGAAGGAAAAATGTTATTTGACAAAGCAGAACCAATAGAATTAAAACAGGATTCTATGGTCTATTATCATAGAGAAATAGAACGGTTGGAACAACAACGAGATAAATATAACAGACTTTATTTAAGTTTAGATGAAAATTTAAAGACAGGTATTCTTACAAAGGATGAATTTACACGGCTTTCCAAGCAATTTAGACAGAAAATCACTGAATTAACAGAAGCATTAAGACGACAGGAACTTATGAAAAAGGATATGTTAATTAAAGAAATGATTTCTTATAAAAAACTAGAAAATATGCAGAGTACAGCAGAACTTAGGGAGATAGACCGCTATATTTTAAGCATTTTAATAAAGAAAATTTATGTATATGAAGGAAAACGTATGGAAATAATTTTTTATTTTTGTGACCCATATAGAAGTATGTTAGAGGGAAATAGAAAAAGAAAAGATTAGCAAAAAATGGAAAGAAGGATATCAAATGGGAAGGGTGTCAAAACGTAAAACAACTCTTTTAAAACAGACATCTTTACATGAAAAGAAATATTATAAAGTGGGAATTTATGCAAGGCTTTCTTCTAATAATAATGAGAAAAAGAATGAATCTGTAGAAGTACAGATACAAATGGCAAAGAAATTTGTGGAGGATTTTAATGGGAAGCAGAATGAAGAAAGAATGGATATTGTAGAGTGCTACATAGATTTGGGAAAAACAGGAAGTCACTTTAACCGTGAAGGGTTTAGAAAATTAATGCAGGACATCCGACTTGGAGATATTAATTGTGTAATTGTAAAAGATTTGTCACGTTTTGGAAGAAATTATCTGGAAGCAGGTGATTATGTTGAAAAAATATTTCCTTTTTTAGGAGTACGTTTTATTGCAATAGCAGATGGTTATGATACAGGAAAAAAGGAAAACGAAGAAAAGCAAATGGTTTCTGAAATAAAAAATCTTATTAATGATATGTATGCTAAAGATTTTTCCAAAAAAGCAAGGATTCATTTGAAACAGCAAAGAGAAGAGGGAGGTTATACTGGAGGGCCACCGCCTTATGGGTATCTTTCCCAGTGGGAAGGAAAAAAAAGGAAGCTTGTGCCAGACAAATATTCATCACCTATTGTACAGCTTATTTATAAACTGTTTATTGAAAAAGAAAGTTATATAGGGGTTACTAATGAGCTGAATAAAAGAAGAATTAATCCTCCGGTAGTTTATAAGAAAAAAGGAGAAGTATATTATTCTGGAAATGACAGTGATTATAAAGGTTGGGATAAGAGTTCTGTTAAACGCATTCTGCAAAACCAGACTTATATAGGAATGCTTGTACAAGGGAAAACTTCTATAATGGCAAGAAATGAAAAAAATAGAAGGTATAAGCCAAAAGAAGAATGGGTCATCCGGGAGGCTGTGCATGAAGCATTGATTGAGGAAGAAACTTTTCAAATGGTACAAAAAATAAGAGATACACTGCAAAAGAGAACAGTATATCTCAACCGCCCCACAGATGGTTATATCGTCAAAGAAAATATTTTTGAAAAAATATTATATTGTGGAATATGTGGAAAAAAAATGTCAAGAAGAAGTAATAGTAAAACATATAAAAGTGGGGAAAAGACAAGGCTTGACAGCTATTTTTGTCTAAATGGAGGACAGACAAAAGTTTTTGNATGTCCTAAATCAAACAGTATTTCAAAAAGGGAGCTGATAGATATTTTGCTCCCTTTTATTCGTATAGAGTTTGCAGTATATCTTAAGGAGGCAAAGTATTATGAAGACTATGGGAAAAAAATAATAGCAGATCAGAGGAAAGAATACAGGCATAAACGACGAGAATTAGAAAAGAAATGGACACAGTCCTTAGAGAAAGAAGGAAATCTGTATATGGACTATTATGAGGGAAGAATTCCACAAAAGGACTATATTACTTATAAAATAGAGATGGAAACAAGAAGATTGGAATTGAAGAAGCAGAAAGAAAAACAGGAGGCAGAAATAAAAAATATTGAGAAAATGTCTGGGAAATATCTGGCAGCAATAGGTTCTTTATTAGGGTTAAAAACGGAAAAAGAAATAACGAAGGAGATGATAGAGACTTTTATTGAAAAGATATATGTGTATCCAGAAAAACGGATTGAAATTATCTTCACTTTTGTGATGGGGTATAGGAAAGAAGGAAAGTAAGATGGGAAAAATAGCTTATTATCTCCGGCTGTCTGTGGAAGATGGAGACAAAGAGGAAAGTAACAGCATTGGAAACCAAAGAAAACAAATATTGGAATATATAAACCAGAATTCTGAGCTTTGTAAATTGGAAGTAAAAGAATTTTGTGATGATGGATATTCTGGTACCAATATGGATAGACCAGGAATGCAGAAAATGTTAAAAGAGGTAAAGAACAATCAGATTGATTGTATTATTGTAAAAGATATGTCCCGGTTTGCAAGAGACTATATTGAAATGGGAACTTACTTAAACCAAATATTTCCGTTTATGAAAATCCGTTTTATTGCAATTAATGACCACTACGACAGTAAGAAGCATCAAGGAAGTACAATAGATTTGGATACTGCTTTTGGAACCCTTTTATCTGACCTATACAGCAAGGATGTATCTATTAAAGTAAAGACTTCTTTTGAGAACAAATGTGCAAATGGAGAATATGTTTTTGGGCAGGTTCCTTTTGGTTATGAAAAAAGTAAGGAAATAAAAAATCAGGTTGTTGTGAATGAAAGGGAGGCACAAGTGGTTCGTTATATTTTTTCCTTAGCCCTGCAAGGGAAAAGCAGTACACAGATAGTGAAACAGCTTTATGAAGAAAAGATACCAACCATTACAGAGATAAGAAAACCAGAAATAAAGAAAGAAGACGGAAAAATTCATACATGGACGGTATCCTCTGTTAGAAAATTATTAAATAACCGCTTTTATTTAGGGGATATGGTATATGGGAAGACTGTCAGAAAAGCAGTAGGAAGTAACAAATACAATATGGTTTCACAAAAAGAATGGAAGATTATTCCCCAACACCATGAAGCTTTAATTTCACCAGAAACCTTTCAACAGGTATCTTCTTTCCGGCCAGAGTATTCCACAAAAAGAAAGAGAGAAAAGCATCCACTGACAGGAAAGGTATATTGTGGAGGATGCAAGTATTCTATCAATTATAAGCCTATAAGTGAGAACAACAAGTATAGAAGATTTGAGTGCAGGAAACATACATTGTTTCAAATACCAGAATGTTGTACTTGTATGAGTGCTGGTGTTTTGGAGGAAATAGTTCTTTTTATGTTAAAATGGGAATTTATGCTATGTGGAAATGCTATGAAAGAAAAGGGAATTCTGGTATTATACCTAAAAGAAAGTATACATAAATTAGAACAAAAGCTTTATGACTATCGGAAGCAAAAGAGATTGGCACAGTCAGAAAAGGATGAAGCCTATGAAAAATATGCTTTGGGAGATATTTCAGAGGAGATTTACCGAAAAAAAACAGAACAGTTTACAGAACGGATTTTTTTCTTATCTACTAAGGAAGAAAAAACAGAAAATGAGCTTATCCAGTTGAAGGAGGACTATCAGAAAATACAAGAAGATATGAAAATATTGATCCATTATTTGCATATTGAGGAGCTAACCCAGGAGGTGGTTGATACTTTTGTGAAGAAAGTATATCTTTATAAAGGGAAAAAAGTGGAGATTGAATGGAACTTTGATATGGCAATAATACTTAGATAACAGTTCAGGCAGGTCTGCATATACTTAGCAATAATTTCACATAACCGGGGTGGGGGGAACTGGATATTTATAATACATTTGCCAGTTTGCAAAGATATTGAAATAAACAGTAACTGAATCCAGCCTATTAGGAGTTCGCTTTCAGCGAAAGGCTGGATTCTTGGCACATAGTTTGACAGCAAGTGTTAAGCTTGTGAGTGAACAGTAACCTAAAACATACACAATAGGTCTGTAGTCACAAAAAATTTATAGAATAGGAATAGGGAGTATGTTATAATGGTTCTTAAGAAAATACAAAAGATGCAAAGGGGAATTTTATATGACAGAAGAATCCAAAAGGAAACTGGCATCTATTTTTGATGAAAGCGTAGAATATCCTGTTATTGAGAGAGAGGTACTGCCAGAGAAAATCGTTTGCCCAGATTGTGGTGGTATTACTTATGAAGGGTTAGATTTGTGTCACCGTTGTGGTGGACTTCTAATCAATGATAATTAAGGGTTATGTTTAAAATTAATGTAACAGTTCAGCCATGTCATTCATATTTTGCCAGAATATACATTGTGGTTAAAACTATTATAAATTGGCTGGCAAAATATGGTTCTACCTAAAAAGAGTGAATATATAGAAAATAATAAATACGAGAATAAAGGGAGGAAAACCATGAAACCTTGGGAAACATATTTTAGAGAAGTAGAGCCTTATGTGGCAGGTGAGCAGCCGAAGCTTACCAGTATGATTAAGTTAAATACGAATGAGAATCCATATCCACCAGCACCAGATGTGATAGATGCAATCAGGGAAATGAATATGGAACGATTGAAATTGTATCCAGATCCTGCTTGTGAACAGTTGATAACAGCCATAGCTGATACATACGAAGTCTCTGCAGAACAGGTATTTGTAGGTGTAGGTTCTGATGATGTGTTAGGAATGGCTTTTTTGACATTTTTTAATTCTCCAAAGCCGGTTTTATTTCCGGATATTACTTACTCTTTCTATGATGTGTGGGCTAAATTATTTCAAATTCCATATAGACAGCCTGCACTAGATGAGAATTACCATATCCAAAAAGAAGATTATTATGAAGAAAATGGAGGAGTAGTGCTTGCTAATCCAAATGCACCAACTTCTATTTATGAAGATTTACATTTTATTAGAGACATTATAGAACATAATCAGGATGTAGTTGTTATTGTCGATGAGGCATATATTGATTTTGGAGGAACTTCAGCTATAGAGCTGGTGAAAGAGTATAAGAATTTATTAGTAGTACAGACCTATTCCAAGTCCCGTTCTCTGGCAGGCATGCGAATTGGTTATGCTATTGGAGATCCTGGTCTGATACAGGCAATGCAAAATGTTAAATATTCTTATAATTCGTACACGATGAACCAAACTTCTATTGCTGCTGGTGTGGCATCTATGAAGGCAAAACAATATTTTGAAGAATGCCGGAATAAAATTATGGATACGAGGGAATGGACAAAAAAAGAGTTAGCAAATTTAGGATTTTCTTTTCCCGATTCTATGACCAACTTTCTATTTGTTACACATGAATCTGTTCCAGCGAAAGATTTGTTTGAAGCTCTTCGCAAAGAAAATATTTTTGTACGTTATTTTAATAAGCCAAGACTGGATAATCACCTTCGCATTACCATTGGTACAAAAGAAGAAATGATAAAATTAATTGCATTTCTTTACAGTTATCTAAAAGGTAACTGTTCAGAACATACTCGAGGATTTGCTTGACAAATCCGAGTTTTACAAGATTTTAGCCCTTCGCTTTGCGAATTTTATGGGCTAAAATCCCGTATCTGTTCAGGTACTGAACAGATACTCTAAAAGAAAACAAGGATTAGTCTGTTTTCACAAGTAGGACTGGAAAAGGTGAAAAAATTTATGTATAATAGTAGGGAAGAAGTACCTGAAAATATAAAAGAAAAGGGGAAGAAAGATGAAGATATTAATAGCAGAAGATGATTTTGCAAGTAGAAAGTTTATGCTTAAGTTTTTATCAAAATATGGAGAATGTGATGTAACAGTAGATGGTTTGGAAGCAGTAGATGCGTTTACTATGGCATTAGATGCAGGAGATGGATATGATTTGGTTTGTCTGGATATCATGATGCCGGAATTAGATGGATATCAGGCATTAAAACAGATGCGTGAGTATGAAAAGGAGAAAGGAATTTCTGAGGAGCAAGGAGCTAAAATTATTATGACAACTGCCCTTAATGAAGGACGTAATGTGACAAAAGCATTTGAATATGGATGTGTTGCGTATGCTGGAAAACCAATTGACCAAGATAAGTTTGAGAATGTACTTCGTAAGTTAGAATTGATTGATTAACTTATATAATACGACAGATAAGCTGTTCTTGCAGTGAAATCAAAGCTGTTATCAAGGAGGACAAGAGTATGATTGATAGAAAAGCAAGGATTGTTATGAAGAATAAGCCAAATGTAACAGATTTGGCAGGCGAAAAAGTAATGGTAGATTTTGCACAAGGTAAGTATTTTATGCTAAAAGGGGTAGGTAATGATATTTGGGAGATGCTGGAAGATGGAATTACAGTAGAGAACATTATTAATAAATTATTAGAGGAATATGATGTGGAAGAGAAACAATGTGAGGAATCCACAATGAAGTTTTTAGAGCAATTAGAGGAAATTGGCTTTATTGAGGGAATTGCATGAACATATTAGATTTTTTGAAGCACAATAAGAAAATGATTGTACATGCATGGTTAAGATGTGGTTCGTTTTGTGTTACAGGCGGAACAGGTGAAGGATACGCCATGGTTGCAAAGTTTAAAATGTTTTGCACCATGGCTTTTATTTATAGTGGCAATAAGTGAGGAAAAAGAGATGAAAGAGATAGAATAAAGTTAAGGAGTTGGTATAATGAAGAAATGTTCCGTTGTTGTACCTTGTTATAACGAAGAAGAAACTATTCAAATTTTTTATGACGAAATAGAAAAATATATTCCTAAAATGCTGGAGTTGGAGTTTGAATTTATTTTTGTGGATGATGGAAGTAAAGATGGTACATTACATGAGATAAAGCGTCTGGCAAATATGGACAAGCGTGTAAAATATATATCATTTTCCAGAAACTTTGGAAAAGAAGCGGGATTGTTTGCCGGATTGGAGGCAGCTACAGGGGATTATATTGTTACGATGGATGTAGATTTACAAGACCCACCATTTTTATTGGAAGATATGTATAAAGCAATAAAGGAAGAAGGATATGACTGTGCAGCCACGATGCGTACAGACCGTAAAGGGGAAGCCCCTATTCGTTCCTGGTTTGCCAGAAAATTTTATAGCTTAATTAATAAAATTTCTAATGCAGATATTGTGGATGGAGCAAGGGATTATCGTTTTATGACCAGACAAATGGTGGATGCTATTCTTTCTATGAGGGAATATAACCGATTTACCAAAGGGATTTTTGGATGGATTGGATTTAAGACAAAGTGGATTCCTTTTGAAAATATTGAACGTTCTGCTGGAACTACAAAATGGTCTTTCTGGAAACTGTTTTTATATGCTTTAGAGGGAATTATCGCGTTTTCTACCACACCTCTTTGGATTTCCTCTCTTCTTGGATTAGTCTGTTGTTTTATTGCAGTCATTGCATTGATTTTTATTGTGGTAAGAGCATTTATTTATGGTGATCCAGTAGCTGGCTGGCCCTCCATGATTTCTACAATTATATTTATTGGTGGTCTGCAGATGTTCTGTATGGGAATTTTAGGTATGTATGTATCAAAATTATATTTAGAAGCAAAACAAAGACCAATTTATATTACTAGAGAAACAAATATTGAGAAGAAAGATAACTAGGAGAGAAGCTAAAATTTGATGGAGAACTAAGTGAAGAGAAATAGTAACTGTTTATAGTTTTGAGCAATTACGGGAAATTACAAAGGAGAAGAAAGTGCAGAAAAATAAAAAAAGATTAAAAGGTATTTGGGGATTTTTAGCATTATGTATAGTAATGATTGGAGTGAGTGCATGTAATTGGCAGAGGAAGAGGAGGAAATAGAAATACCTGTTTATATCAATCGTGGTGATGGTTTATATATGGAAGAAAATATAGAAATAGAATGGGCAGGAAAATAGAAAATTTAACCTTTAGGAAAAGAATTGGAATAATGTTACAATTTTAGAGATGTTGTAACTGGGATTTATGTCAAAAATATGATAAAATTTTAGAGAAAGTAGTAACATATATTGTAACTGTTCATGGTTCTGGACAGTTACCATATATTTAGTACAAAAAATAGAATGGAGGAATATTATGACATACGAAGAGATCTTTCAAAAATTTAAGGATGCAATTATTGACACAGATGTAAGTGGTGTGAATGAGAATCTGGCGTTTCAGTTTAATATTACTGGAGAAGGAGCAGGTTCCTTTTATGCAGAGGTAAAAGATGGAAAACTATCCATAGAACCTTACGAGTATTATGATAGAAACGCTATTTTTATCTGTAGTGCAGAGACTTTGTTTAAGATTATGGAGGGAAAGACAGATCCTATGATTGCCTTTACTCTGGGAAAGTTAAAAGTAGAAGGAGATTTAGGTAAGGCATTAAAAATTAAGGAATTTATATCAAAGAAATAAAAGGAAGTAACTACCCAGGACTTGAAAAATGGATGAAAAGATTTGGGTAGTTACTTTTTTGTTTGGATATTTTGGGTTTTAATTTCCCTATGCTTGTTACTGTTCACACCTACGGTGTTAACAGTAACTGAATCCAGCCTATTTATAATTCGCCTTCGGCGAAAGGCTGGATTCTCGACTGTTCTACGTTTTTGGCACATAGCTTGACAGCAAGTGTCAAGCTTGTGAGTGAACAGTAACCTATGCTTTTCAGTGTCAGAAGAAATATGTCATGGTATCTTGAACGTGAAATTCTACCAGATGTATAAATCAGATTCATTTGTGGAAAAATAAGTATTATTTTTTCATGGAGGCAAGCACATGTATGGTTCTTTTTATGGTTGGTATTTGAAATGTCAGTCTGACACACAGACTTTAGCAGTAATACCTGCCGTTCATAACACAGGGCGGAAACGTACCTGTTCTATTCAGATTATTACGGATAATAATGCTTGGACAGTAACGTTCACTGCAGATGTATTTCAACGGACGAAAAGGAATATTTTCATCGGAGAGAACCAATTCGGTAAAGATGGTATTCATTTGGCAATACACACGTCGCAGCTGACCATTAAGGGAAAATTGGAGTTTGGGTCACTTTGCCCCTTAAAATATGATATTATGGGACCATTTGCATTAGTGCCATTTATGGAATGCCGCCACAGTGTGTGGAGTATGCGGCATTCGGTTCGGGGAAATGTGTATATCAATGGAGAAAAATATTCTTTTCACAATGCATGGGGATACTGGGAAGGAGACCAAGGCCGATCATTTCCTAAAGAGTATATCTGGACACAATGCTGTTTTTCTGGTGGGGCTTTAATGCTATCAGTGGCGGATATCCCCATGGCAGGCATTCATTTTACTGGTGTTATAGGTGCTATATTATGGCAGGGTAAAGAGTACAGAATAGCTACTTATCTGGGAGCCAAGGTTGTTCAAATTCAAAACAATATGGTACGGGTTATACAAGGCAATCTGGAATTGGAGGTTCAACTGCTAGAAGCATCGGAATGTCTTCTTAAGGCTCCGGCAAAGGGGGATATGGTAAGGACAATTCACGAAAGTGCATCCTGTCGGGCTTTCTATCGATTTTGCAAAAAGGATTGTACCCTTTTTGCCTTTGAAACAGACAGGGCTTCTTTTGAATTTGAATATCTTTCTTGAGTTGCTGCTGTTTAAATTTAGAAACCTATTATCAACATATACAAAACTAAGCGGTCACCCCTAAAGTTGGTGACCGTTTTTTCACTGAATATACCTATAAAACACTCATGCCTAAGATAGAAACTGGTAGAAGTCGAAAGAGATTCATCTTTGGAGGAGATAGTAATATTCCTGATTCGTGCAGCAAAAAAAATTGTGGCACAATTGTTTTGCTGTGGTAAGCATCACATCTTTTTCCAGTCCTGCTTTATTCGAATTATTCGCTTTATAATATGCATGATTCTCTAAGAAAGGATGAATGATATGGGGAAAAAGAAAGAAGTTCCGATATGGGAAAAGGCATGTATGACCAGTGAGGAGGCGGCAGCTTATAACAATATTGGAATCAATAAGATAGATGAACTGGTCAAGAAAACATGTTGCCCTTTTGTGTTGTATGTGGGATGGAAAAAATTAATTAAGTAGAAAGAATTTGAACGGTTTATCAGTGAAAATATTGAGTTATAAAGAGAAATGAAAATATCGAATTGGCAAGAGAATATAGACTTATGGGCTGTTATATGGTAATATATAAGTTGCTGTAAGAACAGTACATATGATACAGCTCTGTTTAAGATTTGTGATAAGGCACAGATTCCGAGATTTTTCATGCATGTGTTGCATCATACATTTGTAACAAGATGTATCGAAGGCGGTATGAAACCAAAAACATTGCAGATTATTTTGGGACACCAAATTGGTAGAGGATGCCCTTAATGTAGGTTGAAAAATCATTCTAAGGTAGCACAAACGCCGCTTAATAATCATTATACTTCAACCTATAAAAATGGTGCACTAAATGGTGTACCTGCAATGAGGGTATATCTGAAAAGCCGTAAAATAAAGGAATTTTAGAAGGAGAATAGAGAAATGAAACTAGGAATCGTGGGACTTCCTAATGTAGGAAAAAGTACATTATTTAACTCATTAACAAAAGCAGGTGCAGAATCAGCAAATTATCCATTCTGTACAATTGATCCTAATGTAGGTGTAGTAGTTGTACCAGATGAAAGACTGCAGGTTTTGGACAAAATGTATCATACCAAAAAGGTAGTACCTGCTGTAATTGAGTTTGTGGATATTGCAGGTTTGGTAAAAGGAGCTTCAAAAGGTGAAGGACTGGGAAACCAGTTTTTAGCAAATATCCGCGAAACAGATGCGATTGTTCACGTGGTACGTTGTTTTGAAGATAGCAATATTGTACATGTGGATGGTTCAATTGATCCGCTAAGAGATATTGAAACTATAAATCTGGAGTTGATTTTTTCAGATGTAGAGATTCTGGAGAGAAGACTTACAAAGCTTGGAAAAGGTGCAAGAAGTGATAAAACCCTTGCAAAAGAATTTGCATTAGTAGATAAATTAAAGGCACACTTAGAAGAAGGAAAGATGGCTAAAACATTTGAACCAGCAAATGAAGAGGAAGAAGCCTTGATTGCTTCCTATAATTTGCTTACAACGAAACCAGTTATTTATGCTGCTAATGTGACAGAAGATGATTTAGCAGATGACGGAGCAGGGAACGTACAAGTTTCTCAGGTAAGGGAGTATGCCAAGGCAGAAAATTCAGAAGTATTTGTAATTTGTGCCCAGATTGAACAGGAAATAGCTGAATTGGAAGAAGATGAGAAGAAAGAGTTCTTAGAAGATTTGGGATTATCCGAATCAGGATTGGAAAAATTAATTCGTGCCAGTTATCGTTTGCTAGGTTTAATTAGTTTCCTGACAGCAGGAGAAGATGAATGTCGTGCGTGGACGATTACAAAAGGAACAAAAGCACCACAGGCTGCCGGAAAGATTCATACTGATTTTGAGCGGGGATTTATTCGTGCTGAGACAGTTAGTTATGAACATCTGATTGAATGTGGATCTATGGTAGCTGCAAAAGAAAAAGGGTTAGTCCGTTCAGAAGGAAAAGAATATGTCGTTCAAGATGGAGATATTATTTTGTTCCGTTTTAATGTTTAATAGAAATTTATTTTATTTATAAAGCAGAGTCATTCCTTTAAAATAGGGAGTGGCTCTGTTTATTTTATATTATCGTAACTGTTCAGAACCCCTCATTCGGATTTTTCCATAATATACATAATTTCCCATAATGGCTGGTAAAAATCCTCATGTGGACATCAGTCCAATAAAAGTGAGTATACAAATTGCATAAATAAATTTATTTATACAATTTGTATACTCACTTTTGCAGGTTCTGAATAGTTACATATTACCACATAAAAGGAATAGTAAATAGGGAATTGGACATAATTTTAGCAGACAAGGCAATATAAAGTAACAGTTCAGGTAGGTCTGCACACTCCGCTGTGCAGACCGTAAAAAAGACTAAAACAGGATTAGAATTGGGCAATTTATAATGCGGAGCTTGCCCAATTCCGTAACAGGTCGGCCTACCGGCTGAACTGTTACAATATAAATATCTAATAAGAAATGGGGGCATTGAAATGAAGAAAAGCAATAGGATATTATTAGGATTATTTATTCTGACAAGTATGTTGTTATGGGCATGTGCTGGGAAAGCAGACGAGTCAGAGGTCACAATAGGTTATTTTAATAATATTACTCATGCACAGGCATTAATTATGAAGTCCGAAAATACATTACAGAATGCTCTTGGAGAAGATATTAAGGTGAAATGGACTGCATTTAATGCAGGTCCTGCAGAAGTAGAAGCACTTTTTTCAGGGGACATTGATATAGGATATATTGGTCCGGTACCAGCAATCAGTGCATATATAAAATCAAAAGGGGATGTACAAATTTTAACTGGTGCTACAAAGGCCGGAAGCATACTGGTAAAAAGAAAGGATGTACAAATAAATAATGTAAGTGATTTGGCAGATAAGGTAGTAGGAATTTCTCAAATCGGGAATACGCAGCATCTTATTTTATTGCAGATCCTTTCTGAAAATAATTTGAAGCCTAAAACAGAGGGGGGCAATGTAACTGTAACAGCAGTAGCGAATGCGGATATGGAAAATGCAATGGAACGTGGGGATATTGATGCAGCAATTGTGCCTGAGCCATGGGGAGCTTCTTTACTAGAAAAAGGAGCAGAAATGGTACTAAATGAAAAAGAATTATATCAAAATGGAGAATATGATGTTGCACTTGTAGTAGTAAGAAAAGAATTTAAGGAGAAGTATCCAGAGATAGTAAAGGAATTTCTTAAACAACATGAAGCAGCAACCCTTGTCTTAAATGATAAAAAAGAATATGCTTTGAAGGAAATCAATAAAGAATTGGAGAAGGAAACAGGAAAGAAATTGAGTGATACAATTATGAAGGATGCATTTAACCGGATTGGTGTTAGTAATAAGTTAAATAAAGATTCGATACAAAGATTTGGAGAAATCAGTAAAGAACAGAAATTTATTAATGAGTTTTCGAGTGACAATTTATATATAGAGCCCTAACATTAGCATACCAGATGGAACGGATTTGGAAAGGAGTTATATGAGTCTTGTAATCAATAAGTTGAGTAAAAAATATGCAGATGGAGAGGAAGATACTTTACACAAAATTAGCCTTACTGTAGAAAAGGGAGAATTTTTATGTATTGTAGGTGCATCAGGATGTGGAAAAAGTACCCTTTTAAACTTGGTAGCAGGATTAGAACAGCCAACTAGTGGAGAAATTCTGTTAGATGGGGAAAAGATTAGCGGACCTGGAGCAGAGCGTGTTGTTATGTTTCAAGAGCATGGATTATATCCGTGGTTAAGTGTTATAGATAATGTTAAATTTGGTATGAAGTTAGCAGGAATTGCATCCAATATACAAGAAGAAAAGGCAATGCATTATTTAGAGATGGTTCACCTGCAAGATTATAAAGATTATATGCCTCATCAGATATCAGGTGGAATGAAACAAAGAACAGCATTAGCGAGGTCTTTAACAATGGATGCAAAGGTGCTGTTAATGGATGAACCATTCTCTGCTTTGGATAAACAAACCTCAAACCGGCTTAGGGAGGAATTACAAAAAATTTGGATGGAAACACATAAAACCATTTTGTTTATTACACATAGTGTAGAAGAAGCGGTATATTTAGCAGACCGTGTGGTAGCATTATCTGCATCTACAAGAGAAATTGCGGAAATTATTCCTATAAATTTAAAGAGACCAAGGCATGTGTATGATACAGAATTTACAGAATTGCGCCATAGAATTCTGGATATTATTAAGGAGGGGTAGAGATGCAGTTAATAATATTTCTTGGAATTTTAATTTTGATTTGGCAGGGAGCTTACTGGCTGGGAGTAGAAATTTTTCAAACAGTAAAATCATACGCAGTCCCATCTCCATTGGATGTAGCAAAGCGGTTTATTGAACTTTGCAGTGATGGTACTTTATTTCAGGCAATAGGAAACTCACTTGTCAGAGGGATAATTGGTTTTGTTATTGCTGTAATAATTGGAATTGTTTTAGGATTATTGCTAAATCACTTTAAATATTTGCAAAAAAACTTAAAACCTCTTGTTCTGGGAGTGCAGACATTACCGAGTGTATGTTGGGTACCTTTTTCTATTTTATGGTTTGGGCTTTCTAACCAAGCAATTTTATTTGTAGTGATAATGGGGAGTGCATTCAGTATTGCAATTTCTGTTGATAATGCAATAAAAAATGTACTGCCAATCTACAACAAAGTAGCAAGAACAATGGGAGCTTCTAAGCAGCAGATATATACACATGTTATTTTTCCAGCATGTATACCAGAGTGGATAGTAGGATTAAAACAAGGATGGTCATTTGCATGGAGGGCTTTGATGGCAGGAGAAGTTATGACGACCTCCATTGGTCTTGGCCAGACTTTGATAACAGGAAGAGATTTGGCAGATATTAATCAGGTTACTGTTGTTATGTTAGTCATTGTTATAGTTGGTATTTTCTTTGACAAATACATTTTTTCTATTGCAGAGAAAAAAATTCTTAGAAAAAGAGGGTTAATAAGTGAAAATAGTTACCGGTAAGCTGAAACACTTGAGCGAATCATGATACGGCATGGAAATTCGATTCGCACAATTTCTTCATGGCCTTTTGTAATCCGGTCTAATAATAAATAAACTGCCATGTGTGCCATTTCATACCGGGGAATATGAATGGTTGTCAAATAGGGTTTTGTATTCTGAGCTTCCTCAATATCATCTATGGAAATCACAGAAATTGGATGCTTTTTCAAAAGAGTCTTCTTTTTTTGAAGAAGTTCCAGAATCCTTATGGCAGTGTTGTCATTGGCACAAAAGATGGCACTAAAATTTGTGATCCCCTGTAATTTATCTTCTAATAGTTCAAGAAAGGCGGTTTCTGCTTCTTCCCTTGACTGGTTTGTTTGTTTTATTAGTTTGTAGTCAAGAGGAATATTATTACGAATCAGCATATCACAATAGCCTACATAGCGGCTTTCAAAGGAACAGTCGCCAATATAGGCTATTTGCTGATGTCCCAAAGAAAATAAATGATGCATTGCTAATTCTGCTGCTTTTTTTCCGTCACATATCACCTCATCCACATCAAAATTCATGGGATTACGCCAAATACCAATGATATTGCGGTTTTGGGAAGTAATGTGTTCTAATAATTTGTGTGAACATCTGCCAAGAATAATTACACCATCCGAATTCGAAAGATCATGGTTAAGGGATTCTTCTGCATAAACAATATGATCTATGGTTACTTTCTGTTTTAATAATTCTACTTCCAAGTTACGAAATAATTCGGAGAAGAAAGGTTCCTTTTCTAATGCATTTATGCGTGCCAATACAATAGAAATGTGAGGAAGTTTGGGAAGCTTTTGTTTTGTCTGACGAAGTAATCGGGCTGCTTCATTTGGTTGGTAGCCGATATCTCTGGCAGCAGCCCATATTTTGTCTTGTAATTCTTTAGAGGCACAAGTAGAGGAGGTGTTGTTTAGAACTCTTGATACAGTAGAAACGGAAGTTCCCACCATTGCAGCAATTTTCTTTAACGACATATTTCATTCATCCTTTCTTAATACGAAAACGTTTGAGTAAATTTTGATTGACATTATATAACAAAATATGTTATCTTTAATTTTGTGAAATTCACCTAGATGTAACAAAAGATTTCGCAGTAATATTACATTATCTGAATCTGCTTTATCTTTTGGCTTAAAAATAGTATAACAGAAGGTGGAAAATAAATCAAGAAATAAAGAAAACGTTTGCGTTAATGAAAGGAGATTATTTTTGTGAAGAGACAAAATGTTGTAAAAAAATTTGGTGCGGTTATATTAAGTATGTCATTAGTGGTTAGCGGGCTTACCGGATGTGGAAAAGAAGGAAGTGCTGGCGAATCGGAAAATGGAAATGGAGTGGAAAAGGTAACTATTACAAATGTATCTTATGATCCGACAAGGGAATTATATGCGGCATATAATCCACTTTTTAAAGAATACTATAAAGAGAAGACAGGAAAGAGTGTAGAAGTTGTACAGTCCCATGGTGGTTCTGGTTCACAGGCACGTTCTGTAACAGAAGGAAATGATGCAGATGTAGTTACTTTGGCATTAGCACATGATATCACTTTGATTGAAGAGGCAGGAATGATTGAAAAAGGATGGTTGGATGAGTTTAAAGGCAATAGTTCCCCATATACATCTACAATTGTATTTCTTGTACGCAAAGGAAATGAAAAGAATATTAAGGACTGGGAGGATTTGACAAAAGAGGGAGTTCAAGTTATTACACCAGATCCAAAATCTTCTGGTGGTGCCTGCTGGAATTTCCTTGCAGCATGGTATTATGCAGACCAGATTTATAATGGTGATGAAGCAAAGAAGAAAGATTTTGTAAAAAAATTATATAATAATGTATTAGTTATGGATTCTGGTGCAAGGGGTGCGACCACTACATTTGTAGAAAATGGACAAGGAGATGTGCTGATTGCATGGGAAAATGAGGCATTTGCATCTGTAAATGAATATCCGGATAAATATGAGATTGTAACTCCAAGTGTAAGTATTAAGGCAGAACCTTCTGTTGCTATCGTAGATGAAAATGCACAGAAAAATGGTACAGAGGATGTGGCAAAAGAGTATCTGGATTACCTCTATACAGATGAAGCACAGAAATTGATTGGTGAGAACTTTTATCGTCCAAGCAACGAAGAAATATTGAAAACATTTAGTGATACCTTTGACTTGAATATCAATATGTGTACGATTGATGACTTTGGTGGATGGGATCAGGCATATAAAGATTTCTTTGATGATGGTGCTATTTTTGATGAGATATACCAGCAGTAAAACATTTACGGCTAAAGAGCAGCTTATGAACGAAAATGGAGGATAATATGAAAAAGAAGGAACGGAGTGTGCTTCCAGGATTTGGAATGACAATGGGAATTACGGTTGCTATGCTGTCGCTGATTGTTTTAATTCCGTTAGCATCAATTTTGGCTTATTCTTTTAAAATGAAGGGTTCGGAGTTTGTGGAATTGATCACTCGTCCCAATGTAGTACAGGCATTTGCCACCAGTATTGGATGTGCCTTTGTTGCTGCTTTGGTTAATAGTGTGTTTGGGTTATTACTGGCATGGGTGCTGGTGCGATATAATTTCCCAGGAAAGCGTTTAATAGATGGTATGATTGAGTTGCCTTTTGCTCTTCCCACAGCAGTAGCAGGTATTACCTTAACAAAAATGTACTCTGATCAAGGGGCATTTGGTAAATTCCTAGAGGGATTTGGCATTCAGGTGTCTTATACAAAGCTGGGAATTATCATTGCCTTGATATTTGTGGGAATTCCTTTTGTAGTGCGGGCATTACAGCCAGTGCTGGAAAAGTTACCACCGAGCCTTGAAGAGGCAGGTACGATGCTTGGTGCTTCTCGTTTTTATACATTTCGCCGTGTTATCCTGCCAGAATTAATGCCAGCATTGCTCACTGGATTTGGGTTGGCACTGGCGAGAGGGATTGGAGAATATGGCAGTGTGATCTACATATCAGGCAACAGTGAAAAACAAGGCACACAGGTGGTCTCCTACATAATTATGCAAAAATTAAATTCTGGACGTGTAGATTATGAGGGGGCTGCCGCCATTGCTCTGGTGTTACTTATCATTTCCTTTGTTCTCTTGTTTGTCATCAACATGATACAGATTATGGCAAGTAAGAGAACGAAACAATAGGGAGGTATAGCAATGGAACAAGAAAAGAAGAGAAGAAGTTGTCAGGAACAAAATCCATGGGTACCCCGGATACTTATTGGAATTAGTGTGATATTTTTTGTGATTATGTTGGTAGTTCCGTTATTTGAAGTGATATACCGTTCGCTGAGAGAAGGAATTAGTACTTATGCCAGTGCAATTACAGCTAAGAATACATTGTCTGCTATGCGGGTAACCTTGTTGGCAACAGTTATTGCAGTTGTAGTCAATACATTTTTTGGTCTTTGTGCATCATGGCTGCTTACTAAATTTAATTTCAAAGGAAAACATGCATTATCCACATTGATTGATATACCGTTCTCTGTGTCTCCAGTAATTGGAGGATTGGCATTTATTATGACTTTTGGCAGAATGGGATGGGCAACACCTGTGGTAGAATGGTTTAACGAAACATTTGGAACAGACATTGCACTTGTATTCTCTGTTCCCGGAGTTGTGTTAGCTACAATCTTTGTTACATTTCCTTTTGTATCCCGTGAACTGCTTCCAGTTATGCAGGCACAAGGAACTGCAGAGGAAGAAGCTGCGGCTTTGATGGGGGCAAAAGGGTTTACTATCTTTAAAAAAGTAACATTTCCGCATATCCGTTGGGCACTTTTGTATGGTATTATTTTGTGTGCGGCCCGTGCGTTTGGAGAGTTTGGAGCAGTTTATGCAGTTTCTAAGGCAAGAGGAAAAACGTTTACCCTGCCATTGGAAATAGATGCCCTTTATATGGCGGGAAGTGCAAATTCCATCACACAGGCATTTGCAGTATCCTCCCTGCTAGTATTGTTGGCAATAATTATGCTGGTTTTGAAACAGATTGTAGAATATCGTGGAAAAAGGGATTCGTAAAGGAGATAGAACGATGTATATCGAGATGAAACAAATCAACAAAAATTATGGGGATTTTCAGGCAGCAAAGAACATTAATTTTGGCGTGGAACAGGGAAAACTTGTGGCACTGCTGGGACCTAGTGGAAGTGGTAAGACTACGATACTTCGTATGATAGCAGGATTGGAGCATCAGGACTCTGGTGATGTAGTAATTGAAGGTAAAGTAGTAAATGATATTCCTGCAAGAGATCGTGGGATTGGCTTTGTATTTCAGAATTATGCTTTGTTCCGTTACATGACAGTATATGAGAATATTGCTTTTGGCTTAAAAGTACAAAAAAAGAGTAAATCAGAAATTCATAAAAGAGTTACCGAGCTAATTGAACTTGTAGAATTGAAGGGAATGGAAAAACGGTATCCAGATCAATTGTCAGGAGGACAGAGGCAGAGAGTAGCATTTGCCCGTGCACTTGCACCGAAGCCACAATTATTGTTACTGGATGAACCCTTTGCAGCAATTGACGCAAAAGTCCGTAAGGAATTGAGGAGCTGGTTGAAACAAATGATTGCCAAAGTAGGCATTACAAGTATTTTTGTGACACATGACCAGGACGAAGCTGTAGAGGTATCTGATCAGATTATTATTATCAATGAGGGACATCTGGAGCAAATGGGGAGTCCAGTGGAAATTTATAAAAAACCAAAAACTTCTTTTGTGGCACAGTTTATTGGAACCTCTGTGGTGGTAGATGATTTTCATGGTTTTAAAGGATTTCAGAATGTGCCAGAAGGAAAGCAGGTGATTCTGCGNCCGGAATTTGTGGAAGCCTTTAAGAGNGATAATGAAAAATTTAAGAGTCTGATATCGGTGTCCGAATCAGGAGTAATCAGGGATATTGAATTCCGTGGCAGTTACTTGACCCTTACATTAGAAGTAAACGGAATTTTACTCAATACCAACCGATCCCTTGAACGAAGACCAGTTTCTATTGGTGAAGAAATGTGTGTGCTGGTTTATCGGGCGTATGTTTTGGAAGATGAGAATGCACATATACATAAAAATCAAATGTTAAAAGATATAGATATAGAAGCACTGTAGGAAAGCAAACACAGAATATAGATATTATATACAACTTCTAAAAGTATTTATAAAAGACAGATGACAGACAATCATCTGTCTTTTTGTTACAATTCAGCCATGCAAAATATGAATAGTATGGCTAAACTGTAACGAAAAATACAAAGATTAAGATTCATTTTAGGAAAAAGGTTGAAACTTTCTCCAAAATAAGATAGAATATCTATGTAAGTGGTGGAAAGTGGTGAGAAGTGGTGGAAAATGGTGTGGTTTTCCNATTTTATACACGGGATAGGTAGGTGNAGGCTATATGTTNATGGGAGAATACAACCATTCGATAGATGCCAAGGGCAGAATTATCGTACCTGCTAAGTTTAGAGAAGACCTTGGAGAGGAATTTGTTGTGACTTTGGGCTTAGATGGGTGTTTGTTTGTATACCCAGATACAGAATGGCAGAGTTTTGTAGACAAGCTAAAGAGCCTGCCAGGTAATCGGGAAGCTAGACAATTACAACGNTACTTTTTAGCTGGAGCCGTTACATGTGAAGTAGACAAACAGGGAAGAATCTTAATTCCAAGCAAACTGCGGGAACATGCACAACTGGAGAAAGAAGTGGTTTTTGTAGGGGTTCTTGGTAAGATTGAGATTTGGAGTAAAGAAAGATGGGAAGCTAATAATGATTTTGGAGATGTGGAAGCAATTGCGGAGAACATGTCTGATTTAGGAATTAGCTTTTAAAGTACTTATAAGAGACAATAGACCAATATGTCAGATAAGAGGAAGTATAACAAAATTTATAAAATAAGCAGAGCAGGTGCCAAATATGCCAGGAGGTGAAGATATGGATTTTGAACATGTGTCTGTTTTGTTAGAAGAGACTGTTGCTGGATTACATATCAAGGAGAATGGTACTTATGTGGATGGTACTTTGGGAGGTGCCGGACATGCTTATCAAGTATGTAAACAACTGGGAAAACAAGGAAGGTTTATTGGAATTGATCAGGATGAAGCAGCAATTACCGTTGGACAAGAGAGATTGGGCGAGTTTGGTGAGAAAGTCTCTATTGTCCGTAATAATTACTGTAATATGAAGCAAGTTTTAGAAGAACTTGATATCTTAAAAGTCGATGGAATTGTGTTGGATTTAGGAGTATCTTCTTATCAGTTAGATACTGTAGACAGGGGATTTACTTACAAAGAAAACGCACCTCTTGATATGCGTATGGATAACCGGCAGACTATGACCGCAAAAGATATTGTAAATGGATATAGTGAGATGGAATTGTANNGGGTTATCCGTGACTATGGAGAAGATAAGTTNGCGAAGAATATAGCAAAACACATTGTCCGGATGCGTCANGAGANAGAAATAACTACGACTTACGAACTAAATGAAGCAATTTGTGCAGCAATACCTATGAAACTTCGCAAACATACAGGACATCCGTCAAAGAAAACATTTCAAGCCATACGGATAGAATTAAACAGGGAGTTGGAGGTGTTGAATAATTCTTTACAAGATATGATTGATTTATTAAATCCNGGAGGAAGGATATGTATCATTACTTTTCATTCCTTAGAGGATCGCATTGTAAAGAGTATGTTCCGAAGGAATGAGAATCCTTGCACATGTCCACCNAATTTTCCNGTATGTATGTGTGGAAAGAAACCAAAAGGTAAAGTGATAACTAGGAAACCAATTTTACCATCGGAAGAGGAAATGNGTGAAAATCGTAGATCAAAAAGTGCAAAGCTACGTATTTTTGAGCATGAATAATTAAGGATAAGTAATTTAATACGATATATGCATAAAAGAGGAGAGAAGTGTTATGGGTAGAAAGAGATTGAATGGGGAAAACAGGCAGTATCCAGATAGTAATCCCAGTGGATATATTGATGGGAATACAGTCCGGAAGCTGGATACAGTGCCAGAAAGGGTACAGCCAAGCAAAGAAGAATACGATTTGGAAAAAGAACGCAAAAGCAGAATGCGTAGAATCCAGCGAAAAAGAGAGAAAGCAAAAGAAATGGATTTGTTTTCCGTTGCATGGCTTGTTCTTGCAGTAGGAGTAACATTTATTGTTTGTGTAAAATATTTAAGTGTGCAGTCACAATTAACAGTAACCACAAAAGAGATTACTACCTTGGAAAATGAAATTCTCGCACTAAAGGAAGAGAATAAAACAGAGTTGGACAGTATAACATCTGATATTGACTTGGACTACATATATAAAGTGGCAACAGAAAAACTTGGAATGGTTCATCCTGATAAAAATCAGGTTGTGTCATATAAAAGTACAAAAAGTGATTCTGTTAGACAATATGGGGATATTCCTAGTGGAACCAGCGAAAGTATAATCTCGAAGATTTTTCAGGATTAGTAGTTTGAGGGGGAGACATATACAACACAAATTATCCTATACTGGATAGTTTGTGTTGTATTCGCATTTAAAGGGGAGATAAAATAAAAGTAGGTGAAATGTATTATGAGGCAGCAAAAAAGCAGAAAAAAAATAAAGAGATTTAATAATGTAATGAGGGAACGGGTATTTCTGGTCTCTATACTTATATTGCTAATATCAGCTTTTTTAGTATACCAGATTGCTAAGATTCGTCAGGAAAAAGGAGAGAAATATGAAAAAAGAACACTGATCCAGCAAACATACATGAGTGATCCATTAGTATACCGAAGAGGAGAGATTCTAGATCGGAATAATACAAAACTTGCAACTAGTGTAAGAGTCTATGATGTTATTATATCTCCTAAGGATATTTTGAAGGAGGATTCTTATCGGGAGCCAACAGTTAAGGCGTTAGTAGAATATTTTGATATAGATGAGAAAGAACTGAATCAGATCTTAACAGATAAGAGTGAATCCCAATATAGAAAGATTGCATCAGATATAAGCAAGGATAAGGTGGATGCATTTAATGAAATGCTAGAACAAGAAGAAAAACGCTGTAAAAAAGCAAAGGAAAAATGTAATATTGTAGGTGTATGGTTTGAAAAAAATTATAAGAGGACTTACCCTTTAAAAAGTCTTGCATGTAAAGTAATTGGTAATGCAAATTCCAGTAATGTAGCAGCGTTTGGTCTGGAATTACAGTATACAGATGTATTAAATGGTGTAGAAGGAAGAAGATATGGATATTATGATGAGGATTCTAACGTTGTGACAACTGTAAAAGCAGCAGAAAATGGAAATTCTATTGTGACCACTCTGGATGCAAATATTCAAAGCAAAGTGGAAAAACAAATAAAGAAGTTTATGAAGAATACAGGAGCAAAAGGTGTACATGCTCTTGTTATGAATCCTAAAAATGGAGAAATCTATGCCATGGCATCAAACACTTCTTTTGATTTAAATAATGCTTATGATTTATCACAAGTATATAGCAAAAGTGAGTTAAATCATATATCTGAGGAACAAAAAGGCAAACTTCTTAGTGAAATGTGGAAAAATTTTTGTGTAAGTGACAGTTATGAACCAGGTTCCCCATATAAGGTTTTAACGGTAGCATCTGCATTGGAAGAGGGTTTGTATAAGGATGGGGATAGGCTTTTTTGTGATGGTGGAGAATTGTTTCAAGGAATGGATAAACCGATCAAATGTAATAGTACAGGACATGGAAGTATTACTGTGGAACAGTCTCTAATGAAGTCTTGTAATGATGCGATGATGCAGATTGCCAGAAGTCTGAAAAGAAAAAATTTTGCAAAATACCAAGACATGTTTAATATGGGCAGGAAAACAGGAATTGATTTACCTGGAGAAATAACAGGAATCGTACATTCCGAAGAAAAACTTAATCCTGTTGAATTGGCAACTGCAAGTTTTGGACAAGGTGGGACTACGAATATGCTGCAGATTGCTTGTGCAATATCTTCTGTGATAAATGGAGGGAATTATTATCAACCACATTTGGTGAAAGAAATTAGAGATGAAGATGGCAATGTGATAGAGAAAATCGATCCGATACTTGTCCGGAAGACAGTTTCCGAACAGACTAGCAGTTTGATCCGGAAGTATATGAGAGCTACTGTAGATGATGGAACAGCAAAAGAGGCAAAGATTGAAGGATATTCTATTGGTGGCAAAACAGGAACAGCAGAAAAAATAGGTAGAAATAAGAGAGACTACTTAGTTTCATTTATTGGGGCATCTCCTATGGATGAGCCGGAAGTGGTTGTATATGTAATTGTAGATGAGCCCAATGTAGCAGATCAGGCACACAGCACGTTTGCACAAGAAGTTGCAAAAGGAATTATGAAAGCAATCTTTCCTTATCTTGGGATTTACCCAGATGAAAGTGTACAAAAGAATAAACCAACAGCAACAGCAACACCTTCAGCAGCTCCTAATTCTGGCGGAACGGTAAGCAATACGGACCAACCGGTGGAAGGAGAACCATTTCAGTCAAATATACCAGCACAATAAAAGGAATAACTAAGGTGGAATTTTCATACAATGCAATGATACCAAGAAAAGGCTGTGTTTCTAGTGGCAGATTATAAAAGAAGGCAAAATGTTGCAATTGTAAATTATGTCAGAGTTTATCATAAACGAAGATTATTAATTATGGTATGTGCTTTTTTACTTATTTTAATTCTTTTAATGGGCAGACTTACTTATCTTATGGTATTTCAGGCAGATCATTTTGGTGTACTTGCCCAGGAGATTCAGGAAAGAGAGAGAAGTATAAAGGCAGAAAGAGGAAGAATATTTGACAGAAATGGTGTAGAGCTTGCTTCCAATAAGCCGGTTTGTACAATATCTGTTATATATAACCAAGTGAAAGAACCAGACAAAGTAATTGAAATTTTAGTTAGAGAATTGGGATTGGATCGGGAATATGTTGAAAAAAGAGTTCGCAAAAAGTCATCCAGAGAGAAAATAAAATCTAATGTAGAAAAAGAAATTGCAGATAAAATAAGAACTTATGATTTAGATGGAGTAATGGTAGATGAGGATTACAAACGCTTTTATCCATATAGTTCACTGGCTTCCAAGGTGATAGGCTTTACTGGAAGTGACAATCAAGGGATTATTGGTCTTGAAGTTGCGTATGACAAGGAACTACAAGGTCAGAATGGAGTTATCTATACATTAACAACTGCCAAAGGAATAGAGATAAAGAATGTGGCAGAAAGAAGGCAAGAACCAGTACCAGGCAATGATTTATATACCAGTCTGGATGTAAATATTCAGGAATATGCGTGGCAGGCGGCAAAGAAGGTAAGAGAAGAAAAGAATGCAAAAAATGTAAAAGTTATAGTATTAAATCCTCAAAATGGAGAAATCTATGCAATGGTAAATGAACCAGAGTTTGATGCAAATAATCCATATACCTTAATTGAGCAGGAAAACACAGATAAACTTACGGATAAGGAAAAGAATGATTTACTAAATACCATGTGGAGAAATGCCTGCATTAGTGATACCTATGAACCAGGATCTACTTTTAAAATTATTACAGCTACAGCCGCATTGGAAGAAGGAAAAGTAAGCTTGAAGGATTCTTTTTATTGTCCGGGGTTCAAATTAGTAGAAGACAGAACAATTCGGTGCCATAAGACAATCGGTCATGGTGCAGAAAGTTTTAAAGAAGGCATTATGAATTCTTGTAATCCTGTTTTTATGGAAATTGGAGAACGTACTGGAGTAAATGGTATGTATAAATGGTTTAAAAATTTGGGAT
The DNA here is from genome assembly GCA_014799595.1 of Clostridiales bacterium. Taxonomy (GTDB): domain Bacteria; phylum Bacillota; class Clostridia; order Lachnospirales; family Lachnospiraceae; genus CAG-411. The sequence continues at coordinate 3,337 of JAAVHR010000028.1, read as the reverse complement.
TAACAGAAAAAACAGGTATTGATGTACCCGGAGAGGCAAATTCCATTATGCATAAAAAAGAAAATGTTGGTGCAGTAGAGCTTGCCACTATGTCTTTTGGGCAGTCTTTTCAGATTACTCCCCTACAGCTTATCAGGGCAGTAAGTGCCGTTGTAAATGGAGGAAATCTGATTACGCCACACTTTGGTGTAAAAATTGAAAATAGAGAAAAGACAAAAATTAAAAACTTGGAATATAAAGTGAAGAAAGATGCTTTATCGAAAGAAACCTCAGAAACTATGAAGATGCTTTTGGAGGCAGTAGTAGCGGAAGGTGGAGGAAATAAAGCTTATATTGAAGGTTACAGTATTGGAGGAAAAACGGCAACCTCAGAAAAATTACCAAGAAGAAGTAATAAGTACATTTCGTCCTTTATCGGATTTGCACCTGCAGATAATCCTAAAATTTTAGCAATTTTGCTTATTGATGAACCAGAAGGGATTTATTATGGTGGAACCATTGCTGCTCCAGTGGTAAGAGGAATTTTTGAAAATATTCTTCCTTATGTTGGAATTGAACAACAATATATTTCAAAGGAAAATGAAAAATCCCAGTAACTATTCAGGTTAAAAATATAAGGGAAGGGAAGAAAGAAAAAGGAGGCATTATGTGAGAGGTATATAACACCAAAGGAAACACTTGAATTAAAGTAAGGAATGACATATAATGTTGTTGCGCTTTATAACTATAAATATACAAATATGAGGTGAAAGAACATGATTATAACGAATCAACAGATGACACAACTTGTATTACCGGTACTAATATCCTTTGCAATAAGCGTGGTTTTATGTCCTATTGTAATACCATTTTTACATAAGTTAAAATTTGGGCAGTTTGTAAGAGAAGAAGGACCACAGTCTCATTTGAAGAAGGCAGGGACACCTACTATGGGTGGACTTATTTTCTTGCTTAGTGTGGTGGTAACCTGCTTGTTTTTTATGAAGGAGAGTCCAGATATTATTCCGGTATTATTTGTAACTTTGGGGTTTGGATTAATTGGTTTTTTGGATGATTATATTAAAGTGGTTATGAAACGTTCCTTAGGTCTTCGTGCATGGCAGAAGATGTTAGGACAATTTCTTGTAACCATTGTTTTTGCTTATTATATTGTGGAGAAGAGTTCCCTCGGAACAGCTACTTATGTTCCATTTTATGGGGAAGTAACTATGCCAATGCCATTATTTGTGATTATGCTATTTTTTGTGCTGTTAGGAACGGTAAATGGTGTGAATTTTACAGATGGATTGGATGGATTGGCAACTAGCGTTACGGTGATTGTTGCAACATTTTTCACAGTAATGGCAATTGGTCTTGGAAGTGGTATTTCTCCAATTACCTGTGCAGTAGTAGGAAGTTTATTAGGATTTTTATTATATAACGTACATCCGGCAAGGGTATTTATGGGAGATACAGGGTCATTGGCATTAGGTGGATTTGTGGCGGCATCTGCATATATGTTAAAGATTCCATTGTTTATACCAATTATTGGATTTATTTATCTGTTTGAGATTATATCTGTGATGTTGCAGGTAAGCTACTTTAAATTAACAAAAGGAAAAAGAATTTTTAAGATGGCACCAGTACATCATCATTTTGAATTGTGTGGTTGGTCTGAAACCAGAGTAGTTGCAGTTTTTTCATGCATTACAGCACTTCTTTGCTTTGTAGCACTTATGGGTATGAAATAAATGTTAGGAGATATATATTATGGAATGGAAAGAGAAAAAAGTATTAGTAATAGGGACTGGAATAAGCGGAATAGCAGCAACCGATTTACTTGTTCAAGTTGGAGCAGATGTTATTCTTTATGATGGAAATGAAGAACTTCAAGAAGAAGTAATCAGGGAAAAATTGAAGAATCCTCATGGAGTAAAGATCATGATTGGAACATGTGGAGATGAGACAAAGAAGCAGATAGAGTATGTGGTAGTCAGTCCTGGAGTGCCAATTGATAATCCATTGGTAGAGGAATTGCGAAGTATGGGTAAAAAGATTCTTGGTGAGATAGAACTTGCTTATACCATTGCAAAGGGGGAAATAGCAGCGATTACAGGTACTAATGGAAAGACCACAACAACGGCATTAGTGGGAGAAATTTTACGTACATATTATAAGTCGGTATTTGTTGTAGGAAATATAGGAATTCCATATACAGGTGTGGCATTAGATATTGGTGAAGATGCTGTAGTTGCTGCAGAGATAAGCAGTTTCCAGTTAGAGACTGTAGATAAGTTTTGTCCCAAAGTTAGTGCTGTATTAAATATCACACCAGATCACCTAAATCGTCATTATACTATGGAGAATTATAGTGATGCTAAATTGCAGATTACCAAAAACCAAACAAAAAACGAAATTTGTGTATTAAACTATGAAGATCCGATTTTGAGAGAAAAAGCAAAGAGTATTTCTGCAAGAGTATTTTATTTTAGTAGTGTACATACTTTAGAAGAAGGAATATATCTTACAAAAGAAGGAAAGATTATTCTTGCCAGCCAAGGCACAAAAATAGAAGTTTGCCATATTGATGAATTAAATCTTCTTGGAAAGCATAATTATGAAAATGTAATGGCAGGAGTGGCAATCGGATATTTTATGGGTGTTCCTATGGAATGTATAAAGCAGGCACTTCATACTTTTGTGGCAGTAGAGCATAGAATAGAATATGTTACAGAAAAGAATGGAGTAAAATATTACAATGATTCTAAGGGAACCAATCCAGATGCCGCTATTCAAGGAATTCGTGCAATGGTCTCCAAAACAATTTTAATTGGTGGAGGCTATGATAAAGGTTCTGTGTATGATGAATGGATTGAAGCATTTGATGGAAAAGTAAAACTTCTTGTTTTATTGGGACAGACAGCAGAAAAAATAGCAGATACAGCAAAGGCACATGGATTCCAGAATATTGTTATAGTATCTTCATTAGAAGAAGCCGTCAAGGTTAGTGCAGAACATGCATTGCCTGGAGAAGCTGTGTTGCTTTCACCTGCTTGTGCAAGTTGGGGAATGTTCAAAAATTATGAAGAGCGTGGAAATATGTTTAAAGAATATGTGAAAAATATGTAACAGTTCAGGTAGGTCTGCACACTCCGCTGTGCAGACCGTATAAAAGAATAAAACAGGAAGGGAATGGGGCAATTTACATGCGAAGCTTGCCCCCATTCCGTAACAGAGCAGCCCCTGGCTGAACTGTTACAAAACACCCATGCCTTGTAAACTGAGGCATCACCATAAATATATTCGCATGGGTGTTTCGTAAACGAGGATGCACACAAGTGCAAAAGCAGCACTTGGC
>JAAVHR010000027.1 GCA_014799595.1 Clostridiales bacterium | reverse complement strand
GGGGCATGACCTAGCTTCTTTTTAGCAAGTTCGCCCCAAGGGGCGGGGTATTTGACCCTCGCGGCAGTCGCCAAATGCGAGCAAGCTCGCACTTGGCTCGTTGCTTCGCGGGAATAAAAAGAAAGGGGCAAAACTTATGAAGAAAAAAGGGGAAAAATTATTGGCATGGATGCTTATGCTGATTGTGCTGTTGAGTGGAGCAGTTGCAGCCAATAAGACAGTACCACAAAAGACAGAGGCTGCCACAGAAAAATGCTACAGTTTTGCAGAAGGGAAAAAAGTAAAAATTGGAAAATATTATTACAAAGTGAATACCAAGGGAAAATTACAAAGAAGTAAATCAAAGGATAAGAACTTTAAAAACATTGCGAACTCAAATACTGCTGACTATTTGTCTACAGGGAACATGATATATTATGTCAATGAAACGAAAGGGAAAGAAGAAAGTACTATTTATAGCTGCAAAATGAATGGAAAATCAAAGAAAAAGATTCTGACGGTCAAGAAATATATTAGTCTCAGTACTATATATAAAAACAAATTATATGTATCTGAAGGCAGTGAGTCAGATGGCTATGTGACTTATTCTCTTTCATTAAAAGACAAGGCAAAGTTAAAAAAAGTGAAGAAAGAGCTTCGCTTGTTTAATGAGCGGAAGGGACAATATATTTTAGGTGCAGAGTGGATGCCAACAGATGTAAGTGCTTATGGTATTTGTATTTACGATGCAAAGAATAATAAGAAAATATCTCTTGGTGCCGGATTGGCAGCATGTTTCATTGATAGGAAGGTATACTATGCCAGCTATGATGATAAGGTAAACTGTTATTACATAAAAAGGTGTAATCTAAATGGAAGTAAAAAAGAAGTTCTTGCTAGCTTAGATGACACAATCTGGTATGTAACAAAAGTAACAAAAACATATTGTGAGGGCTATAGTACATCTGGTGATGGCATGGATATAGTTAAGGTGAATTATTAGCCGTGATTAACTGAGAGCAATGAATGATTGCTTAAAGGGGTTTTTTATGAGTATGATAAGAAAAAAGTGGGTTAAGAAGGGGTAGCGTGATTTGCATTTTCTAACTGTGAATCAAAGGAGGCGGTTCTTATGAAAAAACGCAAAAAAAGAATTATAGCATTTGTTCTTGTATTGATAGTTGCGGCAATGAATATTTTTACAATACAGCTTTATGCAAAGTCAAATGTATGTGTTACTTACAATGGAGATAATATAGAACACCAAAATTATGCCATCTATGCATCGCCAATTCAGTCCTTTCTGCACAACTGTGGGGATGGAACGTTGATGCGTGTGCAGTATCTGTCAGGAAAGTCGCAATTTGTGGTGGAATATTATGATATGGAATACAATCTGCTAAGCAGTCAGATGATATCTATGAAATTGAATTTGTTCGGAGGATTTTATGTGCTTGGAGATTTCTATTATATCCTGTCATGAAATGTATAAAACAGACGATGGCAACCACCATCAGGCAAATGTAACCATAGAAGTGGATACGGATTCCATGAATATTACCGATTCTTATTATGACAGTATGAATTACAAATATGGTTATATCAGTTACTCCTTTAATCAGTTTATTCAGGTCGAGGACAATAAGATTGTGGCAGTAGATCATGGAGATGCATATCCAAGATGCATCGCTCTGACAAAATATCGAACAGATTGTTCAGAGGGCAAATTCCAAAGCGGAAACTGCGAGCTATATAGTCTGCTTGCTTTTAAAGGAAATGTAGGAGACAACTATACAGGTGCCTCGATTGGGGGATTTGAAATATCCGATAGTGCCTATCTGGTTGCCGGAAATTATGACATTGATTTAAGCTGTGGGTACAAACAGGGCAGAAATATTTTTATTGCAAAAAAAGACAAAGAAACAGGTCTTGTGTCAGTTAATTATATTACAGATTACGAAGCTGGGGACGGACAAACCACTACACCACAGTTTGTATCTATTGGGGAGAACAAATACATTTTGTTGTGGTACAAGGATTCCAAGGTTTACTACACACAGATTGATGACGATGGCAATAGAGAGGGTGCGATTTATAGTATGGAAGGAGACCTTTCGGACTGTGTCCCTGTCATGGCAGGCAATAAGCTTGTGTGGTATGTGTGGGATAATGACAAGATAACCTTTTATGAAATAAACACATTGAATTTGTCAGATGCATCCATGAAGATAGAGCAGCTTGGTCATAATTATGCTTATGGCAGTGAAGTAAAAGATGGTATGGTGACAAAAACATGCATGAAATGTGGGGAACAAAGCAATGTGTCAGTACCGGATTCCTTTTATACAGTGTGGCAAAGCCTAAACAGCGGCAAATATATATCATCCCCTTCCTATACACGCTATGAAGTGGGAGACACTATAGTCTGCTGGGCAGTACCGGAAAATGGCGAATTAACAGAAATGGAAGCAATATCCTCAGATACGGATATAATAAGTATTTCACAAAGCGGAAACAGACTTTCTATGAAACTGAATAAAGCCGGAATGACCACAGTTACCGTTCGTCCGAAATACAATCCTGCCATAGCCACGACATATATATTTCGGGTTGGGGAAGATGCTTCGCTGGATATAAACGAAGCAGTTGTTACAGTGAAGGGTATTGCATACGGAGATACTGCATTGAAACAAGAGTACACTGGAGACCAAATACGACCGGAAGTAACGGTTTCTTATAATGGTATTTCTTTATCAGAGTATGTGGATTATAAGGTTTCTTATGAGAATAACATAAATGCCGGAACAGCAAATATTAAAATTTTCGGTGACGAATTATTTGNAGGAACAAAAACTTTGAATTTTAGTATTACGCCTGTTGATATGAAATACTCCTGTAATGTAAGTTTAGANAAAGTTGGTTATGAATATAACGNACTTCCAAAATCACCATATGTTGTAGTGAAACATGGCACACAGATAGTCAGCCCAGAGGAATATACGGTTACATATAAAGATAATACTNAAACAGGAAGAGCTGTGGCAATTGTTGAGGGAAACGGCAATTATGTGGGAACTGAGGTGAAAGAATATGTAATTGAACCATTGCATTTATCAAAGTGCAACATTTCACTGGAATATAAATTTGTAGAATATACAGGAGAAGCACTGATACCTCTTGTCACTGTGAAGATGGGAGACATTGCAATTGCAGAAGAAAATTATATGGTTTCTTATTCAGATAATACTGAAGCTGGCACCGCCAAGGTTACAATTGTAGGAATGAAGAATTGTGTAGGAGAAGTAGAGAGAGATTTTAAGATTTATATGAAGCCGGCAACACCAACAGTAAAACCAACCAGTGCACCAACCGCAGAGCCAACTAATACCTCAACTGTAAAGCCGGCTAACACACCGGCATCTGCAGCTACTGCCAAGCCGGCANCCAAAGGCACCATTCTAACGGTTGCCAAACAGAAATGCAGGGTAAAAGTACTTTCNTCCTCTACTAAAAATCCAACGGTTTCATATCGGCAGACAACGAATGCAAAAGCCTCAAATATTACCATTCCGGCAACGGTTCATGTGAATGGTATTACTTACAAAGTGACTGCCATTGCGGATGGAGCATTTAAGGGGAANAAGAAACTTGCCAAAATTATCATAGGAAAAAATATAACCACTATTGGCAAAAATGCCTTTAAGAATTGCAAAGCATTAAAGAACATAGTGGTAAAAACCAGTAATCTAAAAGTAGTTGGCAAAAATGCAATAAAGGGAACTAATAAGAAACTGGTCATTAAAGTACCAAGAAAAAAAGTTTCTGCATATAAGAAGCATTTTAAAGGAAAAGGAAATGCCAAAATAACCATAAAATAACTACATTACAAAATTTACTTTTTACTACGAAACGCACAGTAAATGCGTGTTTCTGCCTGAATAGTTACAGAAATAATCAAAATAAAAGATAAATAGAAAAAGTCATACTCTGCAATGGAGAGAAATACTCAAAGGTAGGGTGTGATTTTTTTCTTTTATTGTAGAATTTTTTTAGTATTTATATTTGTCAATCTGATTATATAATTGTATTGCACTTTGTGCATTTTCTTCGGAGATGGAGGAAAGACTATACATGCTTTGTTCAATTGTGTCTGTGGAGACTGTCAAATCTATGATTGTATTTGAGGTACTAATAACAGACTCGTCAATTTCTTGCAGGCTGGTATTTACATCCTGCATCATTTCAGTGATATAGATACTTTTTGTTTTCACTTTATCCATGCTCTTGTTAATGGATGTGGTAGAATTTCCATAAGCTTCTCCTAATTGCACAAAGGATTCATAGTCATTTAAAACTTTTTCCATCATAAAGCGGTTCATTTCCATGCTGTTATCTAAGAGTGTATCTACTGCATGCATAGCTGTTTTGGTAATTTCATCTATCTGTTTAATGGAGGTAGTAATATTCTCGCTCAAACTACCAATTCTTTTACCGCATCTACTTCACTATTCAATTGTTGTGCTTTTTCATAGTAGAAAATGCATATTTTGTGACTGTATCAGTATATGTCTTGCATTCTTTCATATTTGCACTAATATTAGAAATATTTTCCCCAATTTGTTTCATATTTGTGTATTATCATTTAATGTATGGTTAAGCCGCTTTCCTGCATTTAACATAGATTCTGAAGAATTGCCAACATTTCCTACAAGTTGGCGAAGTTCTTGAATAAACAGATTAATGCTATCTGCAATCATTACAAATTCATCCCCCTGTCTCAATTCAATTTTCTTTGTCAAATCACCAGAACCATCTGTTAGATCACAAATTTTATTGTTAAGTTTAATAAATTCATTTTTTATTTTTCTTGAAATAAGGAATATGATAAAGGAACTTAATAGGAAAATGGAAAAGCACACAAAAATGATTAGCTTAGCAATATCACTTTTTTGTTCATTAATCCAGCTTACACTAAGGTCTACTGCTACAACACCTATAACTTTTCCATTTTTTATAATAGGACTGGCAGCACTAATATGTTTTCACCATTTATCTGTATGAGATTTTTCATCTGTACCAGTTGCCCCTTCAAATGCGGCTACCATACTATCAGATAATTCATATTCTTCATCAATTTGTCCTGGTTCCTCAGGATCTGAATCTACTACAAATACTGGTGTCGTGTTATCTTTCATACGTAAACTGTAGATATACTCTACACCACTATGCTCAAAAAAAATGGTTAATTGATTTAATATTTTGTTATATGCCTCTGTACCCTCATCTCCTGCATGGATTTTTTCAAATGAATCAATATCAATGGACGAAGCGGCAACTTCTGCCACATGTGCAGCATTATCTTTCATTTGTGTGATCAAAAGACTGCCAGTCCGGTTATACAATGTTACACCAATAATCCCACATGCTCCCATTACTAAACAAGTAATCATAATAAATATCTGTGTAGAAACGCTAACCTTTCGTACTTTCATAAAAATTCCCCTTTTGTGCTATTTGCATAAAAAATAGTATTATTTTAACATTTTGTAAGTGAAAATGCAATTTTATATTAGGGTTATATTTTTATATACATTTTTATGAGATTACTCCTTCTGTCATTGAGAAAAGTCTTAAATGTCAGAGTTTATTTATGGAGTTTACGCTTATGACAAAAAAATAGCCTTTTATGACAAAAACGTCCATAAGGAAAAATATAATGTATAATTATATGTAACCAAAGATAAATCACAATGAGAAAGAGGAAATCTGCTTTTTATGTGAAAAGTTACATAAGACAAAAATTTATCCGTTTATAATGCGGAAGAAAAGAGAGGTTTTACATGATGAATATTGGAATCAGAAATAGAAAAATTACAAAATTAGTAAAAAAAGGAACAACAGTTGCTTTCGCAGGTATGCTTACCTTAATGGGAATATTTGGTGGAACAGCAAAGATCGTACAGGCTGCGGATAAGTCCGAATCTTATAAAGAAGGAGGCATTACATATAAAATAAAATTAACAGATGGTCGTTCCAGTGAAAAAACAACAGCTTCCTTGTATGTAGAAAATGGACCAAATGCAGACTTAACAGTAAAGGCATATATTTATTATAGGTTTGATAAAAAGGCATATTATTGGACTTCTGGAGAAGGCACAAAAAATGCTACAAGTTATGGAAGAACAGCAAGTGCTCAACGTACACCTGTAACGGTAGACAGGTGTTATGGAACATACAGAGCAATACATAGTGGAGACATTTTGAGTAAATCTTTAGCTATTGGAAGCACTGTGTCAGGATATACATATAAATATGACATATAATTATATAGTGTGAAATTTTTACAAGCAATGAGAAGGTAGATAGAACTTGTAATGTGATGGACTCTTTGGTGCAAGCCTGCCAGTAATCTGGCAGGCTTAAGGATAAACTTATAAAAAAGGATGTGTTAGAAATGAAGAAAAGATATCTCGTTATTTTATGTGCTTGTGTATGCTGTTTGCTTTCCGGATGTGGAAAGGAAAAGATTTCCTATGAAAATACTTATGTAGCAGGGCAGGATTTTCAATATATGTATTATGGTGCCGCTTATGAGTTCGGTCTTACCACGGCAGAAACAGAAGAGGGATATTACAAGCTGATGGAGAACTATATTCTTTATACGGATAAGGAGACGATGAAAACCGTTCCATTATGTGGAAAGACAGACTGTCTCCATGAGAAAGAAACCGATCCCTCCAAAAAAGGGAACTGTAATGCTTATGTAGATACCAAAGATGGTTTTTTATACCTTTGCCAGAACAAATTGTATACCATGAAGGAAGTAGTGGAGGAAGATCAAAATCAGAAAATGGTTATATATTTTGAACTCTATGAGATTTCTCTGGATGGTTCTAAGAGGAATAAGGTATGCACTTTGAAGGAAGATAATGTGGAGTTATGGTTAATTCACAGGGGAAAAATGTATTTTGATGCAAAACAACAGGGAAAGGACGAGAAAATGCATCCTGTTCTAAAATCTGTGGATTTAAAAAGTGGAAAAGTAGAAGAAATTGCTTTTTGGGAAGATCTGTATGAAGGATGCGTAGAGGATTTTCAGGCATACGGAAATTATGTGTATGTATATATATTTGGATTGAACAGGGAGGTAGACAGAGAAACAGAGGATGCAGAGGATCCAAAGGATTGGGCGGATGCACAGGTGGACTGCTGGCTGGCAATTAATATACAAACAGGGGAAGTAAAAGAATTATTTGCAGAAGCATTTAAAAAGGAGAAAAAATATCCTCAATCTATATGCTTCTGGCAGGATCACCTTTATTATGATTATATAGATGCAAATTGGAAGACCCGGAAAGAATCTGTGGTATATAAATGTAATTTGGATGGGGAACAGGAAGAAGAATGGATGACCATAGACAGTTCCTACAAATATACAGCAGATGAGGAGTATTTCTACCTATACAATACATGGAAAGAAAGTGTGGCAGAGGGAAAAGAGACCCCAACCATATGGGTGTATGATAAACAGGGAAAGGAGATTGACACCTATGTTATTCCTGAAGCTAATCCATACTCCAACCTTACACCAGGCAGCAAAGATAAGTTTTGGTTAACTGCTGGAAGTGAGGATGGTACATTCAGGGCATTGGCTTATCAGGAAAAGGGAAAGATGGGAATGCACAAAGGGGAAGCGTTGCAGATGCAGATATGCTATGAAATGGAGATAGATACCAATAACACCACAGTGAAAGAAGATTAGGGGAGAGATATGAAGATTGTATGTTATGAAATCTACAAGCTGATACAGAAAAAAAGAATTATGTTTTTGTGTATGGTATTGGTTCTTGCCAATTTTGTGATATTTCAGGTTTTATATCAGGGAAAGGCACGTTACCAGTGCCATGGTTATTATAAGGAGTTTCAATCCATCATGCAGGATAGAAAAATAGAGAAGGACAAAGAACAACTGGAACTTTTTGGTGACGGAATGTCTGATTTTCAGCATCATTTTGCTGTATCCCAGAATATCTTTACACAAGATATGCTGGAAGAGTATCACCAATATATTATAGAAACTTATGGAACTAAAGCCTTGCAGGAGATAGAAAAGCAAAACCAGACCCTGACTCATGATCAAAGTGTTGCATATTTATACTATTCCTGTGAATGTATCAAGCGGTTAGACTATGTAAAAGAGTATGAGCAGTTTCGGAATGGAATTGGAAAGGATGATTTTTTAACTGTTGGTATATTTCAAAAGAATAGAACTTTTGCAAAGAACAATATAAAAAAAACAAAGGAGGCTTACCAAAAACTTGGTACAATGGAAATTGCAACAGGCAATCATTATGCAATCTATGATTTTTTAACCTACTCTTATAGTTCTGTTTTTCTGCTGGTTATTGCATTTTTAATAGCAACCTTGGTCATTCGGACGGAAGAGGATGCAGGATTATTTATGCTTGTAAAGTCCCAGAAGAAGGGCAGGACAAAATTGATTCTGGCAAAACTTCTGGCACTTTTTGTGGTTTTATTTGTTTTTGATCTTCTGGCAGAAGGAAGTATTCTTGGAATCACTACATATTTTTTCTATGACAATGATTGGAATATGTCTATACAGTCTATACCAGAGTTCCGAAACTGCTGTATGCCATTAAAAGCATGGCAATTTGCCTTATTATGTGTGAGTACCCGTCTTTTGATTGTGTATGTGGCAGGAGTTTTCTTTGTTTGTTTATTCCTATTTTTTAGAAAAAACTGGATGATTTACTTAAGTACAGGAATTATATTTGGATTATTTTTTTTGGGATATACAGAAATTCTTCCCAATGGAACCTTTGCACTTTTTAAATATGCTAATGTTTTTCAAGGGTTATCACCTGCTAACTTGTATGGAACTTATCAAAATATTCCCATTGGCAGTTACCCTATCAGTACAACAGTGGTATATTGGAGCTTTTTTGTTATATTTTTTGTTTGTGCTATTCTGGTGGCAAAAAGGCAGTGGAATCATGGAACAGTGAGATTTGCAGGAATATTGAGAAAGAAGAAAAGAAAGAAAACTAGAGGAAAAGCTACTGTTACCGGAAGTATACTTTATATGTACTTTATACAGGAGAAAAAGATTGTTTTTTGCGTTCTGGTATTGGCGTTGGGGATTAACACAGGATGTTTGGAAAGCGTTGTTACCATACCTGTAACTTTAACACAGGCAGATTATCAGGAAGAAATAAAGGAGTTACAGGGACCATTAACAAAAGAAACAGAAAAAGCAATAGAAAGAAAAGATAACTTTTTCGAGAAACTGTGGGAGCGTGTCATGGAGTTGGAGATGATGGATAACCCAACTGCAGAAGAACAAGCAGAGCAAATTGCATTGGAAACACAAACAGGGAATCCTTATGCAGCTCACCTGGAACTAAAAGAACAGTATGAGCAGATAAAGAAAAGACAGGAACAGGGAAAAGATGCACAACTACTAGATACTTATGTATGGAACCGGCTATTTCAGGGAAATGCTGATGAAGTAAAGAACTTTATGCTTGCAGGAATCTTTTGTGTGATTGTTTGTGGAAGTATTTTTGAGAATAAGAAAAATATTAACAAGCTGATTGCTACAACAAAATATGGTCGGAGACATTTATGGAGGAAACAATATATCTTAGGAATTGGTTGTGGAATATTGGCATGGTGTTCTTTTCTGTTACCGGAGATTATTCGTTTTTTCCGTATAAATCCAGGCTCTTATTGGAGTGCTTCTGTAGGGAATTTAGATATTATGGCAGATACAGGATTGGAGTATTCCATTGGCACAGTAGTATTTTTTATGTATTTTGCAAGACTGCTGGTATGTATTACAATAGCTGTGGGAACTATGTTTCTAGTATACTTAACAGATAATATGTTTATGAGTATGACTGTGGTTACAGCAGGTATTTTAGGTGCAGGAATCGTTCTATTGAAAAAGCAATGGGGAGTTTTATGCTCTATTATGACAGAAGGTACACATCCATTGTGGAATTTGGCTATTTTGTTAGGGATTTGTATTTTTATCTTAATAGGTTGTATTGTTTTCTGGGAGAAAGAAGTGAAATATAAGAAAGTTGGAGGAAAGTAGATAGAGGTGGCCTATGGAAAATAAAATCTTAAAAATAGAAGGAATCAGCAAAACATACAAAAAGGGTAGTACAAAAGCTTTGGAGGATATTAATTTAGAACTGACTCCTGGAATATATGGGTTACTTGGACCAAATGGTGCAGGGAAAAGTACATTGATAAATATTTTGACAGCAGGATTATATGCAGATACAGGGGAAGTACAATATAATGGAGAGAATATTCAGAAAATGGGGGAAAAATATCGTGCATTACTTGGCTACATGCCCCAACAACAAGGTCTGTATGATGAACTTACAGCAATTCGGTTTTTAAAATTTTTTGCTGCCCTAAAAGGTGTAAAAGGAAAAGAGGTCAATCAAATAATTGATGATTTACTAAAAAGAGTGGGATTAGAAGAAAATGGGCATCAAAAAATTGGAACTTTTTCTGGTGGAATGAAGCAACGTCTGCTGATAGCACAGGCATTACTTGCAGATCCAGAGATTTTAATTATGGATGAGCCTACGGCAGGTTTAGATCCCAATGAAAGAATTCGTTTGCGGAATTTTATTAGTGAGATTGCAGGAGATAAAATTGTTATTTATGCGACCCATGTTGTTTCTGATATTGAGTCTATTGCAAAGGAAGTTATTTTATTAAATAACGGAAAAATTATTTGCAAAGGTTCTGTGGAAGATTTGGTGCAGCAAATGGAGGGAAAAGTTTATGAGCTGACCGTTTCAGAAAAAGATGTGGAAATCTATAAACAACAGTATAAAATTAGTAATATGTACCGAAAGCAGTCGGAATATATTCTTCGTATTATATCGGATAACAAAATAGAGAAAGATTGTCAAAGCGTTTCTGGAAGTCTGGAAGATTTGTATTTATATGAGACAAAATAGAAATTTTGTAATGTTTAAGCCCTTTCATCGAAGGTGAATTATTATGGGCTTAAACGTAACTGTTCATGATTTTGAACAGTTACACAAAACAAAAATAATATGATTGAATACATTTTTTGCCATAATACATAGAATGTAATATAATAGATCTATAGGCAGCAGTTATAGTAATATGAGATAAAAATAATTAGGCTGCAAAGATTTATAGAATTAAGAAAAGAGGTCAAAAAATGATTTATAATAATGTATTAGAGGCAGTAGGCCATACACCAATGTTTCGGTTAAACCGGATGAATGATCCAGACAATGCGGAGATTTTAGTAAAATATGAAGGATTAAATATTGGAGGTTCAATCAAAACAAGAACAGCTTTGAATATGATAGAGACAGCAGAGAGAGAAGGGAAAATACATAAAGATACCATAATTGTAGAACCGACTAGTGGAAATCAGGGAATAGGTCTTGCATTAGTGGGNGCAATCCGAGGATATAAGACAATTATAATTATGCCGGATTCGGTTAGCGAAGAACGTCGTAAACTGGTAAAACATTATGGAGCAGAAGTGATTCTTATCCATGATGATGGAAATATTGGAGAGTGTATAGAAACATGTCTAAATACAGCTCTTCGTATGTCAAAAGAGGATGACAGGGTTTTTATTCCTGAACAGTTTTCTAATCCAGCTAACCCAGAGGTACATCATCACCATACGGGATTGGAGATTTTGGAGCAGGTGGCTGGTCCAATTGATGGTTTTTGCTCGGGAATTGGAACAGGAGGAACCATTAGCGGAATTGGTGAGGTATTAAAGGCACAGAATCCGGATATTACGATATGGGCTGTAGAGCCGGAACATGCAGCAATTCTTGCTGGTGGAACTATAGGAACTCATCTGCAAATGGGAATTGGAGATGGAATTATACCAGAGAATTTAAACCAAAAGATTTATGATGATATTTATGTGGTAACAGATGAAGAGGCAATTCAGACAGCCAGAGACCTTGCAAGACTGGAAGGGCTTATGTGTGGAATTTCCAGTGGAACAAACGTGGCAGCAGCCAAAAAGCTTGCTAAGAAACTGGGAAAAGGAAAGACGGTGGTGACGGTTTTGCCAGATACCGCAGAACGATATTTTTCAACTCCTCTTTTTGAAGAGTAAAAGTAATTGTTCACTGTAGGGATTTTACACTTGTGGGTATCGTCCGATTAACAGTTTTTTGAAATGTTAATCAGACGGTACTTTTTGTATTTTTATCTGTCATATTTTTGTAGTTGGAAGTTATCTTTTTATAAATGCATACTTTATCCTTAATATTGAGAAGATTTTTCAATACCAGTTTTTATGCACAAATAGTAAAAAAAGGACTTGAAAAATATCTTTTATTATTATAATATAAATATATGAATAAATGTTCATAGAAATAAGTGTGAACTATTATGTATGTTTTGCAGGCATCGTTGTAAATGAAAGAGAGGAAAAAAATGTTTTTAGAAATTAAGGATTTGAAGAAAAGTTATGGAGAAGCAGGAAATCGGACAGAAGTATTAAAAGGAATTTCTTTTTCTATAGAAAAAGGAGAAATTTGTGTGTTACTTGGACCTTCTGGCTCTGGTAAGTCTACTTTATTGAATATTATTGGAGGAATTGATACAGCGGATGACGGATATGTTTCTATTCAGAATGAAAAGACAGCAGATATGAAAGAGAAAGCACTTACCAAATATCGGAGAAAACATTTAGGATATGTATTTCAGCTTTATAATCTCATACCGAATCTGACTGTAAGAGAAAATATTGAGGTAGGGGCATATCTTAGTGATAACCCTTTGGATATTGATGATTTGTTACATACTTTAGGACTTTATGAACATAGAAATAAGATGCCAAACCAGCTATCCGGTGGACAACAGCAAAGATGTGCCATAGNACGNGCGANTGTGAAANATCCGGNTATTCTCCTTTGTGATNAACCGACAGGAGCCTTNGNCTTTAACACTTCTAAGGATATTTTAAGACTAATTGAAGAGGTAAATGAAAAATATGGAAATACCATTCTTATGGTAACCCACAACGATGCTTTGAAGGAAATGGCAGATAGGGTAATCAAATTCAGGGATGGAAAGGTGCGTAAAGATTATCGTAACGAAAAACGAACCTCGGTAGATGAACTGGATTGGTAAGGAGGGACAAGGATGAAAAGAAAAGGAAATCCATTACGAAAGAGAATTCCAAGAGAATTTATACACGAAATAGGGAAATATATTGCAGTTTTTTTGTTTATGACATTGACAATAGGTTTCGTTTCAGGTTTTCTGGTTGCTTCTGGGAGTATGAAGCATACTTATGATGAGAGCTTTGAGCAGTATAATATAGAAGATGGGCATTTTGTATTGAAGAAAAAAGCTTCCAAAGATTTTATACAAGATATAGAAAAGAATGATAAGATTAGTATCTATGAGGATTACTATTTAGAAGAAGAGGCAGATATCAATGGAGATGGAACAAAAGATGGTACGTTTCGTATTTTTGGAGAACGGAAAGAAATCAATAAAGTGTGTCTTATGGAAGGAGATATGCCAACAAAAAATAATGAAATTGCATTAGACCGTTTGTATATGAAGAACAATGAACTAAAAGTTGATGATAAAGTAAAAGTTGGAAATAAAGAGATGAAGATATGTGGGATAGTGGCACTTTCTGATTATAGTGCATTGTACCAGGATAACAATGATATGATGTTTGATGCTAACTTATTTTCTGTTGCAGTGGTATCAAAAGAAGGTTTTATATCCTTTGGAGACAAACATAAGTATTATAATTACGCATGGTTATATAATAAAAAGCCAAAAACAGAAGTAAAAGAAAAAGAAGCAGCAGAAAAACTTGCTGAGCATCTTGCCGAAGCAGCTTATATGAAAGAAAACCAAATAGAATTATTTATACCGGAATTTTTGAATCAGGCGATTCATTTTTCTGGGGATGATATAGGAAAAGACCGTCCAATGATGACCGTATTGCTATATGTACTGATTGTAATTATGGGATTTGTATTTGCTGTTACTATTAATAATATGGTTTTAAAGGAAGCTGCAGTAATTGGTACCCTTCGTGCTTCTGGTTACACAAAAGGGGAAATTTTCCGGCATTATATAATTATTCCAGTGCTTGTTACATTGATTTCTGCAATTCTTGGAAATCTGTTGGGATACACAGTATTTGAATCTGTTGCAAGGAACATGTACCTTGGAAGTTATAGTTTTACTACTTATGAAACATTGTGGAATGGGGATGCATTTCTAAAGACAACAGTAGTACCTGTACTGATTATTGCTTTGATAGTCAGTATGGCTCTTGGAAGAAAACTTTCTATGTCCCCACTTCGTTTCCTTCGCAGGGATATTGAGAAGAAAAAGAATAAAAAAGCAGTAAAATTATCAAGGAAAATCGGTTTTATGAACCGGTTCCGTATCCGTATCATTCAACAGAATTTATCAGGATATCTGACTTTGTTTATAGGAATAGTATTTTCCTGTCTGATTCTTATGTTTGGAATGATTATGCCGGAGTTAATAGATGATTATAGTGAGGATGCATTAAAATACAAGCCGGCAGAGTATCAGTATACCATATATGAACCTTATGAAACTAATGTGGCAGGTACAGAAAAATATTGTATCACTACATTGAAGATGCAGGATGATTATTATGATGAAGAGGATATCCGTATTTATGGAATAAAGAAAAACAGTACATATTTTGATGTGAAGCTTCCAAAAGAAGGAGTTACGGTTACCAGTGACTTGGCAAAAAAGTATAATTTAAAAAAAGGAGATATTGTTAATCTCAAAGAAGAGTATGGAAATAAATTGTATGCTTTTCGGGTAAGTAATATTATGGAATATCCAACTTGCCTTGGCATATTTTTCTCCATGAAGGATTTTAGGGAAGTTTTTGACATGGAAAAAGGATATTTCAATGGATATTTTTCCAATCAGGAACTGACCGAAGAGGAACTCCCAGAGGAGCTGGTTGCAGGATGTGTAGAGGAGGAAGATTTGACAAAACTGGCAAGACAGATGGATGATTCTATGGGAGAAATGTTCAATTTGGTAAAAGGGTTTGCATTGATTATGTTCTTGCTTCTTATGTATTTGTTAACCAAGCAGATATTAGAAAAGAATACCAATGCCATTTCCATGGTTAAAGTACTAGGATATAAAAATGGAGAAATCGGGAAATTATATATTGTTACCAGTATTTGGGTTGTATTATTCTCTACCATATTCTCTATGGTATTCAATACATGGTTGTTTCATATTATCTTGAGAATCTTTATGAAAGGCTTTGGAGGATGGTTTAATTTAGTGGTTTCTACAGAATTGTATTTAAAAATGTCTTTAATGATTATAGTTACTTATTTGATTGTGGTATTTATGCAATTTTGGAAAATTAAACACGTTCCTATGGAACAAGTGTTAAAAAATGTAGAATAAATCGTTACTGTTCACTCACAAGCTTGACACTTGCTGTTAAGCTATGTGCCAAGAACATAGAACAGCAAGAATCCAGCCTTTTGCCGAAGGCAAATTATAAATAGGATGGATTCAGTTACTGTTAGCACCATAGGTGTGAACAGTAACAATAAATCAATATTGACATACTTTTGGGCATTATGTTATACTGTATTTGCAAATAATCAAATATAAAGACAGGAGAGAAAGAATGAAAGAAAATAGTATGAAAAAGAAAGTTATAACCATAGTTATTAGCATGGCAATCGTTGTATTAGCATCTTTGATACTATCAAAAGTGAATCCAAAGAAATCAGCATCTGGAGAAGGGGCATTTAGCTATGCACAAGATTTTTATCAGAATGAAAAGGAATGCTATGTAGATGGCTCTCTGGTGAAGGAAGCAAGTGTTATTAAAATCCCGGATTCTGCCAAGGTGATGAAATTGGGAGATAACGCAGCCAAGGTGTGTACTATTATGGGAATTGCACCTGAAGCATTTAAAGATGAAACCCAACTTGAAGAAGTTACTATTCCGGCTACAGTGAAGGAGATTGGAAAGGATGCTTTTCTAAACTGTGATAACATTACCAAAGTTACTTTTCTTGGAACTAAGGAGGAATGGGAGAAAGTAGACATTGCAGAGGGAAATGAGAGTTTGACCACAGTAGATGTGGAATGTAAATAGATAGAATATAGAAATAAGGAAATAATGAATATAGCTTGGAGGGACACTTTTATGAAAGAAGTGTCTCTTTGTATATTAGAAAAAAAGAAAAAGGTAGACAAAAAGAGTATAGAATTGGTAGAATAAGAGTAGAGAAAATTTCAAGAGGTGAATTTGCTTTATGAACGAAAGATTAAAGAACATTATTGATAACTTGGATGTGATAAGACAATTATATGATAAGGAGTTAATTATTTCTGTAATGGATACAGACGGGGTGGTACAGGGGTTTTCTATGCCGAAGGGAATGCCTCTGGGGGCAGAAATTGGTTCTGTTTTTGAAGATTCAACAGGGACTTTTGATGAGGTTATAAGCGAGGGAATTACAAAGCATAATTATCTGTCAAGGGAGGTTATGGATTTCCTGTAGAGGGCAATCTGGTTCCGATTAAGGATGGTGGGCAGGTAATGGGGTGTTTGATTTGCTGCTATTCTGTAGAGGATAGAGAAAACATTAATAAGATTGCCACAAAGTTTCAGGAGTCAATTAATGAAATTGACAATTCTATTCAAGGAGTGGTTCATAAAATGGAGAATCTATTTAATATGTTGGCAGAGATGAACCAGATGACTTTAGATGTGGAGGAGGATGTGAATGGAGCAGCTAATGTTGTGAACAAAATCAGCAGTAATGCTTCCCGCTCCAATATGCTGGCACTAAATGCTTCCATTGAAGCAGGATGTGAAAATATAACACACTTTAGGTATTGAAGAGTTATAATATAAGTTGTTATGTTAAAGATTAAGTTGAAGTTTAAATTGTAATAAATTTGATATATGTACCTATTTTAAGAAAATGAATTAAGACTGTAAGGGGGATATAATATGGAGAATAAGACAAGAAATACAATATTAATTGTAGATGACTACATGATTAACCGGGAGATATTAAAAAATATCTTTGAAGAACAATTTTCCATTTTAGAGGCAGAAAATGGAGAAGAGGCAATTGAAATTCTAAAAGAAAAAAAGGATGAGATTGCACTTATGTTTTTAGATTTAATGATGCCAGTCAAGTCTGGTATTGAGGTCTTACAATATATGGAAGATGTCCATATAGATAAGATGATACCAGTTATTGTAATTACAGGAGAAGCAACAGACGAGACTGACGAGAAAGTATATGAACTTGGAGCATCAGATATTATTTATAAACCATTTGCACCAAAGGTTGTGATGCGTCGGGCAAAGAATATTATAGAACTTTATGAACACAGAATCAGCCTAGAGGAAAAGTTAAAACAAAGAACATCAGAACTTTCCGAAAGTAAAAAGAAGATAGAGAAATTTAATGTATTTTTGATAGATGCATTAAGTTCTGTGGCAGAGTTCCGTAGCTTTGATTCCAGTGAACATATTGAACGTGTGAAGCTTTTTACCAGAATTCTTATGCTTCATCTTAGAAAATTGTATCCAGAGTATGAAATCAGCTTGGAACAGATTGAAAATATTGTAAGTGCTTCTGCACTTCATGATATTGGTAAGATGGCTATTCAAGATAGTATTTTGATGAAGCCGGGCAAATTGACCAAGGAAGAATTTGAGGTTATGAAGACCCATACCACTCTTGGATGTAAGATTCTTGAGAATTTTACACAAGAGGAAAACCAGTTTTATAAGTATTGTTATGATATTTGCAGATATCATCATGAACGTTATGATGGAGGTGGATATCCAGAGGGCTTATCTGGGGATGATATTCCAATTTGGGCACAGATTGTTTCTATTGTAGATGTATTTGATAGTCTGGTTAGTAAACGGGTGTACAAAGCACCTTATGCATCAGAGGAGGCAGCAAGGATGATAAATGCCGGGGAATGTGGAGTATTTTCGCCCGTAGTTTTGGATTGCTTTAATATGGCAAAGGAGCAGTTTTTCCATGTAATCAAAACCGGAGAATTTTCTTTTGTAGATGATGCAAGAGTGTGAGATTAAAATTATACAGACTGAGAGCCTGATTACAGAGAAGTGTAATCAGGCTTTTTGACTTTATTTATAACAGGAAATATTTCCGTGTTTCCAGCAAATAGAAGGTGGTTGAATTAAAAAAATAATGGTATAATTAAGGTTAAACAGGACTATACATGAACTTAGTCTTGCTTAAGAAGGACAATTAATGTAACAGATCAGCCCTCGACGGAACTATTACCAACTGACAAAGTAATGAGGTATAAATAATAAGAATTTTAAGGTATAATATGGAATATAGAATATAGAATGAACTGCATAAATCATATTTTACAAGACTGGATAGGTGAAAAAGATGAAAAACGAACGTAATACTTTACAGAAAAAAGTTATATTGGATGAATTAAAATATATGATGGAACATCCTACGGCGGATCAGATTTATCAACAGATACATAAAAAATATCCAACCATTTCAAGGGCAACTGTATTTCGTAATCTTAAAATGCTGGCAGAACAGGAAAAAGTTTTGCACATCCCTATACCAAATGGTGCAGATTGTTATGAGAGTATTACCAAGCCCCATTATCATGTAAAGTGCAGTGGTTGTGGAAGAGTGTCAGATGTAACTTTTCCTTATATGGATAAGTTGGACTCAGAAGTGAAAAGTATAGATAGTGAATTTGTGATTACTGGACATTCTCTAGTTTTTGAAGGATTGTGTGACAAATGCAGATAAAATGAGAGATATGTCTGAATTGTTGTAAAGTTTGTAATAAATAACGAAAAAATGGTGGAATTATTAAAAGGAATTGTGTATAATGTGTATAGAACATAATAAGAAAGGGGTTATTAGATGGTAGAGTATATTTTAGGGGATTATTTAGTAGAAACAGGGAAACTGACTAGTGTACAACTAGAAACGATTGTAGAAAAAATGGACAAAGTCCGGGTGAAACTTGGTCTTATTGCTGTTGTAGAGGGAATGATGACTATGGAGCAGGCGGATGAAGTAAATCGTCTACAGGCAATTATGGATAAAAGATTTGGAGATATTGCAGTGGAGAAAGGATATCTCACAGATGAACAGATTGGCAATTTGTTAAAAACCCAAGGAAATACATATTTAGCATTTTCCCAAGTTTTAGTTGATGCTGACATTTTGAGTTTGGAGGAAATGGAAAGAGTTTTAGAAGATTTCCGTGTAAAACATAGTTTTAGTAAAACTGATATGGAGATGTTGAAGAGTGATGATCCAGATAAGATAGTCCCACTATATCTATCTCCAGAGACTTTGGAATTTGGAGAATGGATTGGTGTAGTAGTAAGAACGATGATTCGTTGCATTGACCGGCATATTTATATCGGGAAAGCAGATCTTACCAAGTCAACAGTTGTGTCCAAAGGAGCTATGCAGGTAGTTGATGGAGAAGGTGGAAAAACTACTGCTTTTGCTGATGTACAAGGTGGATTGCTGGATATTGCTAGTATCTTTGGACAAGCTGATTTTACAGAAATGGATGAAGATGCACTGGATGCAGTAGGAGAATTTTTAAATTGTGTGAACGGATTACATGTTTCTGCACTGAGCCAGAAAGGTGTATCTTTGGAATTATTGCCACCAGAGCTTATTGAAGATGACAAAGAATTTACATCAGAAAAAATATGCAACATTCCAATTTTTGTAAAAGGTAAAGAATTGAAATTTTTAGTATTATAGTTAGGCTATTGAACGGAAAGTATTAAGGAGGGGATATCAATGGCAAAAGTAATGATAGTAGATGATTCCAAAACATCTAGGAGAATTTTAAGAGGAATTTTGGAAGAATGTGGACATGAAGTGATTTTTGAAGCAGAAAATGGTGAAGAAGGTTACTTAAAATATAAGGAGTTAAAACCAGATATGGTAACTATGGATATCACTATGCCAAAGATGGATGGTATTGAATGTCTAAAGTTAATTAAACATGTAGATGAAAAAGCAAAGGTAGTTATGGTGACTGCAGCCGGTCAGAAGGATAAGATGATGGAAGCAATCAAGAATGGTGCTTCAGAGTTTTTGACTAAACCATTTGAAAAAGAAAGTATAAAAAAAGCATTAGAAAAAATATGTAAGGAAACCGAATAAAGAAGCTAAAGAAGCTGTCCTATGAAAAGTAAAATTTATTCGTGGGATAGCTTTTTTAAAAGTGTAACAGGTGATTAACTAAAGGAGGGAAGAGTCATGAGAGCATTATGTCGAAAGATTGTCTACAAAATAGAAGGAAACTTCCTGCTGACAGTGATTCGTCATGGGTTAGTTATGATGATGCCTTTTATTTTGACAGGTGGGATAGCCTGTGCGGTACTTAATTTGCCTATTCCAGCATATCAGGAGATTATCACTGGTGATTATTTTGGCTGGATTGGCTGGCTGTTAACTGCTATTTATAATGGAACTTTTGGCTGCTTTTCTATTGCATTGGTTGTTTCATTGGCAATTAGTTTTGCTATGGAAAAGAATGAAACAACAGACAAAGCGGCATTATATGTTATTGTCGCCCTAGGCTCATACGGAGCACAACTTAATATTGGAACAGAGCATTTTGAAACAGAAAGTTTTGGTTCAACAGGAACTTTCTTGGCCATTGTGATTCCATTAACTGCTTGTTATCTTTATAGTTGGTTAAAAAAGGTGACATTTCTTTCTATGAAAGAATACACAGTAGGAATGGAAGTGATTTGTGGAAATGCAATACAATCATTTTTGCCAGTATTGTTGATAATAGGATTTTATGCACTTGTTGCAAAAGGACTGACAATAATGTTTGGTGTATATTCTCTACAAAGTTTGATATCTAATGTTTTTTGTGCATTATTTGAAAATAAGCAAGCAGGTTTTAGGCAAGGACTTAGCTATACAGTAATATTACATGTTTTATGGGTTTTTGGAATACATGGAAGTCATGTATTAGAGCCAGTTGCTCAGAATGCCTTTAAATTGCAAGATGGTGTGGTATTTAGCAAAAGTATGTTTGATGTTTTTGTGGTTATGGGTGGTTGTGGTACTACAATTTGTGTTTTAATTGCTCTTTTGCTATTTTTCCGTAAAGATAGAATGAACCGAATTGCAAAGCTGGCATTCCCAACGGTTATTTTTAACTTAAATGAAGTGCTGAATTTTGGATTGCCAATTGTATTTAATCCAATACTTGCCATTCCATTTATTTTAACACCAATAATGTGCTATCTTATATCTTATGGAGGAGTGTATTGGGGACTTGTTCCACCAGTGACACAAGATATTAGCTGGACTACACCAGTTTTGGTTAGCGGATATATGGCAACTGGATCTATCCGTGGAAGTATACTGCAATTACTTTGTATTATATTGGGAGTATCTTTATACCTTCCATTTTTACTTATACATAAAAAAGCCAGAGAGAAGTCAGCAAAAAATTGTTTAAAATTGCTAATCAGTGAATTACAGGAATTAGAAGAAAAAAATGAAGTTCCTAAATATTTAATGCGTACAGATAAAATGGGATTGGTTGCCAGGATGCTTTTACAGGATTTGAAAATGGCAATTAAAAAGAAAGAACTATTTCTATTATATCAGCCGCAAATAAATTCGGAAGATGTTTGTTTAGGGGCAGAAGCATTAATTCGATGGAAACATCCAGTATTTGGCTTTATATATCCTCCACTTATTATTTATCTGGCAAAGGAAGGGGGATTGTTACCCAAACTAGAAGGTCTTTTGTTTGAAATGGCATGTGAAGCGATTCAGATTACCAGCAAAGAATATAAGGGTGATTTCAAGATTTCAGTCAATATTACTGCAAAATCCCTTTTGTGGGATATAGAGAGTTGTATTAATGAAAATCTCAAAAAATATCAGGTGCCTGCAGAAAAACTTTGGATTGAAATAACAGAGCAGGATATGATTGCTAACTCTAATATTGTAATAGATAAATTAAGTCATTTAAAAAAGGTGGGGCATACGTTACTTATTGATGATTTTGGAATGGGACATACTTCTCTATTATATTTGCAGTCTAATTACTTTAATGTGGTTAAGTTAGATGGTTCTTTGGTAGGAAAGATGTTAGATTTAGAGACGAACCAGAAGATTATTTCCTCTATAGTGAAATTAGGATCTGACTTAGATGTGGCTGTTATTGCAGAATATGTGGAAACCAACCGGCAAAAAGAAAAACTATTAGAGCTTGGTTGTAAACGATACCAAGGTTATTTGTTTAGTAAACCAGTTTCTCTGGAAGAATTTATTGCTTATTTAAAAAAACATGCTCAACAATGATTATGGGTTAGTCAGGTCTTGCCTTCCGCTTTTCATTGAGTGCAAATCATAAATGGGATGGATTTGGTGTGAATGGTAACACAGTTATTTTTGCAGAAATAAAGGGGGTGAATGATAATGGGATTTCTGAATAAACAGCTAAAAATGACGGCACAGGAAGCAAATGCACATGGCTATTTTTTTCGTATAAATGGTCAGAATTGCAAAATTATGGCATATAGGGGAAAAGAAAGCCATCCTGTGATTCCAGCATATATTAATGGGAAACCAGTTCGTGCAATCGGCAGAAAGGCTTTTGCCGGCTTCGATATCAAGGGGGTTACGTTGCCGGATACAATTAGGGTAATAGGGGATATGGCATTTTTTAAAACTTCTATTGAGAGGTTAGAACTTCCTGGTGATATTTTAAAGATTGAACAAAGGGCGTTTAGGCTTTGCAGGCATTTAAAAGAGGTGATTTTAAAACCTTAGATAGAAAGAAAACGAAGGATTGATGTCAATAAATCTGCTTTTGAAGAAACACCTTACATTGAAAGCGATATGTTTGTAATATTAGATCATATTCTTTTAAAAGCCAATACTAGAGAGGTTAAATTACAATGTAAGGTTATTAGGATTCCTGATAGTGTAGAAGTTATTGGTGAAGAAGCTATACTTTATGGTGATCATTTTGTGATACCTCCCTCTGTAAAGATTATCCGGAAATATGGGTTTCGGTTTGCATATAATATAGAATCTATTGTACTTGAAAACAGAACATCAGACCTTATCCTCAGAAAAAGGGCATTTGGAGTTCCTTGGAGTATAAATTACAGTTATGTTTCATTTTTTAGGAAACTGCTGATAAATTCTCTTATGACGGATTCAAGAAAACAAATACCGGGCTGGAAACATTTTTGCAAATTGCATTTATGGGCAAATTTTGAAAGCCCTGCATCATGGGGGGAGGATGCCGATGAGGTGTTGCGGCTTGCATTAAGGCAATTTGTACCTATAGAATGTAAAATTTACTTTCCTGAAAGCGTACCAGTATATTTTTGGCTTGATATGCTGGATATCTCAATCTACAACAATGAATTTTGTGTTTCCCTAAGTATGGATGAATATTTTGAACTGATGATGCAGGCATCAAGAATGAGTGACAAGGTTGAAATGGCAATCTGCATTTTAACCAATGCTTTTACGAAAAAATATCAAACTAAGGCACTTGATTTTTTAAAACTACATATCAATAAAGCTACAACATTAGCGGTAAAGAACTGCAATACATATAATATTAAATTTTTCCAACAATATGGTCTTCTAAAGGAGGGAGCCGGCTTTAGGATAAAAACATACGAACGTTTGAAAAAGCAATATTCCAATGCTGCCTTTGTTTTATTGGAGCAGATTGTGTTACTGTTCACACCTATGGTGCAAACAGTAACGGAATCCAGCCCATTATAATTCGCCTTCGGCGAAAGGCTGGATTCTTGACTGTTCTATGTTCTTGGCACATAGCTTGACAGCAAGTGTCAAGCTTGTGAGTGAACAGTAACCAGATTGTTACCCCTAATTGACAATTATAGGCACAATTGTTATACTGTAATTGTCGGTGGTCTATATTTAAGACGCTCCTCCCCTAGAGGAGAGAAGCAGGAAACCCCTGCCCGGCTGTGCACTGTCGTCTAATGGTAAGGCACCTGCTCCTCAGGCAGGAGATTTATGGTTCGATTCCATACGGTGCATAGTCTTAACTATTTAGGTAGAAACACGCATTTACTGCGTGTTTCGTNAGAAAAATGAAAGTTGATTGCTACGTGCTACGCACTCCCACAATCACCGACTGTATTCGTATTTCACGCTGTCGCCTTATATACTCATACAGTTTAGCCAGCCCAATGTCTATATTTCTTTGCAAGCAAGCTTGCATGAAATATAGCCGTTTGTCAGGACTTTCATAGTAAATTATGTAATGTTTAAGCCCCTTCGCCGAAGGCGAATTATTATGGGCTTAAGCGTAACTGTTCATGGATCTGAACAGTTACACATAGTCTTATATTATCTGTAATTTTGTGCAACAGGTCAGTTCCCGGCTGGACTGTTGCTACTTTTAATATCAAAAATAGTCTTGTTATGTAACAGTGTTGTTACAAGAAGGGAGATGAATATATGGTTCAGATTAATGGAGAAGCACAGGATGCTGACGGAATGAGGTTAGAAGACTATTTAGAAGAAAATGGTTATGTATCAGCTCATATAGCAATTGGCTGGAATGAAGAAATCCTTCCCAAAGAAGAATATGCAACCAAGATATTCAGGGATGGAGATGTGGTAGAAATTGTTGGTTTTGTCGGTGGAGGCTGATGAATAGTTACACTGCAACAACATAACAAGGAGGTAAACACAGTGGAAAAAAAAGATACATTTTTACTAGGGGAGAAAGAATTTTCTTCCCGTTTTATTTTGGGTTCAGGAAAATATTCTATGAAGTTGATAGAAGCGGCTGTAAAGAATGCCGAAGCACAGATGATTACCCTTGCAGTAAGACGCATGAATACAAACCAGCAGGAGAATATTATAGACTATATTCCCGAAGATGTAACATTGCTTCCAAATACATCAGGAGCAAGAGATGCAAAAGAAGCCGTTTTTATTGCAAAGATGGCAAGGGAAATTGGATGTGGCAACTTTGTCAAAGTGGAAATTATGAGAGATAGCAAATATTTGCTTCCAGATAATCAAGAGACTGTTAAGGCAACAGAAATGTTGGTAAAAGAGGGATTTGTTGTTTTGCCTTATATGTATCCTGACTTGTATACAGCAAGAGATTTAGCCAATGCCGGGGCGGCAGCGGTCATGCCACTTGCATCACCAATTGGTTCCAATAAGGGGCTGGCTACAAAAGATTTTATACAAATTCTAATTGATGAAATAGATTTGCCAATTATTGTAGATGCAGGAATTGGCAAGCCTTCTGAAGCTTGTGCTGCAATGGAGATGGGAGCGGCTGCCATTATGGCAAATACAGCATTGGCAACAGCAGGAGATATTCCAGCCATGGCAGAGGCATTTAAACATGCCATTATAGCAGGCAGAAATGCGTATTTAGCGGGACTTGGAAGAGTATTGGAAAGAGGTGCACAAGCCTCTGACCCATTAACTGGTTTTTTAAGAGATTAGGTAACTGTTCATGGTTCTGAACAGTTAAGAGATTAGAGAGAAAGGCTGGTAATTTATGGAAGAAAAGGCAAAAGTTCAGGCAGGGCTGCAAAATCAGTTTTATGTGGATTCCGAAAAGCTGAGTGATTCAGCATTAAAGAAGAAACATGAATTAGAACAAAATCCCGCATCACGAACCAATTATATGGAATATGAAGAGGGAATGGAGAGGATTAACTCAGATATTATGGAGAAAGTTCTCCATGAAATGGAACATTATCATTATGAGGAATATACAGAAGCAGATGTGAGGCAGGCACTTGCAAAAGACAGGTGTTCTATAGAAGATTTTAAAGCTCTTTTATCCCCGGCAGCACAACCATATTTAGAGGAAATGGCAGCAAAAGCCAAACAAGAAACCAGCAAACATTTTGGAAATACGATATATATGTTTACACCATTATATCTGGCAAATTATTGCGAAAATTATTGTGTATATTGTGGGTTTAATTGTTATAATGATATTAGCAGAAAGCAGTTGACTAAGGAAGAAATAGAAAAGGAAATGAAGATTATTGCTGATTCTGGTATGGAAGAAATTTTGCTTCTTACAGGAGAAAGCCGTGTGAAAAGCAGTATAGAATATATTGGAGAGGCTTGTAAGACAGCAAAAAAATATTTTCGGAATATTGGACTGGAAATATATCCGGTAAACAGTGATGAATATAGA
Organism: Clostridiales bacterium; assembly: GCA_014799595.1. Lineage (GTDB taxonomy): Bacteria > Bacillota > Clostridia > Lachnospirales > Lachnospiraceae > CAG-411. Next base: position 2,530 of record JAAVHR010000027.1, on the reverse strand, counting down.
TATCTACATGAATGTGGTGCAGATTATGTTACAGTCTTTCAAGAGACATATCATGGAGACAAATATGAAACATTACATTTAATGGGACATAAAAGGGTATTTCCATATCGTTTTGAGGCACAGGAACGTGCCTTGATGGGAGGAATGCGAGGTGTGGCATTTTCAGCATTGCTTGGGTTGGCAGATTTTCGGAAGGATGCACTGGCAACTGCACTACATGCCTACTATCTGCAAAGGAAGTATCCTTATGCAGAATATTCTTTATCCTGTCCTAGATTAAGACCAATTATTAATAATAACAAAATAAATCCATTGGATGTACATGAAAGTCAGCTTTGTCAGATTTTGTGTGCATATCGTATTTTCTTACCGTTTGTAGGAATCACGGTTTCCTCCAGAGAAACGAAACAATTCCGGGATGGAATTGTGAAAATTGCAGCAACGAAGGTTTCGGCAGGAGTATCTACAGGAATTGGTGACCATGAAAGTAAATATACAGGGCAAGAGGAAGGAGAAACCGGAGACGAACAATTTGAGATTGCAGACAATCGTAGTTTTGGACAGATGTATCAGGAATTATCTGAAGAGGGATTGCAGCCGGTTATGAATGATTATGTATATGTGCGAAGATGAAGAAATTCCTTGCATTGCTATTACAAACAGGCATCTAGTAGAAAGGAACTACTTAGAACAAATTAAAAGAGTGATGAAGCAGAATCCAGAATCCCTTATACTTCGGGAAAAAGACTTGTCAGCAAAAGAATATGAAGAATTGGCAGAACAAGTGACAGCAATGGGAGAGAAATATGGGATTCCTGTGTTTTTGCATTTTTATGTAGATGTGGCAAAAGGGTTAGGCGTGCCTAATATACATGTACCTTTTTGGATTTTACAAAAAATGACAAGAGAGGAGAAAAAATTTTTCCAGCAAATTGGGGTATCTGTACATTCTGTGCAGGAGGCAAAGGAAGCACAAAAATTAGGAGCATCTAGACTGATTGCTGGACATATTTTTGAAACTTCCTGCAAACCGGGACTTCCTTCCAGAGGATTGGATTTCCTCAATAGTGTATGCGAAAATGTAACCATACCTGTATATGCCATTGGCGGAATTACACATAAAAATGCAAGAGAGTGTATTTTAGCTGGAGCAAAGGGAGTTTGCATGATGTCCAAATTTATGAAAATAGGTAATTTTATAAATAAAGATGTGCATAATCCCCCACTTTTTACAGATACTAACAGTACAACACTAAAATAGAAAAACCAAAACGGAGATGTAAAAATGGAGGGAAATGTATGAAAGCAACAGGAATCGTAAGAAGAATAGATGAACTTGGCAGGGTGGTTATTCCAAAAGAAATCCGAAGAACCTTGCGAATCAGAGAAGGAGATCCATTAGAAATTTTCACAGATCGTAAAGGCGAAATTATTTTAAAAAAATATTCTCCAATCGGCGAACTAAGCACATTTGCAGGACAATATGCAGAAGCACTTTCCCAGACAACCGGACATGTGGTATGTATTGTGGATAAAGATCAGATTATTGCAGCTTCTGGAGGAGGAAGAAAAGATATCCTAAATCAACCAATTTCACCTAAATTAGAAGAGACAATTGAAGAGAGAAGTTTGGTAGTAGCCGATAAACAGAGTAAGAACTATAGAGCAGTAGCACCACATTTGGATGAGTACCAGCAGGAAGTAATTGCTCCAATTATTTGTCAGGGGGATGCTATTGGAGCTGTGGCAATCTTAGCAAAGGACAAGACCCAGACTTTTACAGAAGTAGAACCTAAATTGGCAGCTGCTGCAGCAAATTTTCTTGGTAAGCAGATGGAGCAGTAACAACTAAAGTTCAAATAGTTAAAAAATTATAACAAAAACCTTGAAATATCAGAAAATAAGGAATAAATTTTGCTTTTATTTTATAGGAAAGTTGCACAAAAATAGTGATTTGCTATATTTTTCAAGGGTAATTTTGGAAAATTCCTTGACAAATGGTGAAGATAAGTTTATAAATAGACATGTAGGCGTTCTAAACCCGTTTCAAATTAAGAAAGAAAGCACTTTCAAGAACTTAGGACGAATTTACGAGATAAGAAAGTGGATGTCAAGTCCACAAGAAAATTTACAATTTTAAGAGGAGGAGTAAATCCATGAACAAAGCAGAATTAGTTGCAGCAATTGCAGAAAAGACAGAATTATCTAAGAAAGACTCTGAGAAAGCATTAAAGGCTTTTGTTGATGTTGTTACAGAAGAGTTGACAAAAGGCGAGAAAATCCAATTAGTAGGTTTTGGTACTTTTGAAGTAGCAGAAAGAGCAGCAAGAGAAGGAAGAAACCCTCAGACAGGTAAAACTATGACAATTCCTGCATCAAAGGCTCCTAAGTTCAAAGCAGGTAAGGCTTTAAAGGAAGTAATTAACAAATAAGAAATAGGATTTATTTTAGGGGTTTTCACATAATCCATGTGGAGACCCCTTTTTATGTTATTTGTAACTGTTCAGAACCATGAACAGTTACGTTCTAA
>JAAVHR010000026.1 GCA_014799595.1 Clostridiales bacterium | reverse complement strand
CCGCATTATAAATTGCCCAATTCCAATCCTGTTTTAGTCTTTTTATTGTCTTGCACAGCGGAGTGTGCAAGACCTACCTGAACTGTTGTTACTGTTCACACTTGCGGTGCAAACAGTAACAGAATCCAGCCTATTTAGAATTCGCCTTCGGCGAAAGGCTGGATTCTTCACTACCATTACTTGTTCTTACGTACTTTGCAGCAAGTGCAAAGTACTACCTGTGAACAGTAATGAACTGTTACAGTTTCCTTCCAATTATTTCATTTTTTTATTGACTTTTTTATCTGTAAACAGTAGTATATTAGTATAGGCATTAAATGAAATAGTTTATATTTTATTGAAACGTCTTAGCTCCATATTGGAGTAAGGGACTGCCTATTACGGCAGTAAAAAATAATTATATGGGAGGAACTATTATGAAAACAGTAAAAATTTCTTTAAATTCAATTGACAAGGTAAAATCTTTTGTAAATGATATTACAAAGTTCGATTCTGACTTTGATTTAGTATCTGGAAGATATGTCATTGATGCTAAGTCAATTATGGGTATTTTCAGTTTGGATTTATCAAATACCATTGATTTGAACATCCATAGCGAAACTGAAATAGATACTATTCTTGAAACATTAAAGCCATATATTGTTGGATAATTTAAAGAACAAATAAAGTTACATAATAGATGTCCAAACAGTGGAATACTCCCCTATTGGACATCTTTTTCCTTTATAAGAAAGTTCGTCCTATAAAGAAAAAAGGATGTGCACAGATGCGTAAGGAATATTGTTGCAAAAAACATGCAACACGCATCTGGCACGCAAAGTGTGCAATCCCCTCATGAATGAGGAGTTGGGGGAGTTGATGTGGGCTTGCCCACTTTGTTCTTATGCAATCTCAATAATTTCTACAGTATCTAATGCTTTTTGGAACATTTCTCCAATCTTTTCTTCCAAATGTGTTTCTGATTTACAAATGGATTTTAAGGTAGGTTTTGTTACCGGATGTTTAGCTACAAATGTAGTACAGCAATCTTCATAAGGCTGGATGGATATTTCATAAGTACCAATCTTCTCTGCAATATCTACAATATCCTGTTTGTCAAAAGCAATAACTGGTCTATAAATTGGCATAGAACAGGCTTCTTCGATAACTGCCATACTTTGCATTGTCTGACTAGCCACCTGGCCAATACTTTCTCCTGTAACTAAACCAAGACAGCCATCCTTTTCTCCTAATGCTTCCGCTAATTTTACCATATAACGTTTCATAATAATTGTTAACTGATCGTGAGGGCATTGATCGTAAATATACATTTGTATTTCTGTAAAATTAATTACATGAAGTTTTATCGGACCAGTATATTTTGATACTTTTTTTGCTAAGTCAATAACTTTTTGTTTTGCACGTTCACTGGTATATGGTGGTGCATGGAAATATACAGCTTCTACTTCTACTCCCCGTTTTGCAACCATATAACTGGAAACCGGACTATCAATTCCACCAGATAAGAGTACCATGGCTTTTCCAGCAGTTCCTACAGGAAGTCCACCTAATCCGGAAATAATAACCGAATAAATATATGCTTTGGAACGAATCTCTACATTCACAACAACCTCAGGATTGTGTACGTCTACAGTAAGTTCCGAAAACTGCTCCAACAAATAAGCTCCCATTTCTATACAAATTTCCGGGGAAGTATATGGATAATTCTTATCTGCCCGTTTTGCAGCTACTTTAAAAGTAAAATTCTTATCTTCATAAGTTTCTTCCATATACTTTGTAACTTCCTTAACCAACGTTTCCCATGTAGTGTCTTCTATGATTTTTACTGGACAAATAGCTACAATTCCAAATACACATTTTAATGCTTCTGTTACATCTTCATAATCATAATCTGATAAAGCCTCTACATAAAGGCGGCCCTGTTCTTTTGTAACTTGAAAGGATCCATCTACCTTTTGTAATGCACACTTTATCTGACTTACTAATGCATTTTCAAAAATATAACGATTCTTTCCCTTAATGCCGATCTCTGCATATTTAATCAAAAATGCTTTATATTTCATCATCATTAAAACCTCTTTCTTATATGTTATAACAGTTCAGCCGGGGGCTGAACTGTTACGGAATTGGGCAAGCTTCGCATGTAAATTGCCCAATTCCTTTTCCTGTTTTAATCGCTTATACTGTCTGCACAGCGTAGTGTGCAGACCTACCTGAACTGTTACTATATGTTTCATAGTTATGTTTCTTTTTTATTTTCTAACATATCGTCGTAACATTGGAAGTAATTCTTCCATAGCAACAATTGCATAATCTAATTCTTCTTTTGTTGTGAATATAGAAAAACTAAAACGGATTGCGGATTCCACCATTTGTTTTTCCAATCCAATTGCCTGCAAGGTTCCACTAAGTGCCGGATGATTAGAAGAACAAGCAGAGCCTGAAGATACATAAACTCCTTTATCCTCTAAAGCATGGAGTAACACTTCGCTTCCTACACCTTTTGCACAAACGCTCACTACATGAGGTGCTGTGTCTTTCAGATCCATATCTTCCATTCCATTGATAAATATATCTTCTAATAAAGTTATTTTATCAATAAAATACTGCTTCAACTCATAAAGTTTTTCCCGTTTTTCTTCTTGATTTTCATAAATCAATTTTACTGCCATTCCCAATCCGGCAATACCAGGTACATTTTCTGTTCCAGAACGCATACCCCTTTGCTGGCCACCACCATAAATATAAGGGTTAATTTTTAATTTATCCTTTATATATAAAAAACCAATTCCTTTTGGTCCATGAATTTTATGACCACTGACAGAAAGTAAATCAATTCCCATTCTTTTCGGATAAATAGGATATTTGCCATAAGCTTGTATGGCATCTACATGAAATATAAGGTCTTTCTTCTTTTCTTTAATTTTTTTTGCAATAGAGGCAATATCTTCTACTGCCCCAATTTCATTATTCACATACATAATGGATACTAATATAGTTTCCTCACAAATAGCATCTAATAATTCATCCATATTTACATGACCATTTTTATCCACAGAAATGTAACTTACACGAAATCCACAATCTTCTAAAAATAACATTGGATTGTGAATGGAGGCATGTTCTATATTAGTAGTAATCAGATGCATACCTTTTCTTTTATTAGCAAATGCTGTTCCAATCAATGCCTGGTTATTAGATTCTGTTCCTCCAGAAGTAAATACAATTTCTTTTTCTTCTACTTTCAAACTTTTGGCAATAATTTCTTTGGCGTTTTTAATATATTTTTCAGCATCTACACCTAATTGATGCATGGATGAAGGATTTCCATAATCCGTTTCCATAGTCTGCATCATAATTTCACGTACTTCTGGAAATGGTATGGTAGTTGCTGCATTATCTAAATATGCCTTCATGATGTTCCTCCTACTTTAGTAACAGTTCAGCCCTTGGCTGAACTGTTACCTGCTTTATTCATTGTCTGTTTCTATTTGAAACATAAGAATAGACAAAATGGTAAGTCCTGCAGTCTCCGTCCGCAAAATTCGTTTTCCTAAAGAAAATGTAGAAAATCCGGCTTCTATTGCTTTTTGAATTTCTGCATCATCAAAACCGCCTTCAGGTCCTATGAATACTCCAATGGATTTTTTCTTACATGCTGTCTCAATCAGTTTCTTTGATTCTGCCATACCTTCTGCCTGTTCATAAGGTACTATAGCACATTCCAACTCTTTAGCTTTTTGCAAAGCATCCTCAAAAGACATTACTCCTTTTACCTTAGGAATTATGCCTCTACCGGATTGTTTCGCTGCAGAGGTGGCAATTGTCTGCCAACGTTCCAGTTTTTTTTGTTCCTTTTTCTTATCTTCGATTTTGGCTACACAGCGTTTCATAGAAACTGGAATTACCTCATGTACACCAAGCTCTACAGCTTTTTGAATAATCAACTCCATCTTATCCTTTTTAGGGAGTCCTTGAAACAAATAAATATTAGAATGCAATTCTGTTTCTGTATCATTCATCTCTAAAATATTGGTAATCACTTTATCCTTTGAAAATTCTGCAATACTACAATAGTAATCCGTTCCTTGTCCGTCACAAATAACAAGTTTTTCTCCTTTTTGCATACGAAGAACATTTTTTATATGGTTCACGTCACTTCCTGTTATTGTTATCGTATGCTCATCTATCTGTCCATTTTCTACATAAAACCAATGCATTTTCGTCCTCATTTCTACAATCATAACATAGATAGCCAAGATTCAATAATCTGCGTTCCATGATATGTTTTATGCAATTTTTGCCACGAAGGATACCCAGTCTCCCATTTCAATGGTCTCTATAATCGTAAAACCATTGGCAAGCAATGCCTCTTTTACTTCCTCTCTTTTCATATTAATAATTCCAGAGGAAATAAATACACCATCTTCTTTCATGTGTTGTTGAATCATACCTGATAACGGAATAATCACATCTGCCAGAATATTTGCTACTACAATATCATATTTTTTCATTCCGACTTCTTTCTGTAAGTTCTTATCTTCTATAATATTTCCTGCAAATACAGAAAACTGTTCTTTTTTAATCTGGTTTACTTCTATATTTTCTAAAGTAGCAGTCAGAGCATTTGGATCAATATCTGTTCCAAGCACATGTTTTGCACCTAATTTTAAACCAATAATAGACAATATACCACTACCACAACCTACATCTAACAATTCTGTGGTTGGTGTAATATATTTACGCAATCCTTGAATACATAGCTTTGTTGTTTCATGAGAACCTGTTCCGAAAGCAGTTCCAGGGTCAATTTCAATTATGATATCATTTTCACTGGCCGCTTCAAGTTCTTCCCAAGTTGGCTTAATTACAATGTCATCTGCCACACGAAAAGGTTTAAAAAATTCTTTCCAGTTATTTATCCAGTCTTTATCATCCGTATCTCCAAGTTGTATGGTTCCTTCACCAATATTGGTAAATATTGCAATTTCTTCCAGACCATCCTGTATTTTTTGTATCAAGTCTTCCACATCAAATGAACCTGGTTCAAAATATGAGCTTACAACTGCTGTCCCATCATCTTCTGGAAGTTCTGGTAATATATCAATATACATAGCTTTCTTATCTTCTTCACTTAAAGGAATATTATCTTCTATCTGAATTCCTTCTAACCCAAGTTCATCAAATAAATTACTTATTAAGTCTACAGCTTCTGTAGTTGTTTTTAAAGATATCTTTGTGTATTTCATATATTAATTTCCTCCTTGCAAACACATTACATTAGTGTGGGTGTATACATATTATTGGTAGCATACACTAGTGTGCTGTCCCATTCATTTTCAGTTAAATAACGCAGAATGAATTTTCAGTCTGCAAGGCGGCTGAACGAGGCGATGCGATGGCATCGTTGAGTGAAGACAACGTGGCAGATGGAAATTCAGACAAGTTATTTGGCGAAATGTGAATGGTACAGTACACTAGGCACCTTTGCACAATTACTTTCTATTTTATACTGAATTTCTTTATGTTGCAAGTAAATCCATGAAAAAACCTCAAATTTCGTGTAACAGGTCAGCCGGGGGCTGACCTGTTACCAAATCCCGGCTAAACGTAATAAACAGAGCTTATAGTAATCTATAAACTCTGTTTCAAAGAATTTTAGATGTGACTCCTTGCGATTAGTTTAACTATCCAAAAATTCATTAAGACCATCTTTTAATTTTTCTTTAAATCCTTTTTTTTTGGGTTTTTCGTTTTTCTCAGGAGTATAATTTTCCTCTGCACCATTTAAAGCCAAATCAAATTTACGAAGCAATTCTTTTTGCTCATTATTTAACTTTGTAGGAACCTGTACTACTAAAGTAACATAATGATCCCCACGAACCTGTTTATTTCTTAAAGTAGGAATACCTTTACTACGTAAACGGACTTTTGTATTGGTTTGTGTTCCTGGCTTCACGGTGTAAATTACATCTCCATCGATTGTTTTGATACGAACATCTCCACCTAAGACAGCTCTTGCATAGCTGATCTGTTCTGTTGAATAAATATCATAATCTTCTCTCTGGAAACTTGCATGTCTGCTTACGATAACTTCTACCAGCAAATCACCTCTTGGTCCGCCATTTTCTCCCGGTTCACCTTTGTCACGGATTCTGACACATTGTCCATCATCAATACCTGCAGGTATGGAAACCTGAATCTTTTTCTTTTTGGTAATATATCCACTGCCATAACAATCCGGACATTTTTCCTTAACAATCTTGCCTTTACCACGACAATCCGGACATGTGGTAACATTTCGGATTACACCAAATAAAGATTGTTGGGTAACCACAGTCTGTCCCTTACCCCCACATTTTGGACAAGTCTCAGGACTGGTTCCAGGCTTTGCTCCTGTCGCATGACAAGTTTCGCATTCTTCTTTTAAATTCAACTCAATTTCTTTTTCTACACCAAAACATGCTTCCTCAAAGGTAATACGGACAGCGGTTCTTAAGTTGGCACCTTTAGATGGTCCATTATAGGAACTGCGGCTTCTTCCACCACCAAAGAAATCTCCGAAGATATCTCCAAAAATATCGCCCATATCCATTCCGGAAAAATCAAATCCGCCAGCTCCACCACCTGCTCCACCTTCAAAAGCAGCATGACCAAACTGATCATATTTACTTCGTTTCTCAGAGTCACTAAGTACAGCATAAGCCTCGGAAGCTTCTTTAAACTTCTTTTCTGCTTCTGCGTCACCCGGATTGGTGTCCGGATGATATTTTTTTGCCAATACACGATAGGCCTTTTTTATTTCACTATCAGAAGCACCTTTGGACACACCAAGTACTTCATAATAATCTCTTTTATCTGCCATGATTTTTCCTCATTTCTATGAATTGATAGAATTATAACTGTTCAGAACCATGAACAATTATACATAATCGGAAACTACAGCTTGAGTATCATCAAGCTGTAGTTTCAAATCTTTATCATAACTTATTGGTATCTGTTCAGGTACTGAACAGATACACTTATTGTTACTATTTTACACTTCTCTGTAGTCTCCGTCAACTACATCGTCATTCATTCCAGAATCATTTGCAGCTCCGCCCATATCCATATTGCTCATATCAGGACCTGCTCCACCTTGATCTGCCTGCATATTTTCATACATCTTTGTAAATAATGCCTGTGCTCCAGTCATTAATTTTTCTTTTGCCGCCTTAATATCTTCAATTTCACCATCAGACATAACTTCTGGGTTGGTTTTCTCTAATAATTCTTTCAAATGATTCAAGTCAGCTTCTACAGCAGCTTTCTCATTTGCATCAATCTTATCACCAACTTCGTTCAAAGCCTTTTCTGTCTGGAATACCATAGAATCTGCTTCGTTACGAGCATCAATACCTTCTTTACGTTTCTTATCCTGAGCTTCATACTCTGCAGCTTCCTTAACTGCTTTTTCGATATCTGCATCAGACATGTTAGATCCTGCTGTAATTGTAATGTGCTGTTCTCTTCCAGTTCCCATATCCTTAGCAGATACATTTACAATACCATTTGCATCAATATCAAAGGTAACTTCAATCTGAGGAACACCTCTTCTTGCTGGTGGAATACCGTCCAAGCGGAACTGTCCAAGAGATTTATTATCTTTTGCAAACTGTCTTTCACCCTGTACAACATTGATATCAACAGCGGTCTGGTTATCTGCTGCAGTTGAGAAAATCTGGCTCTTTTTGGTAGGAATTGTAGTATTTCTCTCAATTAATTTTGTTGCTACACCACCCATAGTCTCAATAGAAAGGGAAAGTGGAGTTACATCAAGTAATAAGATATCTCCTGCACCAGAATCTCCTGCTAACTTACCACCCTGAATAGAAGCACCTAATGCTACACATTCGTCTGGGTTCAAAGACTTGGAAGCATCTTTACCTGTTAACTGTTTTACCTTATCCTGTACAGCAGGGATACGGGTAGATCCACCTACTAATAATACCTGACCTAATTCAGATGCAGTAATTCCAGCATCTTTTAAAGCGTTCTGTACAGGTGTTGCAGTTCTTTCTACCAAATCATTAGTCAATTCATCAAATTTTGCTCTGGTAAGATTCATATCAAAGTGTTTTGGACCTTCTGCAGTTGCAGTAATAAATGGAAGGTTGATATTTGTAGTAGTTGCAGAAGATAATTCTTTTTTCGCTTTTTCTGCTGCTTCTTTTAATCTCTGTAATGCCATCTTATCGGTAGATAAATCTACACCTTCTTTTGATTTGAAATCTTCAATCATATATCTGGTAATCTTTTCGTCAAAGTCATCTCCACCTAAACGGTTATCTCCAGATGTAGATAATACTTCGATAACACCATCACCAATTTCGATAATAGATACGTCGAATGTACCACCACCTAAATCATAAACCATGATTTTTTGTTCATGTTCGTTATCAAGCCCATAAGCCAAGGCTGCTGCAGTAGGCTCATTGATAATACGTTTAACATCAAGACCAGCAATTTTACCAGCATCTTTTGTTGCCTGTCTTTGTGCATCATTAAAGTAAGCAGGCACTGTGATAACTGCTTCTGTTACAGATTCTCCCAAATAGCTTTCTGCATCTGCTTTTAATTTCTGAAGTGTCATAGCAGAAATCTCTTGTGGAGTATATTTCTTATCATCAATACTAACTTTGTAATCAGTACCCATATGTCTCTTAATAGAAGAAATGGTCTTATCTGCATTTGTTACAGCCTGACGTTTTGCAGGTTCTCCAACTAATCTTTCTCCGTTCTTTGTGAAAGCTACAATAGATGGAGTTGTTCTTGCACCTTCTGTATTTGCGATAACAACCGGTTTACCACCTTCCATAACAGCTACACATGAATTTGTAGTTCCTAAGTCAATACCAATAATCTTACTCATAATATATTCCTCCTAAACTTAATATCTTACCTAGATTTATATAAACATATTCTATCTGTACCTAATCTAAGCCACAGATTATGTTCAAGCAAAACTTAATTTGTTATTGTTCACACCTGCGGTGCAAACAGTAACGGAATCCAGCCTATTTAGAATTCGCCTTTGGCGAAAGGCTGGATTCTTCTCTACCACTACTTGTTCTTACATACTTTGCAGCAAGTGCAAAGTACTACATGTAAACAGTAACCTTAATTTACAACTTTAACCATACTATGTCTTACTACAGTATCTTTATACATATATCCCTTCTGAAATTCATCAGAAATAATATTCTCACCATAATTATCATCTTCACCATGCATAACTGCATTATGAAAATCAGGATTAAATTCCTGTCCTACTGCTTCAATGGCAGTTACACCAGCTTCTTCAAGAGCAGTTATGAACTGTTTGTAAATCTGCTCTATTCCCTGTACAAAAGAACTTTCTTTCTCTTCTTCTGTAACAGTGCCAAGCCCTCTCTCAAAATTATCAATAACTGGCAAAATCTTTTCAATAATATTTTTCGCTCCAATTTCAAACATCTGTGATTTCTCTTTTTCAGAGCGTTTACGGAAATTATCAAATTCTGCCATATTACGAATCAGGCGGTCATTCAATTCTTCAATCTGTAAATCTTTCTTATCCTTTTCACCTTCTTCGGTTGCAGCTTCCACAGCTTCGGTATCCTGTTCTTCTGTTTCTTCTATTACAGTATCCTCCGTTGTTTCTTCACTCTGCTCTACTTCCTGCTCTTTCTTTTCTTTCATCTTTGCCACGTATAGACCACCTTTCTATTAACTCTTTTTTTTAAATATTTCATCAAGTTGTATCATCAAATTTTGTAATGTGCTGACTACCTTTTCATAATCCATTCTCTTTGGACCAACAATACCTATCTTACCGTAAACCCCTTCTTCAATCTCATAAGTTGCAGTAACTAAGGCACAATCTTTCATAGATTCCACTGGCGTTTCATCGCCAATATACACCTGGATTCCCCGCTGTTCTTCTTCCTGAAACTTATCTCCAATTAACTGCGTAAGCTGTTTCTTCTCTTCAAAGGTATATAATAATTCAGTTGCCTTTTCCCGGTCACTAAGTTCTGGATATTTTAAAATATTCGTTGCACCACTTGTGTAAATTTCAACATTATCTACTTCTGATACCTCTTTGGCAATTGCATCCAGAATTTCATTTAACAAAGAAGCATATTGTCCTGCCTGTTCTTTCATTTTTGTAATAATTTGCATGTTTATCTCAGTCATGTCAAGACCTTGCAAAAATGTATTCAAAATAATATTTAACTTTAGAACAATTTCTTTATCAACCAAATCCTCAACCATAATTAAACGATTTCTAATAATATTACCTTCCATAACAATAACTGCCAAAATCTGGTTTACATCCACATCTGTTAGTTGAACAAACTTTATCTTTTTGTATTTATAATGTGGTTTCGATACCATACTGGTATAATTCGTATTCGTTGCCAACAGCTTTGCCACATACTGAAGTAATATTTCAATCTTATCGGACTTATCTTCTAAATCCTTCTTCATATCCACAATTTCTTGTACCTGTTCTTTCATAAGACCATCTACATAGAAGCGGTATCCTTTATCAGAAGGAATTCTTCCTGCCGAAGTATGGGGCTGTACAATGTATCCAAGTTCTTCCAGATCAGCCATTTCATTACGGATGGTAGCAGAACTCAAATTCAAATCGCTGTATTTAGAAATGGTACGAGAACCAACCGGCTCACCAGTTTCCAGATAATTACAAATAATGGCCTGTAAAATCTTTACCTGACGTTCGCTTAAATCCAAGTACTCACCTCCATTTTTTTGTTAGCACTCATTTAATTAGAGTGCTAATATCTTCATAACTTAAATTACCACTATAACATTTATTTGTCAAGTGTTTTTTTCTTTTTTTTAATTTCCGAACCATGACATTTTAAGTTTATTTCCATCTGTTTGCAACACAATCGCCCCATAATCAATGGTGCAAAATGTTTTTGTACCAATTTCCTCTAAACGTTCTAATGCTTCCTTATGAGGATGTCCATACCTATTGTTTTCACCCGCAGATATTATGGCATATTTAGGCAAAACCTGTTCAAGAAATTTTTCTGAACTGGTGTATTTTGAACCATGATGTGCTACTTTTAAAACTTCACATTCTGGTAATCCGCTCTCTGTAATTGCGTCTTCTCCTTCATCAGAAACATCTCCTGTAAACAACATATCCATATTTCCATATTGCATCCATAAAACGGTAGAATAATTATTTCTATCATTTGTTATAAATTCGGGATAAGGGTGCAAACAGGTAAATTTTAAGTCTCCATCCATTAGTTTATCCCCTTTTTTTAAATAAATAACCGGTATATTTTTATCTGCTGCAAGCTGTACCATATTCTGATAAGCTTCATCTTTTAGGGAAGTATCTGGCAGTACCAGATGATTTATTTTTATATTTCCTGTTGTATCACAGCCCTCCATTAACTCGGTTAAACCAGAAATATGATCTTGATCCAGATGTGTAACACATGCATAGTCAATACTGGAAATCCCTTTTGATTTTAAACAAGGGGATATACGATATTTTCCTAACTGTTTTACTGATGTACTTCCTCCATCAATAAAAAAATTTTTGCCAGTTGAATTTTCAATTAAAATTCCATCTCCTTGCCCCACATCCAACATAGTGACTGTCAAGCAAGAGGGATTTGGCATATAGAACACACTTAACATACTAAGGCAAAAAAATAGGAACCACTTTTTTCGAAAACAAGAATAACAAATTAAAAAAATGAACAATCCTCCATAGTATAACATACAAGAAATTTTATCTGGTCTTCCTAAGGTAATAATACTGTAAGGTAATTGTAAAAAAATATTACAAAGCAGTTCATACAGCCTTAGAATCCCATGAATACTCCCTCCAAGAAATATTCCAAAAGGAATGGAAAGGCTTCCGATGCAGCNAGCCATAATCCCTATTCCAAGGAGCAAGGATAAAAAAGGCAAAATACACAGATTTAAAAAAATACTATATATGGGTAAATCAAAATAGAAATAAAGAATAACCGGTATGGTTACAAGATTAATACTAAGACTAAGAAGAAATCCATCCAGCAATTTTAATATAACTTGCCGTGCAGCTTTTTTTCTTGCTGTCTCTCTTTTCTCTTCCACATCCTTCTTATGAAAAAACAAGAGATCTAATTGTAAAACACTTGTTTTTTTCTGTAATTTCTTTCTCGCTCTTTCATCAGGAAGGAAAATATCCTGAAAAACAGGATATACCACAGCTATAGCAAATACAGCCCCATAAGAAAGCAAAAAGCCACTATTTGCAATTTGTAATGGCATTTGCAGTAAAGTAATACTTCCACTGATACACATTGCGGTAATCAAATCATAGGTTCTTCCTAATAACTTTGCAAATAAAGAAATTGCAAGCATTAACACTGCCCGGTTCGTTGATATCCCCGCATCTGTCATTTTTGCATATAAGATCAAAGCCAGAATTGCCAAAGGGATCACTGTTTCGTTGGGAAGATATAATTTTTTTAAAATTTTATAAAGAAACATTCCAATCATAGTAATATGAAGGCCTGAAATCGCAAGTATATGTGCAATTCCGTTCTTTTGGTATAATTCCTTTGTATCTATATCAATTGCAGATTTTTCGCCTAATACCATGGCACATATTATCCCTGCGTCTTCGCCTAAAGTATCTTGATATACTTTGGAAAATTTCTCCCGCATTTTCCGAAGACTCTCCCCAAAAAAATCATATTTTTTATGGATTATCTGCAGGCTTTCCCCAAAAATTTTATAATCTATGTTATTGTTTTTATAATAAAGATATTCATTGAATTGTCCCGGATTGGTACCCTCTTGAAATTTTTGAAGGGTTCCTGTCAGGCAGATTTTATTACCGATTTTCAGATTATTGGTATCTGTATAATAGAGAAGAATTTTATTTATATCTGTAGAATTTATTTGTTTATTGTCTAAGGTAAGGATTGTAACATCCTTTAAATAGATAGCGGTTGTTTTTTCTTTCGGAATAATTTGAGTAACCGTTCCTTCTAATTTACTGTGTGCTTCTATATCAAATAACTTGTCTATACCTAAAGGTACAGGATGGTAAAATTGATATAGAGCATAAATTACAACCATCAGAAACAAAATTACAAATGGTCTTTTTGTCATATTTCACCTGCTTTCATTAAATATAAGTGTACTGTCTCATTCTTAAAATATAAATGAGACAATACACCAAACTTTTGTATAGATAAAGGATTCGTTTTGAATTATAGTAGAAAAGTATCTGTAACTATTCAGGTAGAAACACGCATTTACTGCGTGTTTCGTAAGAGAAAGTAAATTTTGATTGTTCTAAGCCCCTCGCCGAAGGCGAATTATTATGGGCTTAGAACGTAACTGTTCATGGTTCTGAACAGTTACAAGTATCTTAATTAACTTTCATTTTTTCTTACATGATTAAGGGGAATTCGTACAGTAAATGTAGTTCCTTCCTTTTCTTTACTATAAACTTTAATAGCTCCCCGATGCATTAATATTGCATTCCGGGTAATCGACAATCCCAGCCCGGTACCACCGGTTTCTCTGGAACGTGCCTTATCCACACGGTAAAAACGTTCAAATACATTTTCCTGTTCATCCTCAGGAATACCAACTCCGGAATCAGAAACTTTTACATAAAAAAACTTATGGTCTGCATTCAATGAAACCCGGACCCATCCATCATCAAAATTATATTTCACAGCATTTTCTATCAAATTATTTACAGCAAGGGAAAGCTTCACTTCATCCACCTCTGCAAGTACTGGACGATAACTTTCAAAAACCAATTCAATATTACGCTCTGCTGCAATTGGTTTGATCCGCCTTAAAATCTGTTCTAGTAATTCATTGATATTGATTGTTTCGATATTTAATTCACCAGATGTTTTATCCAATTTAACAAGAGAAAGAAGATCTGTAATAATCTTATTTTCCCTTTCAATTTCATCGGTGATGTCTGTCAAAAACTCCCTATATAACTCTGCTGGAGCGTCTTCCTGCTGAAGCAGGGAATCTGCCAATACTTTAATGGAGGTAATTGGTGTTTTTAATTCATGGGACACATTAGAAACAAATTCTTGTCTGGAACTTTCTAAAGTTTCCAATTTGGTTGTCATGTGATTGATGCTATCCACCACATCCTCCACTTCTGCATAACTTTTGATGGAAACTTTTTCCCCTAAAAAACCTTCTGTAATTCTTTCAATGTATTGGATCAACTCTTTTAATGGTTTTACTACAAAACCAGAATAAAATAAAGTTACTACAAAAATCAAAGCCCACAAAATACAAGAAATCGTAATTAAATTTTCTCTTATTTTGTGGTAATTTAAAAAGATTTCTTTGGTATCTGCAATCACATAAATAAAACCTGTCTCTTCTATGGAACATTCCTCTTTATATAATGGAATTACCACCTTTAGTACCTTATTTCCTTTTAAAGTAACACTTTCTTTTTTATCATAAGATTGCAAAAGAAGTTCTGCATCTTCTTCTGATAATACATTTTCTATGGTACCTTTGATTTCGTTGGTAATTGCATTTGAGGACTTGCTATTTGCAGAATCATACAGAACACTTGTACCTCTGGTAAGAAGAATCTGTTCCTTGTATAAACTTTGCATTAATGTAATACAATTGCTAATTTCCCATGGACTTTCTACGCTGGTGGTATCAACAGAAAAATAATCCGCTCTCTCTAAAATTTCCACCAGAGAGGTACATTGTTTTTGAATACTCTCCAGTTGGCTATTTATCATGTTTTCACGATAAGAAAATAAAGCAACCCAATTAATTAGTATAGTCGGAATAATACCAATCAATAAGAGTACAACTAGAAGCTGTACCCGTAGCGTACGGAGAAAACGAAATTTTGCACTAACCCTGGAAAAAATATCCTACACCCCACTTTGTATGTATGTACTTTGGTTCACTTGGGTTTGCTTCAATTTTTTCGCGTAATCTCCGTATATGCACATCTACTGTACGAACATCACCTGGATAATCATATCCCCATACTGTATTCAATAAAGTTTCACGACTATACACTTTATTTGGGTTAAATAAGAGCAATTCTAATAAATCAAACTCCTTTGCAGTAAGATTTACTTCTATTTCATTAATATACACTCTGCGGCTGTCGCAATCCACTTTTAATTCCTCATAAACTGCAACTTTGGTAGTTTCCGGTTCTTCCATTTTAGCATTTTTACTTCTTCGCATGATTGCTTTAATTCTTGCTTTTACTTCTAATATATTAAAAGGTTTTGTAATATAATCATCTGCACCATATTCCAAACCTAAAATCTTGTCCATATCATCTCCCTTTGCAGTTAGCATGATAATAGGTACATTAGAAAAATCACGAATCTGCTGGCAAACCTCAAAACCAGTTAATTTTGGTAACATTACATCTAACAATACGACATCAAATTCATTGTTTTGTACCAGTTCTAATGCTTCTTCTCCATCGTATGCACAGGTTACCTCCATTCCATCCTGTTCCAAGCTAAAACGGATACCCTTTACAATTAATTTTTCATCATCTACCACTAAAACTTTTTTCAAAACATTCACCTCATCTAATTTTTATCATAACATGATGTAGTCTGCAATTTTACTATACACTCCATCTTTAATTCCTTGTATTTTTTTCAAATCTTCTAAAGTTTGAAAACCACCATTTTCTTCCCTGAACTTAATAATGCTATTGGCTTTTGATTCTCCAATTCCTGGTAATGTCATAAGTTCTTCACAAGTAGCATGGTTAATACTTACTTTTTGCGTATTTTGCGAAGCTGGCATTTCTTCCATATTCTGCACATTTTTTTCTGTATTCTCTTTCACAGGAACCACAACCTGTTCTCCATCTGATAACACTTGTGCCTGATTTAGAAATGTTTGATTAGCTGTCTTTTTAAAACCTCCTGCTACCTTAATGGCATCACAAATTCTAGAACCTTCTTTGAGCTCATATACTCCAGCTTTTTTTACAGCACCACATATATGAACAAAAATACTTTTCTTTTTTTCTTTGCCAGCCTCTGCTTTTTCTGGTGTATTTTCTATAGTAGAATTCTGGGACTCCTGTGCAGCATCACTGGCAATGAACACCTCTTCTGCACTTTCTTCCTGTTGGTTTTGGTTTAAATAAAAAAACAAACCAGCCACACAGACAAATACACCTATTGTTATAACTTTTATTATATTTTGTATCTTCATAGTTTGCACCTCATTTATGGTACACCCTCTATACTATGAACCAATTTATATTTTACCTACTTTTTGTCATAATTACAACACTTTTTTTAATAAAAATTTAATTATTTGGTAACAGTTTAGCCCACAGGACATTTCTTTCATCCTTTTTTCATATTGACTCCTTCCCCTGCATTTATCAACACTTACTTATATTCTGAGGCTTTGTATTTTTTATACAAATGTTCTTCTGGTTTGCTATATGTTAGTGACCACATGTCATGGATAAAAGATTCTCTATCATTCTGTTGCAATTCAATATAAAAGTTATAAAAAAATGGAGAATTACCATTTTTATCTACGCAAAATATTACACTCACGGTAGCAATACGAATACCCTTTTTTTCAAAATAAGCATATAATTCCTCTACAAATTCCCGTCTATTTAGTTCCTTTAAAAAGGTTTCAAATATTGGTTCTACAACATTGAAATTAATCTCCTTATTTTTTAAACAAATCCATATTGTACAAGCATGTCCCTCATAGCAATTTCTACTGATAGATGTGATAAGTCTATTTTCTTTCATGAGTTCCTCCTTAAACTTATACCAAAGGGGATTTTCGCTATAATCTTTTATCTTAAAGCCAAGCACCAAAAGAACAACCACACTACATAAGATGCCTAAGCTTATCCATTTCTTTTTTCTTTTTTTCAAGTTGACTCCTTTCCTAGCGATTATCAGCAATTACTTATAATCTGATGCTCTATATTTTTTATGCAAATATTCTTCCTGTGTACTACTTATTAGTGACCATGTCCCATTAGTAATGGCTTCTCTATCCGAAGGTGGCAAAAAAATTTCAAATCGATAATAGAAAGGAGAATTCTCTTTTCCATTTAGACTGAAGCTTACATCCATAGTAGCAAACTGCCCGTGAGTTTTCTCGTAATTAGTATATAATTCCTCTACAAATTCTGGCTGATTCAATTCCTCTAAAAATGTTTGAAATATAGGCTCTACAATGTCAAAGTCAATCTTATCATTCTTAAAATAAATCCAGATTGTATAACTAGGTCCTGGATAACTTCTGCTAATAGACTTGATAAGATGGTTTTCTTTCATCAACCTCCCTTTAAAATCATACCAAAGTGGGTTTTCTCTATAATCTTTTATCTTAAAGCCAAGTACCAGAATAATCACAGCACTACATAAAATGCCAAGTTTTATCCATCTCTTTTCTCTTTTTTTCATGTTGTTAGCTCCTTTTCTTGCATTTATCAAATAGCAATTGCAAAACTTTACCACAAAAAATCCAAATGATAAATTGAGTTTTGCAATTGCCTACATTTACTAACTATAATCCTATGCTTATATTGTTATATCAAAACATATAAAGTTAATAATTATTTAAAATATAATAGTGCTTTTGTAATCTTACTTTTTAGAAAATCATCAAAATCCAAGTACGAATATCCACCCCAAGTAGAAACTTTAACTGTTGTTTTCTTTGAAATATCATCTATCCTCATCTTTGTAATAGTAACCCAATGATACTCAAAAGTAGATTGCATGTAGCTATCATTATATAGATGTTTTACTTCTATATTCCTCAAATGTGAATTCATTCCAATCAACATAGCAACTGGTGCATCACTATTTAGACCACTTGCAATATAATTCATTGTATTTTCTTTTGTAAACCATGAAGAATCATATATCGGATGAATATCCACTCCATGCTTATCTCCAAATTTTTCTACAGCATTCCCAACACTATATATAGACCATATTCCCGTAGGTATCTCTGTGCATGGTATATATCCAGGAGACAAATATTCATACACCTCATTCATATAGCTTAAATAATTGCTTTTTGTAAAACTGTCATAACCATACAAATCACTGAATTTACTATTTTTTGTGGACATATAAGCCATTATATTTGCAGCCGCCACAGTACCACAGGCACCATTTCTAGCCACATTACTACCAAACCATCCTTGGTGACCTCCATAATGCAGTTTTCCTACCTCTTCATCATCCACTATTGTTACAAAATTATCAGCATCTGATAATGCAATAACATGAACATCATTACTATTCGGATTTGGATCCTTTTTATCCTCATAACCATCACCATCTGTATCTGTTTTATTAGGGTCACATCGGTAATCAAAAAATTTGATATATAGTTCTGCATCAAATCCCTGTAACTTCATACTAAACTGTTTCATNACCGGCTGATCTGCGTAGTTCCCCAAATTTCCCATTTCTTCTGCATCGGTCAAACCATCATTGTCTGTATCTGCTAATAATGGATCAGAATATAAATATTGACCATTTGGAATAATCATACCTCCGATTTCATAAATGTCATATAATCCATCCTTATCCGTATCCGTTGTGTCTACCTCATCTATTGTTTCATCTTGAATCCCAAACAATGCTTTTCTTACATCTTCTGCTGTATTCGCATAATAAAATGTTCCACCTGTCTGACCTGCAAGTTCCTGTAATGCCTCCTCGCCATATGTAGAACCAATTAAAACAGGAAAAATCTTGATTTTATTTTTGATTGCTCTCTGCAATGTTGCATCCGTATAATTCACATCACCATCACACAATAATATTATGATTTTTTTATTATATGATGTATCTGAATCATATAAATCCATTGCTTGAATTAACCCTGCATTTACATTTGTATTACCATTTGCATGCAAGGAACGAAGAGCATTTTCCAATGCGGTTTGGTCACTGGTAAATCCGGAATAAGTTGTAGCACTAGAGTCAAAACCAACAATGGCTGCCCTGTCGTTATTATACAATGCATTATTGAAAGATCCTATTGCTTCTATCGCTGTCTGTATTCTAGTACCTGACATGCTGCCTGAAGTATCTACTACATAACAAACATCAAAATAGTCAACAGGCATGGAACAAGATGGCGGATTACGATAATAAGTAACATATTTTGACCATACATCATACCATTTCTGCCTGTCCACTACCAGATATGTACTAAAATGTGTCGTTGTATAGCTGACTGTCTGCTTTTTCGTGTCAATAACTGTATCTTCATCAAGTATTTTGTATATATTATTCTCTTCATCATACCACATAATTGCTAAGTCTTCTTCTTTTGTTTCACCTAACAAAGATTTCTCATAAGAAAATGTTATCGTAGCTTGGTCAAAACTAGAATCTGATGTAATTTCAACAGGGACTCCGATTAATCCCACAACATCACTAGAAAGCATGTCCTCACCATAAACACTTTCAATAGTTGTATTGCTCTGCAAATATCCGGTTCCTTTCATTTTTACGGATACACCTGTTATTTCTGGCTTTTCTTCTTCCTTTACTTCAATCTCAAGTGTCTGTAATGTCTTTTCCTTTCCATCAGGAATTCCATTATCATTTGTATCAACCCGCAGAGGGTCAAATCCCAATGCAATTTCATCTCCATCTGATAATCCATCTCCATCTGTATCAACTAACAGTGGATTCGTAAAATAAACAGAAACTTCATCTCCATCTGTCAAACTGTCATTATCTGTATCTATACTGATCGGATTAGTTTCTAGACGAATTTCTTCCAAATTTGTTAATCCGTCATTATCAAAATCTTCCTTGTCATCTGGAATGCCGTTATTATCACTATCTGCTACTAACGGATCCGTTCCTAAAATATATATTTCATCTCCATCTTTCAGACCATCTCCGTCTGTATCCGGATTTTTCCTGTCTGTTCCAATTATTGCTTCATAAATATCGGACAATTCATCCTCATCTGTGTCTTTATTAAGGTCTGTTTCTTTTGTAGTTATACTGCCATTTTCGGTCCACCTGGCAATCTTTA
Organism: Clostridiales bacterium; assembly: GCA_014799595.1. Classification (GTDB taxonomy): domain Bacteria; phylum Bacillota; class Clostridia; order Lachnospirales; family Lachnospiraceae; genus CAG-411. The sequence continues at coordinate 10,168 of JAAVHR010000026.1, read as the reverse complement.
CACAATTTTTTCCTTTTTTATATTCTTTATAAGTAAGCTCTACAGAACAATTCCAAAGAGTAGTTGTACTTCCTCTCCAAAATCTTAGTGAAGATGCTCCTTCATCGTTTTCCTTAATTTGATATAAATAAATATTATCTTCTAACTCTGCTAAACCTGTTACTGGACTATATAAGGTTTTATCTACCTTTGATATTATAATATCATTACCACCATTTTCTTGCTTAGATGCATTAGTAAAATTAACATACATTACTGCATCATCATTTTCCCATTGTGTAAATTCTGAAACATCAAGATATATAATATCTCCTGCATGGAAGTATTCTTCACTTTCTTCCATAATACCCCAATGACCATATTCCGTTCCATCCACATAATATGCATTATTTTTATCTCTGCCTCCAGCACTCCACGAATTCCATTGTGTTGTTTTATCCTCTGCATAACGGTTAAAAGTAATGTTATATGCACTTTTAGGAACTTTAACACTCCATGTAGTTTCATCCTTTTGTGTCATCCAATATGCAGTATGCCCATTGCTGTTATTAATTGCTTTGATTTTAGCATTGTCATTTTTTACCCACTTTTCAGCAGTATTATCAATCAGATATAATGTATCATACTCCGTTGCCGCCTCAACAGATACAAATTGACTTAGGTCAATACTTACAAAAACCATAATTATGGTCAAAATACCTGCTAATATTCTTTTCACTTGTTTATTTTTTGAATAATTACGCATAAAAATACCTCCAATCACATCATAGCCACTTTTATCTCTTCATAATTATGACTATTCTCTTTAAGGTTTCGTAGATTCATTTTTCATTTTCTTCCTACCTAATTGTTAGAAAATGCTTTATCCAGAGTTCTTTGTTTTTTTCTCTTTGCCCATTTGTACAGTTCTTCCATTCTTCAAAACCGAATAGTATTGCCAGACAATAAGCATTGTATTTTTATGTTCTCTTATCCAAAAGCCAATATATGTATTATTTCATTTTTAAATAAAGAAACCAACTATTTAAAATCGTTCATCTTTTATCTTTCACATAAAATGTTTCGTTCATATCCCTATTTTTACAGCCTGTCTATTTTGTCAGTCCCTATATTCAATTTAACAAAATTCCACTTATCTACCAGCTAATATTATATGTATTTTTATTCCCACATTTAGTTGAGTATTTTTATCCTTAGTAATTATCATTGAAGAAAATCATCTCATATAACATAAACTATTCCTTCCGTTCACTTGCCTGCATTATCCCCTCCCTGCTCTTAAAAATTTTAATTGTATTCTTATTGAATTTCAATAAAATAAATTAGTATATTTTTATTTTATAATATATAAAATTCATTATCAAACAGAAATATAAGATGGATTTTTGTATATTTTTACTAGTTTTTGATTTTTTGTTAACAATATCATTTATAAACTCCAAACAAGCCCTGTTATAATGTATTTTTTGTTATCTATAAATGAGTAAATTCGAATTATTACCAAAATATTTGTTAAATGTCAAAAAAGCGTTCATTGATTTTTTCAACAAACGCTTTCCCACCCATCCTTAGAACAGCCTATACTTCTTCGTTTATCTTGCTTGATATCAGAGAGAAAAGTGTATTAGAATATGCCCCACTACTTGTGTAAGTGGCTGCCGCCCTGTTCGCAGCACTTGATATACCTGCTGCTTTCTGCGATATTTTGTTTGCAAAGGAATTATATCCTGTAAAAACTATTTTCAGGGAGCTTATATCTGCCTTCTTCAAAGCATCCTCGTTTAATTCAAGTTTATTTTCCTTGTTTATGGTAATCCCAATTTTCGAAAGCATATTGCGGTTTTTATCTGTCAAATTCGTCATCCATACTGCATTGTGAAGTACATTTTTGGTGTTTAATTCCCCCGCCTTGTCAACTACGTCATTGTAATCTTTGATAAAGGATTTGACCGCCTTTGTGATTGTATCCCAGTCATAATCCTCTGTCTCTGTTTCCTCTCCAGTGGTGTCATCTTTTTTCTTAATCTTTTTCTTCTCCCAAAAAGAATCGTTGTCTAAGGCATCTGCTGATTTTTTCAAGGAATCTGCACCCGATTTCATCAATGTTAATTTCTGTGAAGTATCCCCTCTGCCAGACAATTTCTCAGCATCCTGCATTGCATAATATGCTTTTAGCAGTTTTTTGTAGCTGCCATTTTTGATAGATGCACAGTCTGCCAGCAGATTAGAACTCCCAACTGATGCGGTATCAGAAGTGCTGCCCAATAATGCAGTAAAATCTATATTGCTATTATATTTACTTGCATAATCGCTGAAACTGGTAATTTCTGACATGATTTCCACCTCCTTACAAACGAACATCTATATGTGCATAGGCAGCAAGTTGTGGAGATCCCTCTGCCTCATCCGCTTTGGTATTTTCTATTGTCTGTTCATTGTTATCTGCTTTGTCCATTTTGCCATCTTTACTTTCGCTCTTTGTATCCACTTCATCTTCTTTGCTGTCCCGTTCAGCTTTTGCAGCTTCTTTTACTGCCTGATTTGTGCTTGCAAACGTATCCATCTGTGCAGCACTGGCATTTATAGCTTTCTGCTCTACTTCTGCAAGTTCCGCTTCTTTTGCCTCTGTATTTCTGCCTGCATCCTGTTTTATTTCTGCCTTTAACACGCTTGCCCTGCCTTCCATTCTTGTAGCGACACTTCCTTGTACCTGTGCCTGCTTCATGGAAGAATCTGCCAAAATCATTGCCTGCATGCCCGCCTGTGACAAACCGGTTCCTTTGTCACCTCCCTTTGTCCTTCCTTCACTCTGGTTTCCGCCAAGCATATCATCCATGGATGTACCTTTAGACTGCTGTTCTTTCCTTATCTCAATCTGGTGCTGTCTTAATTGCTGGTTCAAATTAGTAATCTCTTGCTGGATTTCTTGTCTTTTTTTCATTTTTTCTTCTGGTGTCATTTCCTCATCGGAAGAAAGTTCCTGTAGCTGTTTCTGTGCATTTGCTATCTTGTTCTGAATATTTCTGCTGACAGCATCTGTTTGCATATTCATGCCAGAACATCCTGCCTGCATATTATTTGTTCCTGCCATTCTACCAATCATCATAATATGTATCTCCTTTCCTGTTTATTTGTTGTTCTATCTGAGTAACGTTATGACTTAACTGTCCTCATTTTTTGTTTCGGAATCTTTTCTTTCAAACTAAACAGATATGATGTGGAACAACCTTTTTCTGCTGTGAACATATTTGTAACAGTTCAGGTAGGTCTGCACACTCCGCTGTGCAGACCGTAAAAAAGACTAAAACAGGATTGGAATTGGGCAATTTACATGCGAAGCTTGCCCAATTCCGTAACAGGTCAGCCAAGGGCTGACCTGTTACACATATTTTGTTACTGGGTACAGGGAACCTGCGAACAGTAACCATTTTTTTCACACTATAAGACATCCTCACATTTCCATCATCAACATAATGCTAAGGCAGAACTCCTTACCATTTAAGTCAATGGCTATATCTCCAGAATATTTTTCTGCCATCCTGCGGATGTTGGATAACCCATACCCATGACCATCCATGTTCCCTTTTGATGTAACTGGCAGCCCACTTTCTATATCCCATTTAAGATTTCCTGCAAAGCTGTTTTTTATCTCTATCATATAGGCATTATTTCTGCGGTAAGACAAAATAGATATATAAGGCGTTTCGCTTTTTCCAGCATTTTCCATCGCATTCTGCAAAGCATTATGCAAAATTACACTCATATCAAAGGCATTCACATTAGAATCTGTAGGATAATGATAATCTATATTGAAACGGATTTTTCTTTTCCCGGCTTCGCTTTGCATTTCCTGCAAAATAACATCAGTTACAGGGTTTCCGCTGTTTACCTTATCTGTTACTTTGGCAAGCATAGTTTTTAATTCTGTGCTGTAGGCTTTTGCCTCTTCTACTTTATTTCCAGCATAAAGCCTTTCCAAAGTAATGACATGATTTGTCATGTCATGCTTAATACTGCGGATACTCTGATATAAGTTTTCTACCTGTTCAATATGCTGTCTGATGCTGTCCATTTGCGTGGCAAGCAATTCATTTTGCAATTTTTCTTTCTGCCCTGCCTTAATACTTTGATACAGTACAATAACCACTACAATTGTAATAATGGCTACTGCATAATAAAGCAACGACATAACATCATACATATTAGAATTTTTTCCCATTTTGGCTATGTAAAAGTTACGATAACACCATATAATTTCATAACCCGCTACTCCCAAAAATGAGGGAACAGCCAACATAAGCAGCTCCTTTTTTGACATCTTGGCATACTTATAAGCATAATTTTTTAAAATACACCATATACCAATAGCTGTAAACAAAAACTCCAACACCAGATAAAGCAGACATACCCCAACATATAGGGCAAATGACATATTGGGATGAACTGTCATGTAATCTGTATTTCCAACATAATTATATAGATTATCATATAGAATTTCTGCTATTGCCGATGTAAACCAACGCAAAGAGAAAAATATCACCACAATAAAGGCTTTTTGCTCATAATTTCTTCGATCTATCCGGCACATCACAAGAAAGGCAGCAAAAACACCTATACTATATGCTATAAAACTATTAAGATATAGAGGTATCATATAAAGCATTAGCATGGTTAAGGAATATATTACTGCAACACAAAATATGCCTTTTTTATTTTTCATAAACGGTTTTGCAAGCCGGTATAGACAATATCCTTCCATAAAACTTTGTGCAATTGGTATCACATACGATATAATTGTCCAATATATTTCATCATGTACCATTTTCTCTTCCCTTTCTCTGATTGTGCCTTAAATAGCATTTCACAAACTCTTTGTAATTCTGCTTTGCCATAAGTGCCTGTCCCTTTTTCAAATAGATAGTTGTAGCATCATATTTTTTGATAAAATTGAAATTCACCAGATATGCCCTATGAGGACGGTAAAATTCATCTCCAACCTTTTTCTCTAATTCTTTCATTTTTCCATAATATTCTATATCTGAATCCATGGTATGGATAATCACTTTCCTGTCAAATACTTCTGCATATACAATATCTTCTATATTGACAATAATATGTTTCCCTCTTGTGGATATCATCAAATTAGGCACTTCTTTTATTTTTGCAGCTTTCAGCTTCTTTCTGTCCTCAAACTGTCTTATCGCATTTTGTAATACTTCTGCAAATTTCTCATCATCAAAGGGTTTTACCAGATAATGGAATGCCCTTACATCAAATGCCTGAAATACAAAATCATCCAAAGCCGTCACAAAAATAATAATGATCTCTTTATTATTTTTGCGTAATTCCTTAGCTGTTTCCATGCCATTTTTTTCTGGCATCTGAATATCAAGGAGCAAAATATCTGGCTGCTTGTCTGATAAAAGCAGTTCATTTCCTGATTGATATAGCGACAAGGCTGCCTTTGGATACCATTTCCTAATCTTTTCTGCAAGCATATCACGGATTTCTTTTTCATCATCACATACTGCTATCTGCATTTTTCCACTTCCTTTACATTTTTGGGTGTTTTGTAACTATTCAGAACCATAAATAGTTACCACATTTTTTATTAATGTATCGGAATTTTATTTAAGTTACGATAACAAAATACTGTCAAACGGATACTTTTTGCTGTGAAATGTCAAATATATAAATTCCACCATCAATTTTTCCATTTAAATAGAACAATACCTGCTAAAAACAAAGCTACACCAAACACTTTTTTCCACTCAAAATTTGATTTCTCCATACCAAACAATCCAAATAATTCTATTAAATATGCTACAATAAGCTGTGCACATACAATAAACATTTCTGCTCTAGCCGTTCCAAGTGTATTGATACTGTTTACCACAGTAATCGTAATAAAGGCTCCAATTGCCCCACCAAGTAAAATATATTTAGGTGTCACACGAAAGATATCTCCTATTGAGCTTTCCCTTCCTGTAAAAAACCAAGCTGTAATACAAACTAAAAATGCGGTAAGCTGTACAAAAGCCGCTGCCATCCATATACTAGTCTGTTTTGTTACACCACTGTTAAACACACCTTGTATGCTCATTAAAGCACCAGATAATAAAGCAATAAGAATTCCCCACATGTTTCATCTATCCTTTCCTAATATAGTAACCTCCATGTTGCCTTCAACAGTTCCACCATATATGAAAGTTGATTGCTACGTGCTACGCACTCCCACAATCACTAACTGTCTATATTACTTTGCAAGCAAGCTTACACGAAATATAGTTGTTTGTCAGGACTTTCATAGGAACAAAGTGGGCAAGCCCACATCAACTCCCCTAATCCCTCATTCATGAGGGGATTGCACACTTTGCGTGCCAGATGCATGTTGCATGTTTTTTGCAACAATATTCCTTATGCATCTGTGCACATCCTAAGCGGAGCGTTTTTACTTTATAGGACGAACTTTCCTATAAAGTAAAAAAGAAAGAGCATATATGCTCTTTCTTTAATTTCCCCATTTTCTGTCTACTTATGCAAAGCATTTTTCAATTAAAGTAATCATCTCATCCACATGGGATTTTGTAATGGTAAGAGGTGGAACAAAACGAATAATATTAGTTCCAGCATTAACTAAAATTAATCCATTATTTAATCCTTTCTGGATAAAAGGTCCAACTGGTATGTTGCACTCTATTCCCTGCATCAATCCTTTACCACGTCTATCTATAATAAAATCATATTTATCTTTTAAGGCATCTAATTTTTCTTCTAAATATGCAGACACTTCCTTTACATTTTCCAAAATCTTTTGTTCCTCAAATAAATCAAAGACCTTGCTAACTGCAGCAAGTACAAAAGGATTTCCGCCATAAGTAGTTCCATGATCTCCAGGAACAAAAGCTTCTGCTACTTTCTCAGTTGCTCCAAATGCCCCAACTGGAACACCGCATCCAAGAGCTTTTGCACAAGTCATAATATCTGGTTTTATACCATAATTTTCATAGGCAAACATAGTACCAGTACGTCCCATACCACATTGAATTTCATCACAAATCAATAAAATATCATGCTCATCACATAACTTTCTTATTCCATGGATAAATTCATCTGTAGCTGGATGAATTCCACCTTCCCCTTGTACCGTTTCCATTATAATTGCACAAGTCTTGTCTGTAATCTTAGAACGTACACTTTCTAAATTATTATATTCTGCAAATACTACTCCTCCGATTAATGGCTTGAAGGCTTCCTGATAGTGGGCATTTCCAGTAACAGAAAGTGATCCAAGGCTTCTTCCATGGAAAGAATGATCCATGGAAAGAATTTCATGATCCGTATGTCCATCCCGAAGAAATGCATATTTTCTAGCAAGTTTAATTGCTCCCTCAATTGCTTCTGTTCCACTGTTTGTAAAGAAAACCCGATCCATCTGGCTTGCTTTGGTAAGCTTTTCGGCTGCATCTCCTAAAATGGATGAGTAAAATAAATTAGAAGTATGCATAAGTTTATCTATCTGATTTTTTAGGGCGTCATTATATGCTTTATTGTTATATCCCAAAGCATATACTGCAATTCCTGCCATAAAATCCAGATATCTTTTTCCATTTACATCATATAGATATACACCATCACCTTTTTCCAATACAATCTGATAACGGTTATAGGTATGAATTAAATTCTGTTCCGCTTTTTCAATATATTCCTGATCTGTCATGGTTATTTCCTCCTAACGTTGCACTTCATGTTCATAAAGCTTGTTTTCATCATCAATAATAGCTGTACCAATACCTTTCTGGGTAAAGAATTCCAGTAACAGACAATGTTCTCTTCTGCCATCTAAGATATGCACACGATTTACTCCATTATTTACCGCATCAATACAATTACGGATTTTTGGCAACATTCCACCACTGATTTCTCCCTTTTGAATCATTTCATCTGCTCTATCTAATGTTAGAACAGAAATTAGGGTACTCTTATCATCTGGATTTTTACAAACTCCCTCAATATCTGTAAGGAATGCCAGTTTTTCTGCTTTAATCGCTGTTGCTACAGCACAAGCCGCATCATCTGCATTAATGTTGTAACTTTCATAATCATCTCCAAGACCAATTGGTGCAATAACGGGAATAAAATCATTGTCTAACAAAGTATCAATTAATCCTTCATTTACTTCATTTACATCTCCCACAAAACCGATATCCTGTCCATTTACAGTTTTCTTATTTACTTTCAGGGTTCCACCATCTTTTCCGCTAATTCCTACTGCTTTTACACCAAGTTTCTCAATACGTTGTACTAAACCTTTATTTACACGATTCAATACCATTTCAGCAATTTCCATAGTTTCTGTATCTGTTACACGAAGACCTTCGATAAATTTTGTCTCTTTGCCAACCATGTTAAGCCATTTACTGATTTCTTTTCCTCCACCATGCACAATAATTGGTTTCATACCAACCAGCTTCAAAAGTGCCACATCTTTAATAACACTTTCTTCAAGCTGTTTATCAATCATGGCACTTCCGCCATATTTTACAACTACTTTTTTATTGTTAAAATCACGTATATATGGCAATGCCTCAATCAATGTTTCTGCTTTGATTAAAATCTGTTCCATATCTGTTGCCTGCATTATTATTTTCCTCTTTTCTATTTTATTAAACCTCTATTATTCATGTCCTATATTGCAGACCGCTGCTATCGCAGCTAGGAGTTGCCTGACAGCAGCACCAGTCTGCAATTATCGTCTTACGAACGATAATCACCATTTATTTTCACATAATCGTATGTTAAATCGCATCCCCATGCGGTTGCAGATGCTTTTCCATCCTTCATATCTGCAATGACAGTTACTTCTTTTGCAGAAAGAATCTTTGTAGCCTCTTCTTCACTATAATCGGTTGCCAGACCATTCTCACATAGCTTGATACGTTTTTCTTCACTCTCTATATAGATATCTACAATATCTGGATTAAATTCTACTCCTGCATAGCCTAATGCACAAAGGATTCTGCCCCAATTTGCATCGGAACCATATACCGCTGTTTTTACCAGATTAGAAGTAATCACAGATTTACTTAATACAATGGCATCCTCTTTGGATTTGGCATTTATTACCTTTGCTTCTAAAAGCTTTGTGGCTCCTTCTCCGTCACCTGCCATCATTTTTGCCAGAGTCTTTGTGACCATTGCCAAAGCCTCACAGAAACTGTCATATTCCTGTCCTTTTGTTGTAATTTCCACATTTCCAGCTTTACCATTTGCCAGAACAATCATACTGTCATTGGTAGAAGTATCCCTATCTACAGAAATCATATTAAAAGAATCTTTCACATCTGCTTTTACTGCTTCTTGTAACAATTCTTTGGAAATAGCAATATCTGTTGTAATTACACAAAGCATAGTTGCCATATCCGGATGAATCATACCAGAGCCTTTGGACATACCACCAATAGTTACCGTTGTATCCTGAATGGTAAATTCTATTGCACATTCCTTACAAATAGTATCTGTAGTCATAATTGCCTTTGCTGCACGGTTTCCCGCTTCCAGACTATCAGAAAGGTTTCCTGCCATGTCTGCAATTCCTTTTTGGGCTCTATCTACTGGAATCTGCACACCAATTACACCAGTAGAAGCTGTTAATACAGAAGAAAGTGGAATCTGCAGAGCATCGGCAACTTGCTGTGCCATTGCTTCATTCACTTTGTCTCCTTCACTTCCAGTACCTGCATTAGCAATTCCGCTGTTTAATACTACTGCTTGTGCCACTTCTTCTTTTGTCACAATATTCATATCCCACTTTACGGGAGCTGCTTTCACTGCATTACGGGTAAATACACCAGCTACTTTTGCCGGAACTTCACTATATACCAGAGCCATATCATCTCTATTTTTATATTTTATTTCTGCTGCTGTGGCAGTTGCCAGAAAACCTTTTGCCGCAGTTACACCACCTTCAATTTTTTCCATTTAATGACCTCCATTTCTCAAACTTTTCTATATATTCACTATCTTCAGGTAGAACCTTGCACTCTGCCGCAAGGTTCGTACAAGTGCCAAGTGCTGCTTTTGCACTTGTGTACATCATCGTTTACGAAACTCCCATGCGGAATATATTTATGGTGATGCCCAATTGTGCGAGGCATGGGAGTTTTGT
>JAAVHR010000025.1 GCA_014799595.1 Clostridiales bacterium | reverse complement strand
AAAACAATTTAAACAACATTGGAATAGAATGGAACAGGAAGCAGGAAAAATTATTAGTGATATGACAGGAAGAATGAAGAATAGCTTAAGTGGATTTTTTCGTGTATGTGTTGTCGGACTTTTGGTGCTATTTCAAATTGGCCTGCTTATTTTACTTCCTTTTGTGCTGCAACAGTATACTGTTTATTTTTATATTGTATTAGAAATTTGTAGTTTAATTGTGGTATTTACATTAGTAAATGACAGCAGAAGTCCTGCATACAAAATTGCTTGGATAAGTATTTGTCTGGTGCTTCCTATTTCGGGACAGATAATGTTTTTGTTATGGGGGAAAACAAATTCTAGCAAGAAGATAGATGAGAAATTAATGAGAATTATGGCACATGGAACAGAATATGTGGAACATAATGAGAAATTGATGGAAGAATATCAGAAAATCCATCCCTTCCGAAGCAGAATGTCTAATTTTCTGGAATCAGAAGGCTTCCCACTTACAAAAAATAATCAGATTGAATATTATTCTATGGGTGAAGATGCGTTTGAAGCAATCCTTCAGGATTTAGAAAAAGCAGAACATTTTATACTGATTCACTTCTTTATTGTGGCAGAAGGGGCTATATGGGATGCTATACATGATGTATGCCTACGCAAAATTAAGGAAGGGGTAGAGGTGAAATTTGCTTATGATGATTTTGGAGCCATGCTCCGTACAGAAAAACATTTTGCAAAGAAACTGAGGGCAGAGGGATTCCAGGTAGCAATTTTTAATCCAATACATCGTTATACAGGTAAACTTTATATGAATTACCGCAGTCATCAAAAGATTGTGGTAATTGATGGCAATATAGGATATACAGGAGGTTTCAACATTGCGGATGAATATGCTAATTTAATTCAGCGTTTTGGTGTATGGAAAGATACTGGTGTACGCATAGTTGGTGATGGAGTCTGGGGGCTTACTATTACATTTTTACAAATGTGGGAGATGTGCAAGGAGCAGATATGCGAGAATTTTAATAAATATCGTCCAACAGCAAAGTTTCCAGCATCGGATGTATATTGCCATATAATTTCAGATGGACCTCTTAATAATCCTAATAATCCTATAGAAATGCTGTATAATCAGATGATTGATTATGCCAGGGAATATCTATATGTTATGACACCATATCTGGTTATTGAAAAAGATATGCAGGATGCTTTGATTCTTGCGGTGAAAAGTGGAGTTGATGTGCGGATTATCACACCATATATACCAGATAAGAAATCTATAAAATTGGTTACCAATTACAATTATGGATATCTTTTAAAGAATGGTGTTCGTATTTTTGAGTATTTGCCAGGATTTATCCATGCAAAGTCTATTATCAATGAGGAATTTGGTATTGTAGGTACCATTAACATGGATTATCGGAGTTTTTACCTGCATTATGAAAATGGAGTCTGGATATCTAACAAAGAAGTAATATCTACCATAAAAGATGACTATATGAAAACCTTTGCACAATGTAAAGAAATTAGTTATGAAGAGTGGTGTAAAAGACCCTGGAAAATGAAAGTGACCCAGGTAGTTTTAAATGCATTTTCGACGTTGTTGTAATAAAATATAAATTATGGAGGGGAAGATGATTCGATTTATTAAAGGATTGTTGGAAGAAACTACAGATAACACTATAATTATAGAAAATAATGGAATTGGATTTGAGATATTTGTGCCAGAGAATGTAATGGCACAAATGCCTCAAGCTGGGAGTGAAATAAAGATACATACTTATTTTCATGTAAGAGAAGATGCTATGCAGCTTTTTGGTTTTTTAACAAAGTCAGATCTTCGTATGTTTGAACTTTTAATTACAGTAAATGGAATTGGACCAAAAGGGGCACTTGGTATTTTGTCAATATTTTCTGCTGATGAACTTAGGATGTCTATTTTTGCCGGGGATGCAAAAACCATCTCCAAGGCTCCAGGCATTGGGAAGAAGACTGCAGAAAAATTAATTTTGGAATTAAAAGATAAGATAAAATTTGAGGATAGTGTACAATCTTATGCAAATCTGTCCTCAAAAACAGATAAGGATATACAAACTATGGCAAGAACAGATGCTATTGAAGCATTGGTGGCATTAGGATATTCTCAGACAGAAAGTGTGAAAGCGGTACAAAGTGTTGTATATGAAAATGGCATGGATTCGGAAACTGTTTTAAAAGAAGCATTGAAAAAAATGCTGTAGAGTATTTGAATGTATTGCTTGAATGATACGAGGTGAAAACACATGAAAAAAAGAATTATTACAACAGAATTGCAGGAGGAGGACTATAAAATAGAAAACAGCCTTCGCCCTAAGTTGCTTGCGGATTATGTGGGACAGGAGCAATTAAAGAAAAAGTTAAAAGTATATATTGAAGCAGCGAAAAAAAGAGGAGAATCTTTGGATCATGTTTTGTTCTATGGTCCTCCAGGGCTTGGAAAAACAACTCTTGCAAATATTATTGCAAATGAGATGGATGTAAATATTAAGATTACAGCAGGACCAGCTATTGAAAAACCTGGAGATATGGCAGCGATTCTTAATAATCTTCAAGAGGGAGATGTTCTTTTTATAGATGAGATTCATAGATTGAACCGACAGGTGGAAGAACTCCTTTATTCGGCAATGGAAGATTATGCAATTGATATAATAATTGGGAAAGAATCTTCTGCCCGTTCTGTACGGATTGATTTGCCTAAGTTTACACTTGTTGGGGCAACTACCAGAGTAGGAATGTTGACAGCTCCCCTAAGAGACCGTTTTGGTGTAATGGAGAGGCTTCATTATTACGAAGTGAAGGAATTGCAGGAAATCGTTACACGTTCTGCAAAACTTTTCCGAACAGAAATTGCACCAGAAGGAGCTTATGAAGTTGCAAAACGTTCCAGAGGAACCCCAAGACTGGCGAATCGTTTGCTGAAACGTGCCAGAGATTTTGCGGAGGTAAAATATGATGGCAAAATCTCTAAAGAGGTGGTAGATCACACCCTTGGATTATTGGAAGTAGATAAAGAGGGGTTAGATCGGTTAGACAGGGAAATTCTTCTTTGTATGATTGAGAAGTTTGGCGGAGGACCTGTGGGAGTGGAAGCGTTGGCTGCATCTATTGGAGAGGATGCTGCTACAATTGAAGAGGTTTATGAGCCTTATTTGCTGCAAAATGGACTGATAAAAAGAACACCAAGAGGGAGAATGGTCACCAATATTGCTTATGAACATCTGGGGATTCCTTATGAAAATAAGTAACAGTTCAGCCGCGGGCTGACCTGTTACGGAATTGGGCAAGCTTCGCATGTAAATTGCCCAATTCTAATCCTGTTTTGGTCTTTTTTATGGTCTGCACAGCGGAGTGTGCAGACCTACCTGAACAGTTACGAAAATAAGACAAATTAACTGGTTGATTCTCAATATGTTTTCCGATATAATAAAAGAAAAATAGTTCAAAGGGTGTTTGGAAATTTTGAATAGTTATTGGTTACCATACAATAAAAAAGGATGCGTGATAGTTTTATGAGTCAAAAGAATGATACAGAAGTGACAATAAATGGTAAGCATTATGTACTTGCCGGTTATGAAAGTGATGAATATTTACAAAGAGTGGCATCATACATCAACCATAAATTTGAGGAATTTAAAGGGCAGGAAGGGTATAATGTTCTGGATTCTGATATGCGTAATATTTTGATGCAGATTAATATTACAGATGATTTTTTTAAAGCACAGCAGAGAGTGAATGAATTATCAGAAGTGATTACACAAAAAGACAGAGAATTGTTTGATCTTCGTCATGAGGTAATTGGATATAAGACACAGATTGAAGATTTAGAGCATAAAGCCAAGAAGCTTCAACAGGAGAATTTAGATGAACAAAAGAAAGTGATTAAGCTAGAGGCAGAATTAGAGAGTAGCAGGTTTCGCAAAAGATAGAAAAAGGGGTCGATAGTGTTAAACTGTTGACCCTTTTCTTTATACACAAGGTCACTTTGTTCTAGGAGGATTGAATATGAGGAAAGTAGAGATACTTGCACCTGCCGGTTCCCTTGAGAGTTTGAAAGGAGCTATAAATGGCGGGTGTGATGCTGTTTATTTAGGCGGCAGTAAGTTTGGAGCCAGGGCTTTTGCTGATAATTTAGATGAAGAAACGATGCTTCGGGCAATTGATTATGTGCATTTATATGATAAAAAGATATATTTGACAGTAAATACATTGTTGCATAATAAGGAAATCGAAGAACAATTGTTTGGATATTTAGTAAAATACTATAAGCAGGGATTAGATGCAGTAATTGTCCAGGATTTGGGAGTATTGTCTTTTATTCATGACAATTTTCCAGAGTTGTCTATTCATGCCAGTACACAGATGACTTTTCAAAGCGAAAAGGGAGGAAATTTTTTAAAAAAATATGGTGTAACCCGCTTTGTTACAGCAAGAGAATTAGGATTAGAAGAATTGAAACAAATTCGTAGTTATACGGATATGGAAATAGAAACTTTTGTACATGGAGCACTTTGCTATTGTTATTCTGGGCAATGCTTTCTTAGCAGCATGATTGGAGATAGAAGTGGTAATCGTGGACGATGTGCACAACCTTGTAGAATGCCATATACCATAACAGAGAAAAATGGGAAAGTAAGACAAGCTGCTCCTTATGTGCTTAGTCCAAAAGATATGTGTACACTAGATAGGATTCCGGATTTGGTAGAAGCAGGGATTGATTCCTTTAAAATTGAAGGAAGAATGAAGAAGCCTGCTTATGCTGCTTACACTGCACATCTATACAGGAAATATACAGATTTATATTTGGAATATCAGGAAGGGTATGGGAATTACTTAGAAAAGCATAAGAGAGAATTAGAGGAAGATTATACCAGACTTATGGATTTGTATAACCGGGGAGGATTTTCTAAGGGATATTTTTATGACTACAATGGCAGAGCTATTATGTCTATGGAGCGTCCGAATCATAGTGGTGTGAAAGTGGGAATGGTATCAAAGGTGCAGAAAAATTGGGCGAAGATAAATTTGGAGAGAGATATTTTTGCACAGGATGTATTAGAATTCCGAGGGAAAAATGGCAGAGTTTTATATGAATATACGGTAAAGGAGGATGTGCCTCTTGTATCAAAAACTACTGCTACCAATACCAAACCAATTTCACCAATTCAAGTAGGAGACATGGTATACCGAACCAGAAGACAGGAACTTTTGACAAAGATAGAACAANNGTNTTTGAATAATCATAAAAAAATAACTGTTGATATGTATGTATCTGCTATTGTAGGAGAANCTATAGAGCTTACTTTGATATCTGGTGAATTTAGTGTAAGTGTACAGGGAGATGTGGTAGAGAAGGCAAAAAAACTGCCTATGACAGAAGAACAGATTACAAAACATATAGAAAAATTAAATCAAACATATTTTACCATAGGTGAGTGTCATGTGTATTTGGAGGGTGATGTTTTTATCCCTGTTGGAAAGCTGAATCATTTAAGAAGAGAAGGAATTGAAACGCTGGAGAGAGAGATTTGTGGGAAACAACATCGGAAACATATACCAACGAAAGTAACAAGAGAATTGGAAAAAACTTTATATGAAGAAAATCAGGCAACAGGACTGATTGCCATGGTGACTAGGATAGAGCAGGCATATATATTAAAAGATTACCCAGAATTTACATATTTGTATCTGGATATGGGAACGATGAGTAATGAGGATATACTTGTTTTTCTGGGAGAATATCAAAAACCAGTATATCTGGTCTTACCTTCTATCATGAGAAGAAAAGACTATATCTTCTATGAAAAAGCTATGGAAAAAGCATATAAAAATAAAGGAGAAAGAAGTGTTTTGTCTGATATTTTTTTGTGTTCCAATGTGGAAGGATTTGTAATAAAGAATTTTGAAAGTTATGCTTTGTTCCAACAATATGCAAAAGATTCTGGCCAAAAGGCAGTTTTAGATTATAATATGTATACCTTTAATCAGAAAACCAAGGAATTCTGGAAGAGGAACCAGATTGCGTATTCTACTGCTGCCATAGAATTAAATGGGGTAGAATGGAGAGAAAATGGTTTAGAAGGACAGGATGTGATTCTTTATGGATATATGCCTCTTATGACTTCTGTACAATGTGTAGAGAAAAACACAAAAGGGTGTCAAAATATTCCAAATCAGCTTGTGCTTTCAGATAAAGGGGATAGGAAGTATTATGCTATGAACCACTGCAAATATTGTTACAATCAACTATATGATAGTGTACCTTTGTCACTTCATGAATATTTTGAAGAAATTCTTAACCTTTCTCCAAGAAACCTGCGGTTGGATTTTGTGGTGGAGAATGAAGAGCAGACAAGACAGGTAGTAGAGTTTTATTTAAAACTGTGGAAAAAAGAAAGAAGTTACCAGTGTCCGTTGAAAACTTATACAACAGGACATTATAGAAAAGGTGTAAGGTAGGTGTAAATTTTGGAAACAATAATTACAGAGTTGTCTAGATATTTGATTGTTATTCTTATGGCACTCTATACTTTTTGGGGATTTGCAGCATTTTCTGCAAAGAAGAAAAAGAAAAAAGCAAGATTATATAGAAAACAGCGAATAAATATGCATATATTTCTTTTATTTGGACATTTGATTTTGTATTTAAATACAAATGATGTCATCATCCTTGGATTATATGGATGTGAATTGGTATTTTTTATGATTTCAAATTTTCTCTATCGTAAGATATATGGAAAAATGAACCAGCCTATTGTAAATCATATGCAGATGTTGTTTTCTATTAGTTTTGTTATGTTAGCAAGATTGAATATAGATAGTGCAAAGAAACAATTTGCATATATGGCAGCAGGAATGGTAGTGTGTATGATTTTGCCATGGCTTTTGCGGCATTATCATAAATTGCAGGAAGAGGGCTGGTTTTATGCGGTGCTTGGGCTGATTCTTCTTCTTGTTGTATTATTTTTTGGAAAAGCAAAATATGGTGCAAAGAACTGGTTATATATTGGACCATTAAGCATTCAGCCTTCCGAGTTTGTAAAAGTTATTTTTGTATTTGCATTTGCATCTATACTAAGTCAGACAAAATTTACTCTAAAAAATGTAGTAAAAGTATCTGCTATGGCAGCAGCCTTTGTTTTAGTTCTGGTACTGGAAAAAGATTTGGGGGCAGCTTTGATTTTCTTTCTTTGTTATCTTTTTATGTTATATGTGGCAACTGGAAAAAAACGGATTTTGGCAGCCGGACTTGGAGCGGGAGCTGCAGCTTCCTTTGTTGGATATTATTTATTTTCCCATGTGCGGACCAGAGTACTTGCTTGGCAGGATCCGTGGAGTGATATTGATAACAAAGGATATCAGATTGCACAATCTCTCTTTGCTATTGGTACAGGTGGTTGGTTTGGAATGGGACTAATGCAGGGGATGCCAGATAGAGTACCAATTCGTGAAAGTGATTTCATTTTTGCTGCTATTTCGGAGGAGTTGGGAGCCTTCTTTGGAATTTGTATGATATTGATTTATGTAAACTGTTTTATTTGGTTTGCTAGCATTGCGGTAAAAGCGGCAAATCCGTTTTTTAAGCTGTCCGCACTGGGATTTACAGTGATAATGATGTCTCAGACCTTTCTGACTTTGGGAGGGGTGACAAAATTTATTCCATCTACCGGAGTAACCCTTCCTTTGGTAAGTTATGGTGGAAGTTCTGTGCTTAGCGTAATTGTTATGATGTGTTCCCTGCAAAGCATTCATCTGATAAGTGATAAGGAGGATGAGGAAATTGACGAAGAACAAGAAGAACTCGAAGAAGAATAAGAAAGAAAAAGGCGAAAAACGGGGAGGAAACCGGGAAATATTAGTGGTAACTTATATGCTTTCTGCACTATTTCTTGGGCTTATTGGATATTTCGTATATTTTATGGCTGTGCAAAGCAAAGATGTAATCAATAATTCCTATAACCAAAGACAAACCATTCTTGCCAAGAGAGTCGTGAGGGGAAAGATTCTTGGAAGAAAAGGAGAAGTGCTTGCAGAAACAGTTTCTGATGGAAAGGGAGGAGAGACAAGAAGTTATCCGTATGGGCGGTTATTTACCCATGTGGTGGGACATTCCAGTCAGGGAAAGACAGGAGTAGAACTATCTGAGAATTTTAATCTTTTAACTTCTAATGACAATCCGGTTACTAATTTTCAGAAGAAGCTGGATGGAAAAAAGACCATAGGAGATAACGCAATCACTACATTGGATGTGGATTTGCAAAGAGTAGCTTATGATGCATTAGGAAATCATAAGGGAGCAATAGTCGTTATGGAGCCATCTACGGGAAAGATTCTTGCAATGGTATCAAAACCGGATTATGATCCGAGTCCGGCATCACTGGATATTCAGTGGAACAGTCTGGTTGCAGATGCAAATGAGGAATCTTGCTTAGTAAACCGGGCAACACAGGGATTATACCCACCAGGATCTACTTTTAAAATTATGACTACCTTGGCATATATGAGGCAGACAGAAGATACCAGCAAGTTCTCTTACCAATGCCAAGGGACAGAGAAACAAGATGGAATTGTGGTAAATTGTTATCGGAATCATGTGCATGGAAACTTGAACTTACAAAATGCATTTGCCAAATCCTGTAACTCTTGTTTTGCATATCTGGGAACAAAATTAAATACAAATGAATATCGAAAGATTTGTGAAAGTTTTTATTTTAATACAAAACTTCCTACCAAAATGGTACATAATAAGAGTAGTTTTGTATTAAACAAGGATTCCAATAAAGAAGAAATTATGCATACTGCCATGGGACAAGGGAAAACCCAGATTACACCACTGCATGCAGCTATGATTGTATCAACAATTGCAAATAAGGGAGTTATGATGCAGCCTTATGTAGTGGAGAAGTTGGAAAGTAATAGTGGAACTGTGGTAAGAGAGACAAAAGAAACTGCTGCCGGGACGATAATGACGGAAGAGGAAACAAAAGAACTAACCACATATATGACGGAAGTAATCCGTTCCGGAACAGCAACATCCCTAAGTTCCTTATCTTATCCGGTGGCTGGAAAGACTGGTTCAGCAGAGTATGATGCAACCAAAAATTCTCATGCATGGTTCTTGGGATTTGCACCGGCAGATAAGCCTAAAGTTGCAGTAGCAGTGATTGTGGAAGGTGCTGGTACAGGAAGTGAATATGCAGTACCAATTGCCAAAAAAGTTTTTCAGTCTTTCCTTGGAAATTAGTATGCGGATTTCTTTTCCTATTGAAAAACCTTAAAAAAAGAGGTATACTAATTATAGTTTTTCGGTACACACCAATTCATATTGCAAAGCAATAAGAAACAGGAGGAATTGCGATGGTTGAGGCAACAAGCTGTGGTGGTGTGGTAATTTTCAGAGGTAAGATTTTATTGCTGTATAAAAACTATAAGAACAAATATGAAGGCTGGGTATTGCCAAAAGGAACAGTAGAAGAGGGCGAAGAATACAAGGAGACTGCACTTCGTGAGGTGAAAGAAGAAAGCGATGTAAACGCACTGATTATTAAGTATGTAGACAGAAGCCAATATACTTTTAATACACCTACAGATACAGTAGTAAAGAATGTTCATTGGTATTTAATGATGGCTGATAGTTATTATAGCAAACCACAAAGAGAAGAATATTTTGTAGATTCAGGTTATTATAAGTTTCACGAGGCATATCATTTATTAAAGTTCGCAAATGAGAAGCAGATTTTGGAGAAGGCATATAGTGAATATGTAGACTTGAAGCGAAGTAATCTATGGGGTTCGAAAAAATACTTTTAGCATAGAAAGGAACTGCGGGTGTGGTTCCTTTTTGTGTGGTTTATAGCTTAGCCATGGAAAAGAACAATAGATAAACAGGAAGGAGATATTATGGAAAGAAAAAACGCATGGGAAGAATATACAGAGGAAGAGATAAGAGAATTAGAAGGATTATGTAAAGGATACCGGGAGTTTTTGGATGGTGGAAAAACAGAAAGAGAATGTGTCACAAAAATTGTTTCTATGGCAGAGCAAGCTGGATATAAAAATATAGACCAAATTTGGAAGAATAAAGAACAATTAAAAGAGGGCGATAAAGTTTATTCTGTTTGTATGAAAAAATCAATCGTACTTTACCGTATTGGAAAGAAATCCATAGAAGAAGGTATGAATATCTTAGGAGCTCATATTGATTCTCCAAGATTGGATATTAAACAAAATCCTCTTTATGAGGAGCAAAATTTTGCATATCTGGATACCCATTACTATGGTGGGATTAAGAAATATCAGTGGGTAACCATACCTTTGGCGATTCATGGTGTAGTTGTAAAAAAAGATGGAGAAGTAGTAGAGATTATTATTGGGGAAAAAGAAGAGGATCCAGTTTTTTGTATTACAGATTTGCTGGTTCATTTATCCCAAGAACAATTGGATAAGAAGGCAAGAACTGTAATTGAGGGGGAAAAGCTGGATATTTTATTTGGAAGCCGTCCTTTGCAAGGAGAAGAAAAAGACAAGGTAAAGAATCAGGTATTAAAACTTCTTAAAGAAAGCTATGGAATTGAGGAAGAAGATTTCTTGTCAGCAGAATTAGAAGTGGTTCCAGCGGGAAAAGCCAGAGAGTCCGGAATTGATAAAAGTATGATTATGGCTTATGGACAAGATGACAGAGTTTGTGCTTATACTTCTCTGATTGCAATGTTAGAGGAGAATACATCCGATACGACGAGCTGTTGTCTGCTGGTAGACAAGGAAGAGATTGGCAGTGTAGGAGCAACCGGAATGCGATCTCATTTCTTTGAAAATACAGTAGCAGAGTTACTGGACGCTATGGGAATATATAGTGAACTTACCCTTCGTAGAACTTTAGCAAATTCAAGAATGTTATCTTCCGATGTAAGTGCTGCTTTTGATCCGTCTTATGCATCCGCTTTTGAAAAGAAGAATGCTGCTTATTTTGGAAGGGGGATGGTATTTAACAAATTTACTGGCTCTAGAGGAAAGTCTGGTTCTAATGATGCCAATGCAGAGTATATCGCAAAACTTCGGAAAATTATGGATGAACATAAAGTGTATTACCAGACAGCCGAACTTGGAAAAGTCGATTTAGGTGGTGGCGGTACCATTGCTTATATTTTATCTCTCTATGGAATGGAAGTAATTGACAGTGGTGTTGCTGTTCTTAATATGCATGCTCCTTGGGAGATAACAAGCAAGGCAGATATTTATGAAGCGAAGAAAGGGTACATAGCATTTTTAAAAGATGCATAACTGTTCTGAATAGTTACAAAGATGCATAATTTTTATTGAAAAGAATATACTAATTTTTAAGAAAAAGAACCTATAGTGAAATGGGTTCTTTTTTGATATAGAGGTATATGTACAACTTGCCCTTTGTGAGCAAGCTCCCTCGTGCAATTTGCACATATACTTTTGCATGGCTGAACTGTTACCATATATTGGAATCTGATTTTGGGCGAGGTGGAGTGTATGGAAAAAGTAAACTGGAAGATGAATAAGGAGTCCGTAATATTAGAAATTGGACATTTACAAAGGATGTGCAAGGAAAAGGATAGAGCGGTTATTATATTGTTAGAAGGACAGGAAGAGAAGGAAAAGGGACATCTTTTAAAAATACTACTGGAGTGTCTGGATCCGAGAGGATGTAATGTGGTTCCGCCAAGTGATAAAAAGCAAAGTAAAGAAAAACCATTTTTATTAGAATATTGGAGAAATCTTCCAGAGAAGGGGAAAATACACATATTTGACAGGAGCTGGTATAAAAAATGGTATGACATGGAAAAGGGGCAAAGATTAAAGAACCGAAAACGACAAGAAATTAGACGGGAAATCCGGGAGTTTGAAAGAATGCTTAGCCAAGAAAGCGTAGAGGTAATTAAAGTGTTTTTTCAAGGAAGAAAACAGAAAATGGATATGAAGTTATGGAATTATATATTACAAAGTTCTAGTTTTTCTTTTTGTAGCTGGCAGTTGTTAGAAATGGAACATGAAGCCATTGAGGATAATTTTTTGGCTTATATTTCTTATAGTTTAAAAAGAACAATAGAATCAGCCAAACCAGAAGAATCTTCAAGAGTACAAAGAACACAAGCCGATTATCATAATATGTTGGCGAATGTGAATTTATCAAAAGACGTAAAGAAAAAAGAATATAAAAAAAGAATTGGATATTTACAAAAAAGACTAAGTGTTTTGCAAAGAAAATTAGAGAAGAAAGGTGCAGCAGTGGCACTGGTTTTTGAGGGATGGGATGCAGCCGGAAAGGGTGGAGCCATAAAACGGATCACACGTTGCCTTGATCCAAGAGATTATCAGGTAATACCAACCAGTGCTCCCAATGTTGTAGAAAAATCTTATCCATACCTTTGGCGGTTTTGGAGGAACTATCCAAAGGAGGGGGAGATTGTTATATTTGATAGAAGCTGGTATGGACGGGTATTAGTAGAACCAATTGAAGGATTTTGTACAGACACAGAGTGTGAACGGGGATACAAAGAAATTAACCAGATGGAGAATCAGTGGAGACAGGGGAAAGTATATATTATAAAGTTTTGGCTGCAAATTGATAAGGAGGAGCAGGAAAGAAGATTTTTGGCAAGGCAGAATGATCCCAATAAGCAGTGGAAATTGACACAAGAGGATTGGAGAAACCGTGAAAAATGGGAAGAATATGAAAAAATGGTGAATCTTATGATTTCTAAAACTTCTACTTTGTATGCACCATGGGTTATCGTAGAAGCAAATCAGAAAAAATATGCCAGATTGAAAATTCTTGAAACCATAGTTGAAAAATTAGAGAATGTTTAGATAGTTCTTGTACACTCTGCTGTGCAAGAACGTAAGAATGACTAAAACAGGATTGGAACTTGGCAATTTGCATGCGTAGCTTGCCAAGTTCCGTAACAGTTCAGTCATGCCATTCATATTTTGCCAGAATATACAACATGACTAAAAGTATTATAAATTGGCTGGCAAAATATTCATGTATGGCGTTAAGCATATAAAAGTATATGTGCAATTGCCCTCTGTGAGCAAGCTCCCTCATTGCAAATTGCACATATACTTTTGCATGACTGAACTGTTAGAAAAATTAGAGACAAACCTTTGAGAAAACATTGACTTTACTAAGGGGCATATATTATAATATAACATAAAGTGTGTTACTATGCCCTTTGGTAGTGTAACAAATAAACAGATAGGAAGAGTGTATACGATGTTAAAAAGTATGACAGGTTTCGGAAGATACGAAACAATAAGCGAAAAGAGAAAACTAGTTGTAGAGATTAAGTCAGTAAATCATCGTTACAGTGATATTTCTGTAAGACTTCCTAAGAAGCTGAGTTTTTTGGAAAGTGGAATACGCATTCAGCTTAAGGAATACATAAGTCGTGGTAAGGTGGATGTATCTATTCTTTATGAAGACTATATGGAAGGCAAAGCCTGTGTAAATTATAACGAGAAACTGGCATTGGATTACTGGGATAATCTAAATAAGCTTTCCAGAAGCTTGATGTTAGAGAATGATGTGACGATATCAGACCTTGCCAGATATCCAGATGTATTTACTTTGGAAGAACAACAAGTGGATGAAGGCAAGATTAGTGAACTGCTTAAAGAGGGTGTGGAAGAAGCAGCAAAACGATTTGTAGAGAGCCGTTTAGCAGAGGGGGAGCACCTCAAACAGGATATTTATACAAAGACAGAATTATTGTTAGAATTGATAGGATTCATAGAAGAACGTTATCCGAAGATGCTTAGCGACTATCGGGACAAATTAACGAATAAGATACAAGAAGTGCTGGGGGACAAACAGGTAGATGAAGCTGTTCTTGCTACAGAACTGATTATATATGCCGACAAAGTATGTGTGGATGAAGAGACAGTAAGACTTCGCAGCCATATCCAAAATTTGCGTGCTACAATGGAACATGGAGAGAATATTGGAAGAAAACTGGATTTTATCACACAAGAGATGAACAGGGAGGCGAATACGATTTTATCAAAGGCAAATGATATAGAAGTGTCGAATAAAGCCATTGATTTAAAGACAGAGATTGAAAAGATCCGTGAACAGATTCAGAATATTGAGTAGCAAGGGGATGGGCATTTGCAGCAGTTTTTAAATGTAGGATATGGAAATTTAGTAAATGCACGAAAAGTTGTTTCTATTATTCATTTTGATGCAGCACCAGTTAAACGTATGGTACAGAGTGCAAAAGACAATGGAATGGCAATTGATGCAACTTGTGGAAGAAAAACAAAATCTGTAGTTGTGATGGACAGTGGACATATTTTGTTATCTGCATTTCTTCCTGAGACAATTTCCAAGAAAGTAGAAAATGAATAGAGGTAAGATACATGAGTAAAAGAGGTGTTTTAACCGTAATTTCCGGTTTTTCAGGAGCAGGGAAGGGAACCCTGATGAAAAAATTAGTTGAAAAATATCAGTATGGATTGTCTGTCTCTGCAACTACCAGAACTCCAAGAGAAGGAGAAGTTCATGGCAGAGAATATTTCTTTTTATCAAGAGAAGAATTTGAGCAGATGATAGATAGAAAAGAATTGATTGAATGGGCAGAATATGTAGGGAACTATTATGGCACTCCCAAAACCTATGTAGAGGAGCAGTTAGCCCAAGGAAAAGATGTAATCTTAGAGATTGAGATACAAGGGGCCTTGCAGGTTAGAGATATTTTTCCTGAGGCATCTTTGGTGTTTGTTACACCACCTACGGCAAAGGAACTTAGAGAGAGATTAGTAAGCCGTGGAACAGAAGATATTGCCGCGATTGATAAACGAATGAATCGGGCAATAGAAGAAAGTAAATTTATGCCACAATATGATTATATTGTGATAAATGATAAATTAGAAGACTGTGTGGAAGAGTTGCACCAACTAATTGAGAAGGAGGAACAACGTCAGAATTCCACTAATGCACCAAGAGAAACAAAAGACTATAAGGAATTTATTCTAAAAATTCAAAAAGAATTAAAAGAGTTGTATGCATAGAAAGGAGATAATAATATGTTACACCCATCTTACACAGATTTAATGAAAGTAGTAAACAAAGAGGTTGAAGAAGGAGAAGAAAAGGTAGTAAATAGCAGATATTCAATTGTACTAGCTACTTCCAAGAGAGCCAGACAGTTAATAGATGGAGCGCCGAAAAAAGTGCAGGATAGCAAGTGTCCAAAACCACTTTCTGTAGCTATAGATGAGTTGAGTAATTCACAGATTAGAATTCTTAGCGAAGATGAAGAAGAAAATGAACAAGTAGAATAATCCGAGATTATTCACGGCCTTAAGCATGAACTAAGTCTTATGTAAGCCGAAGGCTTAGAAATAAAGACTTAGTCATGCTTAATAGGTCAATTGACGATGATTGCAGACAGGTGATGCTGTTAAGTATCTCCTAGCTGCGGTAGTAGCGGTCTGCAATATAGGACGTGAATAATTGAGAATAATGCAAGCTGCAGTTTAGCCAGAGGCTGAACTATAAGGAATAGACTAAATTGGTCTGATTAGAAAGGACTGCTAGTTGGATGCAATAGAGACATACAACTGGTAGTTTTCTTTCATTTATGGAAAGAAATAGGAAGGAGCAGAGAAAACGTGAGCGAAGAAAAGAAAGAGGAGTGGAATCAGCAAACAGAAGAAATTTCTAAGCATGAAAATTCCATATCACCAGAACAAACTGAAAAAACAGAAGAACAGAAGAAATCTACAGGCAAAAAAATTATAAATGGTATTGCGGAGTTATTGTTATATGTGATAATCGCATTGGTATGTCTTTTTGTAATTCCAAAGTATGTGGTGCAGCGTACAGAGGTGAGTGGACCTTCTATGGAGGCAACCTTACAAGATAAAGATAGTATTATGGTAGAAAAAGTATCCTACCGTTTTGGAAAACCAAACCGTTTTGATATTATAGTATTCTATCATTTCTTCGATGATAATAATCAAAATAAAAAAGATGAAGAAGCGTATGACCTTTATGTGAAAAGAATTATAGGTCTGCCAGGAGAAACTGTACAGATTGTGGGAGAAACAATTTTGATTAATGGGGAACCATTAGAAGAAAATTTTGGAAAAGATCCGATTACCTTTGAAGGAGTGGCTGAAGAACCGATTGTGCTTGGTGAGGATGAATATTTTGTACTTGGAGATAACAGGGAAGTAAGCCAAGACAGCCGGTATGAAGAAGTTGGCAATATCAAAGAAGATTTGATTGTTGGCAGAGCTTGGGTTCGTGTATATCCATTTAATAAAATTGGATTTCTTACAGTAAATTAGTTATTTATTAATGATAAGTTGTAACTGTTCGGGTAGAAACACGCATTTAACTGCGTGTTTACGTAGCAAAATGTAAATTTTGATTATTCTAAGCCCTTCGCCGAAGGCGAATTTTCATAGGCTTAGAATGTAACTGTTCATGGTTCTGAACAGTTACGATAAGTTTATAAAAGAAGAAAGATGGGGATAGAATGAAAAAATGTAGGATATTAAGAATGGAAATGGTGTTTGTAATCATAGGAATGATAACGATTTTCTTACATACAGATTCTATTCTCGCTGCTTATCCTAGTGAGAATGAAAATGAGATACATTCTTTTCAAGGAGAAAGTTTGCCGGATGACCAGTGGGATGAGAGGATTCCTGTTTATGTTCCGAAGAAAAAGGTATCAGGAAAAGCAGTTACGACTAACACTTATAGTGGAAAATATGGATATTATACTTTAGCATACGAAGAACAAAGAAAGGCATATAAGCTTTTAGAAGAAGCAGCCGAAGCTTTTCATCATTCTAATATGGATGCAATAGAGGTTTCGTCCTCTTCTAATACAGTGCAAGGAAATAAAAAGTATATAGCCATAGCTGTTGATATGGAAAAGATGATAACTTCCTCTACAATTGGAGAAGCAGTGGTGTCTCTTATTTATGACCATCCAGAATACTTTTGGTCTCAAGGATATACCTATTATTTGGAATCTTCAGATAAAGATGCAAAAGTTACCCGTGTAACTCTTGCCTGTCACCAAGAATATATAGATGGTGCAAAGCGTGCAAAATTACGGGAAGAGATAGAGCAGGAAATTGAGAAATATATGGATTTGATCGTAGGGATTTCCAGCGACTATGAGAAAGAATTAATACTGCATGATGCCATAGCCAGCCAAGTGACCTATGCTTATGATGAGAAACATGCTGCCCAGCAGGAACGATGGGCACATACAATAGAAGGTATATTTTCTAAAGAATATTATAGTGCTGTTTGTGAAGGTTATGCCAAAGCTTTTCAGCTTTTGTTGAATGCAGCAGGGATCGAAAATGTATATGTGGTTGGAAATGGTAATGGACAAGGGCATGCATGGAATCAGGTGAAAATTGATGGAGAATGGTATAATGTAGATTTGACATGGAACGATAGTAATGATCGAAAGAATTACCGTTATTTCAATCTTGCAGATACCGTATTTGGAAAAAATCATATTCCATTTCCGAATACTTATGAAGTAACACCAAAAGTGGGGGAATGGAGTTATCTGGTAAATACATGTATAAGTGAAACTTATTCTTATGAAAAGATGGGGGAAGCAAAAGAAAAGCCTTCCTGCAAAGTAGGATTAGGAAAAATAGAAGGGGCGAAAGTGATCATTCTCAATCAAGGAGTGGTTGTAACAAGTGGAAGCACTCTTACAAATCACAATATAGATTTGAGGAATGACCCGCAAAAAGAAAAAGGCATAGCTGTTACTACTGGAACTGCCTTAATGGTGAAAATCATTCCAGATTATAGCCAAGGGGAATTGTTGCAAATTCAGACAATGTTAAATGGTGAAAAATTGTACTTTAGTGGAAGGGGAGGACAGGAGACTTCTTATGTGATTACACCAGAAGAAGATAGTGTTTTGGAAGTTTCTGTTTATGTTCCAGTACAAGAAGTAAAGTTAAATAAAAGCAAATGTAATTTGACCGGATATGGAAAAAAAATCAAATTAACTGCTGTCATTACACCACCAACAGCAACAAATCCGAAAATTACCTGGACAAGCAGCAAACCTTCTGTGGCAACAGTAAAAGATGGTGTCATTACTTCTGTGAGAGCAGGAACTACTATTATATATGCATATTTAGAAGATAAGACTGTGATGGCAAAGTGCAGTGTGACTGTAAAAGCACCATATTTGAAAATTACTTCTACAAAACGATCTGTACGTGTAGGAAAAACTTTAAATATGAAGGCAAAACTGTATGGTACAACAGGAAGCATTCGTTGGACTGTTTCTAATAAAAAAATAGCAAGTATAGGGACAAAAAGTGGAAAACTAAAAGGAAAGAAGCCGGGAAAACTTTGGGTTATTGCAAAAAAAGGAAAGATTACAGCAAAGGTAAAAGTTACTGTGAAAAAATAAGTAACAGTGCAAGGTTCTACCTAAAAAGGGTGAATATATAGAAAAATAAGGAGTGACAGATGAAAAAAATAATCAGGTTAGTGGCATTTGTGCCAATGATTGGCATGATGTGTATTATTTGGGGTTTTTCATCAAATACTGGAGAAATATCTTCTGGGCAAAGCCAAGGAATCGTAAGCCATATTATTGATTATGTG
>JAAVHR010000024.1 GCA_014799595.1 Clostridiales bacterium | reverse complement strand
CTGCAAGGTTCGTATAAGTGCCAAGTGCTGCTTTTGCACTTGTGTGCATCATTGTTTACGAAACTCCCATGCGGAATATATTTATGGTGATGCCTAATTGTGCGAGGCATGGGAGTTTTGTAACTATCCAGGTAGAAACACGCATTTACTGCGTGTTTATGTAGCAAAAAATGAAAGTTGATTGTTCTAAGCCTTTCGCCGAAGGCGAATTTTCATGGGATTAGAACGTAACTGTTCATGGTTCTGAACAGTTACAGTATTTTTAATTGTATGAAAGGAGGAACTATTATGTCATATAAGATTATAGGAGATAGTTCCACAGATTTAAACCAAGAGTTAAAGGAAAAAGGTAATTTTGCATTAGTGCCGCTTACTTTACAAATTGATGATGAAGAAATTATTGATGATGAAGAATTTAATCAGGCATATATGCTTGAAAAGGTCCGGAACAGCAAAGGGGTTTTGAAATCCGCATGTCCTTCTCCGGAAGCTTTTATGGAACATTTTGATGAAGGGGATGATATTTTCGTAATTACCCTGTCTTCACAGTTAAGTGGTTCATACAATAGTGCAGAACTTGCTAAAAATATTTATTTGGAAGAACATCCTAAGAAAAATATATTAATTATTGATTCAAAATCTGCATCCATTGGTCAGACTTTACTGGCAAGACAATTAAAGGAGTGGTTGGATAGTGGTATGGAATTTGAAGAAGTAAGGGAACATATTTTGCAATACAGGGAAGAATTGAATACGAAATTTGTCTTAGAATCACTTGAAGTTTTCCGAAGAAATGGGAGATTGTCTACTATGAAGGCAGTGCTTTGTGAAACCCTTAATATCAAAGCAGTTATGACTGCGCTTCCAGATGGCTCTATAGATAAAGCAGATCAGGCAAGAGGCATGAAAAAAGCTATTGAAAAAATGGCAGCCGCCATTGCAAAAGATGCTATTAAACCAGAAGAGAGAATATTGGGACTAGCACATTGTAATAACTATGAAAGGGCATTATATGCCAAGAAATTAATAATGGAAAAAGTGAAATTTAAAGATGTAATTATTGCTGATACCAGAGGAATTAGCAGTTTATACGCAAATGATGGTGGTGTAATTGCAGCTTATTAATTTGTAACTGTCCAGCTATGCCACGGTAAACACATGATTGTGATTTTCCACAAAAATATTAGATTGAACTCAATAGAAAAATGTTCCTTGAGCGATTTTAACCTTTCAAAATTAAATTTGAAATTTTCAAAAGGTAAAATTGTTTTTTGTTTAACAGATTTTTGTGCATTTTGTATTTTCATGCGTTACCATGTCAGCTATGCAAAAGTGTATGTGCCAGTTAATTTATATATTTTTAACAGTTCATCCATATCATTCATATTTTGCCAGAATATACATCATGACTAAGAATATTATGAATGAAAGCTGATTGCTACGTGTTTCGCGTTCCCGCAATCACCAACTGTATTTGTATCTCGGACTGCCGCCCTACATACTCATACAGTTTAGCCAGCCAAATGTCTGCGTTTCTTCGTAAGTAATCCTGCACAAAATACAGCCGTTTGTCAGGACTTTTATAGTAAAATATTTATGTATGGTGTTAAGCATATAAAAGTATGTGTGCAATCTGCCCTCTGTAAGTAAGATCCCTCGTGCAATTTGCACACATACTTTGCATGGCTGAACAGTAATCTATGTTGTTGCAAATATAACATAAAAACTAGACAAATAGAGAAAAAAGTATTATAATAAAAAAGTAAAATGTATAAAAGTATAATGTTTTTGATAGGCTTATAATTTAGAACACTAGGAGATATTCAAGAGAATTATACTAGGATACTATAAAGAAAGAAAAGGGGAATTGTTATGGGAAGACACAAAGTATGGCGCTATGGTGCATTAACAATGGCTGCTGTGTTGGGCTTTGGAACTATTTTCAGTGGTAATGCTCTGGAAAATAGAGTTTTTGCTGATAATAGTGACACAGTGACTACTGTGTTTGCGGAAGGACAAGGTACAGGAGCTGATTTTTCTGAAAGCAATTGGGTATTTGCTGGTAAGGAAAAGTCTGACAACAGTGTTGAAAGGGACGTAATGTTACAGGGAACAGGAAAAGCTCCTGGCATTGAAGCGGATAATAAGTACTTAAAAACAGGTGAGAAAGTTATCCGGTTGATTAATGGAGTAAAGGCACAAAGCAATAGAAGTACAGGTCTTGAGGATAATGAAAATAGCTATAAGGCATATCGAAGTGGAGAGGCATTCTTAAAAAAGGGGATTCAATTAAAACCAGATGCAGAGTTTGCTGTAAAATTTACTTTCTCTATGCCGGAAGCCGTAGTAAATACAGAACAAACAGGTGGTGCTGAATATGCCAGAGAAGTTGGTGGAGATGGTATTGCCTTTGTTATGACTACAAATAGAACACATACAACCCAGGCTGGTAGTGGTATGGGTTATCAGGGAATTGGTAATAGTGTGGCGATTGAGTTAGATTCCTATTTCAACGGTGCATACGCCATGACAAGCGGAATGGGTGATGTTAATTGGGATAATGCTTACACTAACTGGGGATTTGATAATCAACTGTATTTCCATGAAGGTGAATATACAGCAGATGGAAAAGATACATTTGGTGATGTTAATGGTAACCCATATTCACAGGGTTATGAAAATTATGTAAATCCAAATTTTGCAGAGCGTTTTGATCATATTGCCATTACCAAAGATGGTGTTGTAAAAAAGCATCTTGCAATGTATTATATGAATAAACTTGATCCAACTGATTTGGTGGATGGAGAGTATGTAAACCTTGCAAACCGTTATAAAAAGACAAATACAACAACAAGCAAGGATTTGCCTAGAAAAACAGGTAGTACAGAAGAAAGCAGCAGTTCAACTTGTGCTACACGTTTTGCAGATAAAGGTGTGGATACCAGATTATTTACTGTATGGATTGATTATGCAGATAATAAGATGAATGTAAGTATTGCAAATGGTGATTTTGAGCATGCAGTAAAACCGGCTGCTCCTCAGATTAC
This sequence comes from Clostridiales bacterium, assembly GCA_014799595.1. Classification (GTDB taxonomy): domain Bacteria; phylum Bacillota; class Clostridia; order Lachnospirales; family Lachnospiraceae; genus CAG-411. Next base: position 24,587 of record JAAVHR010000024.1, on the reverse strand, counting down.
CAATACAGTGGATCTTGATAACTTTGATGGTAAAGAAGTATATATGGGATTTACCTCAGCAGTAGGTTCTTCCAAAGCAAACCATACCATCCATTCCTTCTCATTTAGTAATGTATCTGAGGCTACTTACAAACTGAACTACTATTTGAAGGATAAAACAACTGGAAAATATAAGTTAGATAAGAGTACCGATATTTATACTGGAGAAGTTGGCAGTACAGCTACAGCAGAAAGTATTGATTCTGTATATAAAGATGCATACAAGGATGCGAATTATGTACTTAGTACAAAACAAGAACAGAAAACTTCTGTAAAATTAGAAGAGCAAGGAAAGTTGTATGAGATGAATTTATACTACGATCCAGCAGAAGCATATTATAAGTTGAAGTATTATAAATATGATCCAGATAAAAATGAATATGTTCTACAAGAACAAGATACTACAAAAACAGTAACAGACTATGTAGGGAAAAAAGTATCTGTTAATGAGGTAGACTCTAAATACGCAACAAAATATCCAAATTATAAAGTGAATAAAGATAAGAAAGAAGATTTTCAAGTAACACTTACAGAAGCTGGAAAAACTTATGAGATGAAAGTTTACTATGATCCGGAAAAAGCAGGTTATAAACTGAATTATTATAAAAAGAATCCGGTAACTGGTGAATATGAGTATGTAGAATCTTCTGATGTTTCCGAAGGTTTATTAGGTGAGACTTATCAAGTCACAGATGTGGATCAGGATTATAAGTCAAAATATGAGAAAGACGGATATGTAATTAATGAAAACAAGAATGAGACTTATTCTGTTAAGATTGAAGAAGAAAACAAGACTTATGAAATGGATGTATATTACGATCCAGCAGAAGCGTATTATCTTGTAAATTATCATGTATTTGATAGCGAAAAAGGTGAATATGTCCTTAAAGAAAGTACACCAAAAACCACAAGTTATGTAGGTGCCGAAACAAATGTTGGGCAGGTAGATCCTACTTATGGAAGTAAATATCCAGGATACAGTGTAAATTCAGAGAAGAATCAGGATTATGCTGTTAAACTTACAGAAGCTGGAAAAACTTATGAGATGAATATTTATTATGACCCAAATACAGCAGGTTATAAATTAAATTACCACAAATTAAATCCAAATACAGGTGTATATGAGTATCAGGGATCTACATCAATATTTGAAGGTATTGTGAATGAAACTTATACTGTAACAGATGCAGATGCAAATTATAAGACAAAGTTTGAAAAGGATAATTATGTAATTAATCCTGATAAGAATGAAACATACTTTGCATTTATTGCAAAAGAGAATGAAACTTATGAAATGGATGTATACTATGATCCAATTATGACAACTTATAAGACAGAATATTATTTGAAACAACCAGATGGAAGTTATAAAAAGGTGAATACAATTCAAGGTGAAAAAACATATTCAGGAACAAGTGTAACTGCTCCAGAAAAGAGTTATGATGGTTATGTGCATGTAACTACTTCAGAAAGTAAAGAATCTGCAGTAGTTGAGGCAGATGGAAGCACAACCATGAAGGTTTACTTTGATCCTGAGCCAAAACCTACATATAAAGTGGAATATTATGTAGAGCAGCCAGATGGAAGTTACAAATTATATACTGAGAAGAAAGATATCGAAGCAGATGCAGGTTCAAAAGTTGATGCAGAAATTATCAGTATTCCAGGATATGAACATACTATAACTACAAATACGAAGGAGAGTGATACTGTTCTTGCAGATAGTTCTACAGTATTGAAGGTTTATTACAACTTAGTTGTTGAGCCAACTCCTACTCCAACACAGAATCCAAATTTTGTTGGTAATGACCCAACAGATGAACCTTTGGAAACACCAGAACCGGAAGAAACAGAGGAACCAGAAGAAACACCAGAACCAGAAGAAACAGAGAAACCAGAGGAGCCACTTGACATTGACCAGCCAAAGGCTCCAGCACCAAAGACAAATGATTCTAGTCATGCAGGTGCGTACTTTGCATTAATGGTAAGTTCCATTGCTGTTTTTGTTCTTACTCTTTTAGAAAAAAAGAGAGAGAATACTAAGAAAGATGTAAAATAATTTTAAGTCAGTTAATGACATATAAATAAAAACACGGAGAAGAAATCTTGTTACTGTTCACAGATAGTACTTTGCACTTGCTGCAAAGTACGTAAGAACAAGTAGTGGCAGAGCAGAATCCAGCCTTTCGCCGAAGGCGGTTTATAAATAGGCTGGATTCTGTTACAGTTTGCACCATAGGTGTGAACTGCAACGAAATCTTCTTCGTGTTTTTTATTTAGAAAAAAGTAATTGAAAAAAAGAGGACATTATGTTATAATAGTTGTATTGTTTTAGTAAGCCGACATGGCGTAGTTGGTAGCGCAACTGATTCGTAATCAGTAGGTCGAGGGTTCGAGTCCCTTTGTCGGCTGTAGTTGAAATGAGACAGGGCTATGGAGACGGATTTTCTATAGTTCTTTTTTTATTTATAGGAAAGTTCGTCCTATAGAGTAAAAACGCTCTGCTTGGGATGTGCACAGATGCGTAAGGAATATTGTTGCAAAAAACATGCAACACGCAGTTGGCACGCAAAGTGTGCAATCCCCTCATGAATAAGGGGTTAGGGGAGTTGATGTGGGCTTGCCCACTTTGTTTTAGGAAAGATAAAAAGTAACAGTTCAGCCATGCAAAATAGGAATGGCTGAACTGTTACAAAAAAGAGGCAATTTTGCCTCTTTTTATTTCTTATATGTATTTTCTGTATATAAACGTGTCATAAGAAGTGTGTTACCAGTATTTGATAACTGTTCCAATGCTTTTTTTGCTGAAGCATTTAATTTGACAGGTTGAAATTTAGGTGTATTCTTATTATTAGAAACCGAAGAAGAATTTATATTTGACTGTTCTACATATACATCAGGAATAGTAATATTGCTATCTTCTAAAAAACCAAGTATCTTTTTGACATAATTTTGTGTTTCTTTATATGGTGGAATACCATCATATTTTTCAACTGCTCCACGACCTGCATTATAAGCAGCAAGAGATAAGGAAACATCACCTTTGAAAATCTTAAGATTCTCAGCCAGATATTTGGCACCTCCCATAATATTCTCTTCTGGGTCGTATGCATTTGTAACACCTAATTCTTTTGCTGTACCTGGCATTAACTGCATGATGCCCATAGCACCACTAGATGAAGTACAATTTGGGTTAAAGTCAGATTCTGCTTTTGCAACTGCCTTTAATAAATCAACAGAAATGTTATAGGTACTGGCTGCTTTCTGGAAAATTGCTTCCAATTCTTCAGAACAAACAAGCACTTCATTGGTGGAAGGCTGTTCTGAGTATTGTGTATCTAAAATTACTTGAAAATCATCTGCAATTACCGGTTCTATAATAGGCGGAGCAGTAGAGATCAAAACTGTAGAGTTGTAACTATCAATCTTTTGAATCATAAAATATCCCCTTTATAATAATATACCGAATTTATTCATGGAATTAACATGAACTAAGTTCATTATATAAGAATATTTTATATGTTTTTACTAGAAAAAACAAGTCTATTTTTCCTTTTCTTTTACTTGTAAAAATATAACATACATTATATAATACAAGAAGTATGTCTATACCTCATAAGCGGAGTAGCACTATGAAGGAAAGATGTTATTGTGAGCATCTCAGGTGTGAACAGTAACACAAAGGTAACAATGAGGGTATCTGAACTGTTACAAGGAAAGGTCGTGAGAGTGGAATTGGAGAATAAACTTACACTATATGGATTTAATAATTTGACAAAGGCACTTAGTTTTAATATATATGATGTGTGTTATGCACAAACAAAAAAGGCTCAAAAGGAGTATATTGATTATATTGATGAACAATATAATTCAGAGCGTTTAACAAAAATCTTGTGCGACGTTACAGAAGTTATTGGTGCAAAGGTTTTGAATATTTCAAAGCAGGATTATGAGCCACAAGGAGCTTCTGTTAATGTATTAATTGCAGAAGACAATATAAGGACAGAAGAAATTGATGCTTCTTGTAATCAGGGAATCATTGCATGGAATAAAGAGATGATACATGCACATTTAGATAAAAGTCATGTAACTGTACACACATTTCCAGAATTCCATCCAGAGAATTCTATTGCAACCTTTCGTGTAGACATAGATGTGGCTACATGTGGAACCGTATCTCCACTAAAAGCGTTAAATTATCTGATTGGAAGCTTTGATTCAGATATTATTACCATAGATTACCGTGTACGTGGATTTACAAGAGATTTGCTAGGGAAGAAGTGTTTTATGGATCATAAGATTACATCCATCCAGGATTACATTGATGCTGAAACACGAAGACGTTATAATTCAATGGACATGAATGTATACCAATCTAATTTTTTTCATACAAAGATGCTGATTCGTGACATTGATTTGGATAATTATCTATTTAATACCAAAGCATGTGAATTGCCAGAACAGGATCAAGTAGAAATCAAGGAAAGTTTACGTCGGGAGATGCTAGAGATTTATAACGGAATGAATATTTATTAATATTAACGTAACAGTTTAGCCATGCCATTCATATTTTGCCAGAATATACATCATGACTAAAAATATTATAAGTTGGCTGGCAAAATATTCATGTATGGCGTTAAGCATATATAAAGTATATGTACAACTTGCCCTTTGTGAGCAAGCTCCCTTGTGCAATTTGCACATATACTTTTGCATGGCTGAACTGTTACATATTAACCAAGGGGAGGAAAGTAGAATGAACCACTTTTCCCAAGAGAGAATGCCTTTGCAGGAGGCATTAGAAAATCATCGCTTAGAGAGAATGGCACATTTTGATGTTCCAGGACATAAAGGTGGCAGAGGTAATAAGGAACTGAAGTATTTTTTAGGAGAACAGACACTAAAATTAGATGTGAATTCTATGAAACCATTGGATAATCTCTGTCATCCAGTGTCTGTAATAAAAGATGCACAGGAACTTGCAGCAGAAGCTTTTCATGCAAAGGAAGCTTTTTTTATTGTGAATGGAACAACAGCAGCGGTACAGGCAATGATTATGGCAACCTGCAAATCGGGTGAGAAGGTAATTATGCCAAGAAATGTACATAGAAGTGCGATTAATGCGTTGGTAGTATGTGGAGCGATACCAGTGTATGTGAATCCGGGGACAAATAAGAGATTGGGAATTGCTCTTGGAATGTCTGTAGCAGATGTGGAACAGGCAATTATAGAAAATCCGGATGCTAAAGCGGTTATGGTAAATAATCCTACTTATTATGGAATCTGTTCTGATTTGAAAAGGATTGTAGAAGTTGCCCATGCTCATAATATGAAGGTTTTAGTAGATGAAGCCCATGGAACTCATTTTTATTTTGGAGAGAATATGCCTGTAAGTGGTATGGCTGCTGGTGCAGATATGGCGGCAGTCAGCATGCACAAAACAGGAGGTTCCCTGACCCAAAGTTCTCTTTTATTATGTAATGAGAATGTGAATGCAGATTATGTCCGTCAAGTGATAAATCTAACACAAACCACTAGTGGATCTTATCTTTTAATGTCTTCTTTGGATATTGCCAGAAAGAATTTAAGTTTGAATGGAAAAGAAATGTTTAAAAAGACTGTGGATTTTGCAGAATATGCCAGACAGGAGATCAACAAATTAGGCGGTTATTATGCCTATGCAGAGGAACTTGTGGATGGAGATGCGGTGTATGCCTTTGATAAGACAAAGTTATCTATCCATACAAGAGATGTGGGATTGGCTGGCATTGAAGTTTATGATTTGCTTCGGGATGATTATGGAATACAGATTGAATTTGGTGATATTGGCAATATATTAGCCATTATTTCTGCAGGAGACAGGAATCTTGAGATTGAACGGTTGATTTCTGCTTTGTCTGAAATTAAGCGGCTGCACCAGAAAGATAAGGCTGGTATGTTTGACCATGAATATATTAATCCCAAAGTTATTATGCCGCCACAGCAGGCATTTTACAGTAATAAAAAGATCTTGCCAATTATGGAGAGTGAGAATGAGATTTGTGGTGAATTTGTTATGTGTTATCCTCCTGGAATACCAATTCTTGCTCCTGGTGAACGGATTACATCTGAAATATTAAATTATATTGTTTATGCCAAAGAAAAAGGATGTTTCATGACTGGAACACAGGATATGAAAATAGAAAATATTCAAGTAGTAGAAGAATAGAGGGATGTGACGAGTTATGGAATTGTGGTTTTCAGAACCTCATACAAAAAATGTAAAACTAAGTATTAAAGTAGAAAAACAAATATATTGTGAGAAAAGTAAGTATCAAAGAATTGATATTTTTGAAACAGTAGAATTTGGGAAGATTTTGGTGTTAGATGGTTATTTGATGCTGACAGAAAAGGACGAATTTATTTATCACGAAATGATTAGCCATGTGCCAATGGCAGTAAATCCTAATATTAGAAATGTACTGGTCATTGGGGCAGGGGATGGTGGTACGATTAGGGAACTTACAAAATATAGTACCATTGAAAATATTGATATGGTAGAAATTGACGAGATGGTTGTGGATGCATGTCAGCAATTTTTGCCACAAACAGCAGGAAAGCTGGGAGATAATCGTCTACATATTTTTTATGAAGATGGACTTCGCTTTGTACGGACAAAACATGAGGAGTATGATTTAATTATTGTGGATTCTACTGATCCCTTTGGTCCGGGAGAAGGATTGTTTACTAGAGAATTTTATGGGAATTGTTATAAAGCACTAAAAGAGGATGGAATTCTCATTAACCAGCATGAGAGTCCATTTTATAAAGAGGATGCAGAATCTATGCAGCGGGCACACCGCAATATTGCAGCTTCTTTCCAGATTCAAATGGTATATCAGTTTCATTTGCCTACATATCCTTCTGGGCATTGGTTTTTTGGATTTGCTTCCAAGAAGTATCATCCGGTTGATAATTTGCATGCAGAACAATGGAATCATTTAGGCATAAAGACAAGATATTATAATACAGATTTACACAAAGGAGCATTTTATATTCCCAATTATGTAAAGGAGTTATTAGAGAATGCATAAGAATGTTATGACTTTTATTGGATGTGACAAAGAATTTGAAGAAAGTAATGTTGTGATTTTTGGTGCACCTTTTGACAGTACCACATCCTACCGGCCAGGAGCTAGATTTGCCAGTGCTGCAATTCGGAATGAAAGCTATGGAATAGAAACCTATAGTCCTTATCAGGACAAGGATTTAGAGGATATCTGTGTTTTTGATGCAGGAGATTTGGAATTGCCTTTTGGCAGTCCAGACAGAGCATTGGAGGATATTCGGGATTTTACCACAAAGATACTAAATGCAGGAAAATTACCCCTTATGATAGGAGGAGAGCATCTGGTTACTTTGGGGGCAGTGGAAGCTGTTTTTGAAAAATATCCGGACTTACATATTATCCATTTTGATGCACATACAGACTTGAGAGATGAATATCTTGGAGTGGAGAAATCTCATGCAACCGTTATCCGCCGATGCCATGATCTGGTTGGAGATGGAAAGATTTTTCAGTTTGGCATCCGAAGTGGGGAAAGATCAGAATTTGAATGGGCGAAATCCCATACTTATTTGAACAAGTTTAATTTTGATACACTTGATACAGTTGTAGAACAATTAAAAGGGAAACCAGTGTATTTTACACTAGATTTGGATGTGCTGGATCCTTCTGAATTTCCAGGAACGGGAACGCCAGAAGCAGGGGGAGTAAGGTATTTAGAATTATTAAAGGCAATCCGGCAGGTATCTAAACTACAGGTAGTAGGGCTGGATATGAATGAATTATCACCACCTTATGATACAAGCGGAGCATCTACCGCTCTTGCCTGCAAGCTGTTGAGGGAAATTTTATTATATTTGTAACAAACGATGGTAACAATTCAGGTAGTCCCTGCACACCTTGCTGTGCAGGGACGTATGAAAGTGTAAATTAAGTGTGGCTCACAGCAATTTGCATGCGTTAGCTTGCTGTGAGCCGTAACAGGACAGCCCTCTGGCTGAACTGTTACAAAGGATGAAAAGGAGAATGAAGTTATGGGTAAAGTATTAATTATCGGAGCTGGTGGCGTGGCTAGTGTAGCGATTCACAAGTGCTGCCAGAATGCAGAGGTATTTGAAGAAATTTGTATTGCGAGCAGAACAAAATCAAAATGTGATGCTTTAAAAGAAAAGTTAGAGGGTGGCAAAACCAAAATTACTACGGCTCAGGTGGATGCAAACTCTGTAGAGGAATTAGTAGCTTTGATTCAAAAAGAAAAGCCGGATGTGGTTTTGAATCTGGCTCTTCCATATCAGGATTTAACCATTATGGATGCCTGTTTAGAGACAAAAACAAATTATGTGGATACTGCTAATTATGAGCCATTAGATACGGCAAAATTTGAGTATAAATGGCAGTGGGCTTATCGGGAAAAGTTCGAGAAAGCTGGTATTACAGCACTTTTAGGAAGCGGATTTGATCCTGGTGTGACAGGTGTGTTCTCTGCTTATGCCCTAAAACATGAATTTGACGAAATTAATTACATTGATATTTTGGATTGTAATGCAGGAGATCATGGATATCCGTTTGCTACCAATTTTAATCCAGAGATTAACATTCGTGAGGTAAGTGCGAAGGGAAGTTATTGGGAAGATGGCAAATGGGTAGAAACAGAGCCGATGGAGATTAAAAGAGTCTATGATTTCCCAGAAGTTGGAAAGAAAGATATGTATCTACTTCATCATGAGGAATTGGAATCCCTTGGAATTAATATTCCGGGAATTAAAAGAATCCGTTTCTTTATGACATTTGGAGAAAGTTATCTGACACATTTGAAATGTTTGGAAAATGTAGGAATGACTTCTATTGAACCAATTGAATTTGAAGGAAAGCAGATTGTTCCTTTGCAGTTTTTAAAAGCTGTTTTACCAGACCCTGCAAGTCTTGGACCTAGAACAGTAGGAAAGACTAATATTGGATGTATTTTCCAAGGAAAGAAAGATGGGAAAGATAAAACATATTATCTTTATAATGTTTGTGATCATCAGGAATGTTATAAAGAAGTGGGATCTCAGGCCGTTTCTTATACAACGGGCGTACCTGCTATGATTGGTGCTATGATGTTAATGAATGGAACATGGAATAAACCAGGAGTATATAATATTGAGGAATTTGATCCTGACCCATTTATGGAAGCCTTGAATAAATTTGGGCTGCCTTGGAAGGAAAGCTACACACCAGATTTAGTAGATTAGGGTAACAGTCCAGGTAGGTCTGCACACTCCGCTGTGCAGACCGTAAAAAAGACTAAAACAGGATTGGAATTGGGCAATTTATATGCGAAGCTTGCCCAATTCCGTAACAGCCCAGCTGAACTGTTAAGATTAGGATGTGACAAAATTGTATGAAAAGACAAAAAATTTTATCCATAAGGTGAAGACACCGGCTTATGTGGTAGATGAAGGATTATTGATAAAGAATCTGGAAATATTAAAATCTGTCAGAGAGAAGACAGGGGCAAAGATTTTGCTGGCACAAAAAGCTTTTTCTATGTATTCCCTTTATCCACGGATTAGCCGGTATTTGGATGGAACTACGGCAAGCGGATTGTATGAAGCAAGACTTGGATTTGAAGAAATGGGGAACAGGGAGGTACATGTGTATGCCCCTGCATATCGGGAAAGTGATATGCAAGAGCTAGTACAAATTTGTGATCATATTGTTTTTAACACACCAAAACAATGGAAGAAATATAAAGACAAAGTAAAGCAGTCAAATAGAAATATTTCTTGTGGTATACGCATTAACCCAGGATATGCGGAAGTGGAAACGGATTTGTATAATCCTTGTATTCCGGGATCGCGTCTTGGAACTCCGTTAGAAGGTCTTAACGAGGAAGAACTAGAGGGAATTGACGGACTGCATTTTCATACCATGTGTGAGCAGGATGCAGATGTACTATGGAGAACTGTGCAGATTGTAGATAAAAAGTTTGGAGTCTATTTAAAGCACATGAAGTGGATTAACTTTGGCGGTGGACACCATATTACCAAAGAGGGATATCAGATGGAATATTTAGAAAAGAGTATCCGCTTATTTCAGGAAAAATATGGGCTTATGGTCTATCTGGAACCTGGAGAGGCGATTGCCTTAAATGCAGGTTTTCTTGTGTCAGAAATTTTAGAAATAATGGAGAATGGGAAAAAGATTGCTATTCTTGATACTTCTGCTGCCTGCCACATGCCGGATGTCTTGGAAATGCCTTATTATCCGATGATTTTACAGAATAATAAAGCTAGTTTCAAAGTGGACGAAGAGGGAGAGCTGGTATACCGTTTAGGTGCTCCTACTTGTCTTGCTGGAGACGTGATTGGAGATTATAAATTTCAACAAAAATTGGAAGAAGGACAAAGGTTGGTATTTTGTGATATGGCAATCTATTCTATGGTAAAAAATAATACATTTAATGGAATGCCATTACCTTCCATTTATCTTTATACCAAAGAAAATGAGTTAAAGTTAATCAAGGAATTTCATTATGAAGATTTTAAAAAGCGGTTATCTTAGGATAATCGCTTTGTTACTGTTCTACGTTTTGGCACATAGCCTGACAGCAAGTGTCAAGCTTGTGAGTGAACAGTAATGAACTGTTACACTGTTACATCTCTTTTCTAAAAAATACTTTTCTTTTGGAGAAAAATTAGATATAATAGAGGGTGGATTAGAAGGAGTATACAAAGGAGGTGTAATATGGAAGAAAGATATGCCAGAATAGAGAGGCAAACAAAAGAAACCCAGATTGAACTGGAATTTGGCATTGATGGTACTGGCTCTATTGAAGTAGACACTGGAATTGGTTTCTTTGACCACATGTTATGCAGTTTTGCAAGACATGGTTTTTTTGATTTACATTTGAAGGTGAAAGGCGATTTGGAGGTAGACTGTCATCATACTATAGAAGATGTGGGAATTGTCCTTGGTAAGGCGATAAAAGAGGCTGTGCAGGATAAGACAGGAATAAAAAGGTATGGTTATTTTGTACTTCCTATGGACGAAACACTGGCTTTGTGTGCGGTGGATTTATCTGGCAGACCATATTTGGTTTTTGATGTAAATTTTACCACAGAGAGAATCGGTACATTTGATACAGAGATGGTACGGGAATTTTTTTATGCAGTTTCTTATGGAGCTGGGATGAATTTGCATTTAAAACAGTTAGAAGGGGTGAATAATCATCACATTGCGGAGGCTGTATTTAAAGCTTTTGCTAAAGCCTTAGACGAAGCAACAAAATATGATGAGAGAATTACTGGGGTATTATCCACAAAAGGTTCTTTATAGGTATGAAACCTTATGTAAGAACGCCAAATGCTATATTAGATGGAGGATATTCCATTTGATATAAGGGAATGATGATAAGCAAGGGAAAAGGAGGATGAGTATGTCCTGTAAAAAATTGATTGCATATATCAATGCAGAAAATGAATTTAAGGGGAATATTGTGCGTTTGGCACAAAAGTATAATAACGAAGGTGCAGATGAATTATTTATTTATAATTATGACAAGGATGATGCCGCTAGAGAAGATTTTCTTAGTATGGCGAAAGAATTATCCAGAAATGTGGATATTCCTTTCATGCTTGGTCTGTATGTAAAACGTTTTGAGGATGTAAAGAAAGCTTTATATACTGGTGCCAGTCATGTGGTAGTGCGGGAAACATTAATTGATAATGAAGCTGCTATTAAAGAAGCTACACAGCGTTTTGGAGAAGACAAGCTTTATGTGGAGATGGATGCAGAGGGTGATTTTAAAAGTGTAGTGAATACCAAACATCTGAAAAAGCTTGGAATTTATGGAATGATGTTAAAGCATGTAACAGTTTCTCCTAAATTACTAGATAATATGAAACGTTCCCAAATGACTATTGTAATCCGGGATAGTCTGGTACGAAACGATTTAGCAGAACTGATGTCCATAGAAACAGTACGTGGTGTGGCAACAAATTATTTCGAAAATAAACATATTATGAAAGCGAAATATTCCCTTAGCGAAGAGGGGATTGATGTAGAAACTTTCAAGAGTCTTTTGGATTTTTCCGATTTTAAATTAAATGAAGATGGAATGATTCCAGTTATTGTACAGGATTATAAAACAAGTGAGGTTCTGATGCTTGCCTATATGAATGAAGAGGCGTTTGAGAATACAATAAAAACAGGACGTATGACCTATTGGAGCCGCAGCAGGGATGAATTATGGTGTAAAGGAGATACTTCCGGACATTATCAATATGTGAAATCTTTAACGATTGATTGTGATAATGACACTCTTCTTGCGAAAGTGCATCAGGTAGGTGCAGCTTGTCACACAGGAAATAGAAGCTGCTTTTTTACAACGCTTTTCCGGAAAGCATATAATGATACAAATCCTCTTACTGTATTTCAAGAGGTATATCGTGTAATTCTTGATAGAAAAGCACATCCAAAGGAAGGTTCTTATACAAATTATCTTTTTGAAAAAGGACTGGATAAGATTCTAAAGAAATGTGGAGAGGAAGCAACAGAGATAGTCATTGCTGCCAAGAACCCAGATTCAGAAGAATTGAAATATGAGATTTCTGATTTCTTATACCACATGATGGTACTTATGGCAGAGTGTGGGCTGGATTGGGAGGATATCATGAGAGAATTGGTGAATAGAAGATAGGAGGACAAGATTATGGGAAATTTTTTTGCTTGGACAGGTTTTTATGTTGTAAAATATATTGCATACATCGCCATTGTAGTAGGTGCAGTTTTTATTGGTAAAGTTTGGGGAGACCATTCTAAAGCCAAAAAACAGACATTGAAAGATGGCGAGTAATTATTCAGCTAGAAACACGCAGTAACTGCGTGTTTCGTAAGAAGCGGGAATAATTGAGGTTAAGAATTTATTTTTAGGAGGCAAAAACAGTGAAGAAGTACGGAGTGAATGAACTCAGAAAGATGTATTTGGATTTCTTTGCAAGCAAAGAGCACTTGGTGATGAAAAGTTTTTCGTTAGTACCACAAAATGATAACAGCTTATTGTTAATTAATGCAGGTATGGCACCATTGAAACCATATTTCACAGGACAGGAGATTCCACCAAGAAAACGTGTGGCAACTTGCCAAAAATGTATTCGTACCGGCGATATTGAAAATGTGGGAAAGACAGCTCGTCATGGAACTTTCTTTGAAATGCTGGGGAATTTCTCTTTTGGTGATTATTTCAAGGAGGAAGCAATTGAATGGTCTTGGGAATTCCTGACAAAAGTAGTTGGACTGGATGCGGATCGTTTATATCCTTCTGTATATGAAACAGATGATGAGGCATTTGAAATCTGGAATAAAAAGATAGGAATTGCTCCAGAGAGAATTTTCCGTTTTGGTAAAGAAGACAATTTCTGGGAGCATGGTGCTGGTCCGTGCGGTCCATGTTCGGAGATTTATTATGATCGTGGAGAAAAATACGGTTGCAAAGAACCAGGTTGTACGGTTGGCTGTGACTGTGACCGGTACATGGAAGTCTGGAACAATGTATTTACCCAGTTTGAAAATGATGGCAAGGGTAATTATAAGGAATTAGAGAATAAGAATATTGATACAGGTATGGGATTGGAACGTCTTGCTGTAGTAGTTCAAGACGTAGATTCTATTTTTGAAGTGGATACCATTAAGGCACTTTTGGATAAGGTTTGTGAATTGGCAAAGGTTTCTTATAAAGAAGACTATGCAAAAGATGTTTCTATCCGTGTGATTACTGACCATATCCGTTCCGCATCCTTTATGATTTCTGATGGTATTATTCCTTCTAATGAGGGAAGGGGATATGTTCTACGCCGTTTGATCCGTAGAGCAGCAAGACATGGAAGATTACTTGGTATAGAAGGAACATTTCTTGCCCAGTTAAGCAATACAGTCATTGCTATGTCAAAAGATGGCTATCTGGAACTGGAAGAAAATAAGGATATGATACATAGTGTCCTTACAGAGGAAGAGAAACGTTTCAATAAGACGATTGACCAAGGTTTAGCTATTTTGTCCAATATGGAAGAAGAAATGAAGCAAAAGGGTGAAAAAACTTTATCTGGCCAGAATGCATTTTTGCTTTACGATACCTATGGATTCCCATTAGATTTGACTAAAGAAATTTTACAAGAAAAAGGAATTTCAGTAGATGAAGAAGGATTTCAGGCGGAAATGGAGATTCAAAGAAAGAAAGCCCAAGAAGCAAGACATACATCAAATTATATGGGCGCAGATGAAACGATATATCAATCTATTGATTCTTCCATTACAACAGAATTTGTAGGTTATGACCGTCTTGTGCATGAATCGAAAGTTATGGCACTTACCACAGAAACAGAACTGGTTCAGGAACTAAATGCAGGAATGCAAGGAACTATAGTAGTAGAGGAAACACCTTTCTATGCAACTATGGGTGGCCAACAGGCAGATATTGGTGTAATTACAATGCATGACAGTGAATTTGTAGTAAAAGATACCATTAAACTGCAAGGCGGCAAAGTTGGACATGTAGGAGAAGTTACAAAAGGTTCTGTTAAAATTGGAGATATAGTGACATTATCTGTCACAGAAGAGAACCGTATTGACACTTGTAAGAACCACAGTGCAACACACTTGTTGCAAAAAGCACTTAGAACCGTTCTTGGCACACATGTAAAACAGGCAGGTTCTTTGGTGAATGCAGAGCATTTGCGTTTTGACTTTAATCATTTTACAGCGATGACAGAGGAAGAGATTACAAAAGTGGAGAATCTGGTAAATGAGCAGATTGCAAAGGCGATTCCTGTTGTCACAGAAGTTATGGATATAGATGAAGCTAGAAAATCTGGTGCTATGGCTCTTTTTGATGAAAAATACGGTGAGACAGTCCGTGTAGTGAAAATGGGTGATTTTAGCACAGAACTTTGTGGTGGTACACATGTGCCGAACACAAGCACGATTTCAAACTTCAAAATTATTTCAGAAAGTGGTATTGCAGCGGGAGTGCGTCGTATTGAGGCACTGACAGGCAAAGGGCTTCTTGCATATTATAAGAGCCTGGAGAAGGAGATTGCACAAATTGCAAAAGCTGCAAAAGCAGAACCTTCTAATATTGTAAAAAAAATTGAAAATATGCAGGATGAAATCAAGAGCTTACAGGCAGAAAACCAGAAACTTAAAGATAAACTGGCAAAGGATGCTCTTGGTGATGTTATGAATAAGGTAAAAGAAGTAAAGGGTATAAAAGTATTAGCAACTAGTGTTGCTGGTGTAGATATGAATGGTTTGCGAAATCTTGGAGATGAATTAAAAACAAAAATAGGTGAAGGTGTTGTAGTATTAGCATCTGCAGTAGATGGAAAGGTGAGTCTGCTTGCAATGGCAACAGAGGAAGCGATGAAGAAGGGAGCTCACGCAGGAAATCTTATCAAAGAAATTGCCTCTCTTGTTGGTGGCGGCGGTGGCGGCCGGCCGAATATGGCACAGGCTGGAGGAAAGAATCCAGCAGGTATCGACGATGCAATGAATAAGGTTATAGAAGTATTAGAGAAACAAATATAATAAAAAATAGCCAGTAGCAACGTATGGTAACGCTCTGACTCAACAGAAGAGGTGTAAAAAAATGGTAGATAACTATTTATTAACATTAGCAATTATTTTACTTTGTACAAAGGCAATGGGATTATTAACAAAAAAAATTCATATGCCACAAGTGGTAGGTGCACTTTTAGCAGGTCTTTTATTAGGGCCAGCAGTATTTGATATTCTGGTCCCTTCTGAATTTGTTACCCAGTTATCTGGAATTGGTGTAATTGTACTTATGTTTTCCGCTGGTTTGGAAACGGATATGGATAGTTTTAAAAAGTGTGGTTTAGCTGCATTTGTAATTGCTATTCTTGGTGTACTTGTTCCGTTAGGTGGTGGTTTTGCATTATCTTATTTCTTTAATGGAAAGTTAATTCCCAATGATGTACAAGATGCAAATTTATTTATGCAGAACATCTTTATTGGTGTAATACTCACTGCTACATCTGTAAGTATTACGGTTGAGACTTTGAAGGAAATGGGTAAATTAAATGTGCCAGCAGGAAATGCTATTCTAGGTGCAGCCATTATAGATGATATTCTTGGTATTATTGCTTTGACCGTTGTAACAAGTGTTGCAGATCCAAGTGGTTCATCAGAAGGTATTGGAATTGTATTGTTAAAGATTGCAGGTTTTTTTGTTTTTGCAGGTGCTGTGGGATATATTTTCTATCGTGTATTTAAATCATGGACAGAGCGTGCAGAAAAGGATTTGAGACGTTTTGTTATTACTTCCTTTGTATTTTGTTTGCTGTTATCTTATATTGCAGAAGAATACTTTGGAGTAGCGGATATTACGGGTGCATATCTGGCAGGTTTGGTAATTTCCCAGACACATAGAACCAAATATATTGCATCCAGATTTGATCATTTGTCTTATATTATGTTATCACCAATCTTTTTTGCAAGTATTGGTATCAATGCAGATATACCAAAGATGACAACAATGATTATTATATTCTCTGTGGTTTTAGTTTTACTTGCAGTAGTATCTAAATTGGTTGGTTGTGGTATCGGAGCAAAGTTTTTTGGATATTCTACAAAAGAGTGTATCCAAATTGGTGCAGGCATGGTTTCCAGAGGAGAAGTTGCTTTGATTGTTGCGAACAAAGGAGCAGAAGTTGGATTGATGCCAGCGAGCTTTATGGGACCAGTTATTATTATGGTTATTGCAACAACAATTATTTCACCAATTTTACTGAAGATGGTATTTAAAGAGTAACAGTTCAGGTAGTTCTGCACACTTCGCTGTGCAGAACGTATAAACGATTAAAACAGGGAAGGAATTGGGCAATTTACATGCGAAGCTTGCCAAATTCCATAACAGGGCAGCCTCGGCTGAACTGTTACTTTAAAGATAAGAAAACTGCTGTGGCTTAATTGTTAAGCAGAAGTTTTAATAAAATGAGAAAAAGAACTATCATATATTATGTATGATGGTTCTTTCTTGTTATTGGGAATCTATTAACTAACATGAAGGGGGAGGGTACTGTTCACTCACAAGCTTGACACTTGCTGTCAAGCTATGTGCCAGAAACATAGAACAGCCAAGAATCCAGCCTTTCGCCGAAGGCGAATTATAAATAGGCTGGATTCTGTACCTGTTAGCACCATAGGTGTGAACAGGTAACAGGTCAGCCCTCTGGCTGACCTGTTACAGAATTGAGCAAGCTTCGCATGTAAATTGCCCAATTCCAATCCTGTTTTAGTCTTTTTTACGGTCTGCACAGCGGAGTGTGCAGACTTACCTGAACTGTTACATGAACAGTTACAGGGTGAGATTTAGGGATTGAATATACTATATTTATATGATAAAATAAATTGGTATAGTTTTTTATGAGCAGGGATATTATTACATTAGAAAAGAGGGATACAGTTTGCTTTTTTATAACAACATGCAGTTGTCTAGTATGATATCAAAAGAAGTCCTTTGGGGGTATGGATTTGTTTTCTTCATTATAGTAATCATTTTAATCGGTTGTATTTGGAATTGTGTCAGAAAAGAAAAGAAGGCACAAATGGAAAAAAAACAGATTGAACAAAGTTATGAAGAATTAGAGGAAGCATATCATCAATTACAGGCTGCAAATGAACAGTTAGACGAAAAGTATGAAGAATTAAAGGTTAGTGAGGAACATAATAAGAAGTTAGCATACTTAGATTATTTGACTGGTTTGCCTAACCGGACAGCATTTACAGAATATTTGGATTATGAGTTGTCTGTACTTAGGAAGGGACATATTTTATCTGTCATGTACCTGGATATAGATAATTTTAAGGATATCAATGATACACTTGGTAATTCTTATGGAGATGAATTGTTGTTAGATTGTGCAGAACGCTTAAAGCTTGCATTAGATAAGAACGACTACCTTGCAAGGTTTGGTGGAGATCAGTTTGTGATTCTTAGCGAGAATATTATTAATATATGGGAATATGAAGAGAAGATAAAACATATTCAAGATATTTTTACAAAACCATTTACACTTTCTTTGAAGGAATATTTTATTACAGTGAGTATTGGCGTTGCAATTGCACCAAAGGATGGTAATAATGCCCAGACTTTGTTAAAAAATGCAGATGCAGCCTTGTATAATGCAAAAGGTTTTGGCAGGAATA
Organism: Clostridiales bacterium; assembly: GCA_014799595.1. Taxonomy (GTDB): domain Bacteria; phylum Bacillota; class Clostridia; order Lachnospirales; family Lachnospiraceae; genus CAG-411. The sequence continues at coordinate 6,295 of JAAVHR010000024.1, read as the reverse complement.
ATATTTGTTTTTATGAAGAATCTTTGAACGAACGGATTATTACTAAAATGGAGACACAGTCTGAATTACATACAGCAATTGCAAAAGATGAGTTTGAATTATATTATCAGGCACAAGTGGATTTGGATTCGGATTCTATTGTAGGTTTTGAGGCATTGGTACGTTGGAATCATCCAACAAAAGGACTTTTAATGCCAGATGAATTTATCGAATTAGCAGAAGAAACTGGTGTGATTGCAGAGATAGGTCAGTGGGTTTTGTTGGAAGCTTGCAAACAATTGAAACAATGGCAGGATATGGGGTATTGTGATATTATCATTGCAGTGAATCTTTCTGCCAGACAATTTAAGGATGTCCAATTGGTAGAGACTGTAGAAGATGTGATTAGAAAAACGGGAATACATCCAGAAGATTTAGAATTAGAGATAACAGAAAGTATTGCATTGGATGATATTGCATATTCTATTGATACTATCCAGCGTTTGAAAGAGATTGGAATTAAGTTTTCTCTGGATGACTTTGGAACAGGCTATTCTTCTATGAATTATTTAAAATATCTGCCAGTTAGCAATTTAAAATTAGATAAGAATTTTATGGCATCTATTATCGAAAATAGTAGTGACAAAGCAATTGTAACAGCGATTATTACATTAGCTAAGAGCCTTGATTTAAATGTGATTGCAGAAGGTGTAGAGAATAATGAACAGGTTGCTTTCTTAAAAGATGCACAAATTAATAAAGTACAAGGATATTTATACAGCGTTCCGGTATCTAAAAAAGATGCAGATGATTTGTTGGAAGCAAAAGGAAATTTAGTATTACTAGCTAGTACTTAGTTGAATATATAATAGGATATTTCATAGTTTTTACACTTTGGGGTATCCTATTTTTAATTTATAGGAAAGTTCGTCCTATAAATTAAAAAACGCTCCGCTTAGGATGTGCACAGATGCGTAAGGAATATTGTTGCAAAAAACATGCAACACGCATCTGGCACGCAAAGTGTGCAATCCCCTTAGGAATGAGGGGTTAGGGGAGTTGATGTGGGCTTGCCCACTTTCTTATGGAATTGCGTGAGATGGAAGGTATGTGATGTGTATGATGAAGGGAAAAGAATACACTTTTTTTAGTATAATTATTGGGGTATTTTATATTTCTCTTCTTTATCTGGATTGTTTTTCAAAAAAAAGTATGGAGACATACCAGCTAAAATATTGGATAATATGGATGCTTTTTTTAGAAACTACATTTTCCTTATGGGGAAAAGAATATCCATATTTATGGAAAAATTGGCTTTGGAAACTTCGCTTTGCGGTCATTCTAGCAGATTTTTATTTTTTGTTTACACCATATAATGCTGCAGGAATTGGTGGTTATATTGTAGTCCAAATGATTTATAGAGAAGGTCTAATGATACAGCAACACAAAGAAAGAGAGTATAAGAAAAATCTTCTGGTTATAGAATTTGCCACAATTATGGTATTAACTGGAATTGGAATATTTTATGGGAATTATGCTATTTATATTTTAGGAGCATTCTATGGATGGATATTATTTCAAAATTTAAAAATAGTATGGAAATCTTATTTTGAGGGAAAGACGAATGTACTATACATTGCCTTGTCCCTTACCTTTCTTGCATTATGTGATACTTCTATTTTTTTGAATTTTATATGGAATAAAGAGTTAATTAGTAATTTAATATGGTGTTTTTATGTTCCTTCTCAATTATTGCTTGCAAAATATGAGTGATTATGTTAGAATATAAAACAGTTTGTATTAATGTTTCAGGTTATTTCTAGATATGATTTCGGAATGTTTCGTTCCTGTTTTTCCAAACATGTGATAAGCGAATAATTGAGGATAGAGTCTTTTCATAATATAGAGGGTGTTGTGAAAAGGAGATTATATGGAGTATCAGAATTTTTATAAAGAATTAGTGCAAAGTATTCAAGAAAAATTAGGTGACAAATATCAGGTGAAAATTACAGATATTGAAAAAAATAACGGGGTTGTTTTAGAAGGTATGATCATCATAAAAGAGGATAGCCAGATTTCTCCAAATATTTATTTGGAATGTTTTTATGATCGTTATCAAGAAGGAGAAAGTCTGGAGGAGATTACAGAAGAAATTCTCATTATGTATCATGAAACCATGAATCGCAATCCTATACAGATGGATCAGCTTGCAGAACTTAAAAGACATGAGGATAATATTTTCTTTCGTCTGGTCAATTACAATATGAATAAAGGATTTCTTAAGAAAGTGCCTCATATACGTTATTTAGAATTTGCGATTACCTTTCATTGTTTATTGGAAAGACAAGAATATGGAATACAATCCTTTTGCATTAATGAAACGATACGTCAGGAATGGGGAATTTGTATAGAAAAGTTATACCAGCTTGCATTAAAAAATACACCTTTGCTGTTTCCGCCTAAAATACAATCTATGGAAAAGATGATGTATCAATTAATGAGAAATAAAGAGGAAGGTTTATCTGCTATTGACAAATGGTTTTCTATAGAAAAAAACGATTACCAAGAACAATATGAAAAATCTTTAGAAAATATGATGTTAGATATGGATGATACAGGGGAAACTTTTATGTATGTCCTGAGTAATAAGCTGGGTATATATGGAGCCTCCGCATTGCTTTATCCCGATCTTTTGGATTGTTTTGCAAATAGAAATGGGAAAAACCTCTATCTATTGCCTTCCAGTATTCATGAATGGATTATTGTAGTTGAGCAGGAAGAGTACAGTGAGGAATTGCTAAAAAATATGGTATATGATGTAAATCATACCCAAGTGGCTGAGGACGAAGTGTTGTCTAATCAGGTATATTTTTATAACAAAGACACAAAACAAATAGAAGGAGAAGAAAGGTAAAAAGGATAAAAATTGAGAAAATGCATATACTAAGGTGGAATAGAGGAATGGAGGTATTGGTAGATGCATAAAATCAGTTTTTATAACACAAAAGGTTATGATAAAATTTCTTTTGATAAACGTAAATCCCAATATCAAATAGAGATTGAATATTACAAAAATAAATTAAATGAAAAAACGGTAAAATTAGCAGAGGGTAGCGATGCAGTTGTTGCATTTGTAAATGATACCATAAATGAAAAAGTTATTGATAAATTATGTGAATACGGAATTGGTGTGATTGCTATGCGTTGTGCAGGTTTTAACAATGTGGATTTAGCCTATGCAAAGGACAAGATAAAAGTATTGCGGGTACCTGCCTACTCTCCATATTCTGTAGCAGAACATACCATGGGATTATTGCTTTCTCTAAATCGTAAACTTTATCGTGCCTATAACCGGACAAGAGAATTTAATTTTAGTTTGAACGGGTTGACTGGATTTGATTTGCGTGGCAAGACCGTTGGTGTGGTTGGAACAGGAAATATTGGAAGAGTGTTCATAAATATTTGTAAAGGATTTCAGATGAATGTATTGGCATACGATCCATATCCAGTGAAAGATTCAGATATTCATTATGTGGATTTTCAGGAAATATGTGAAAAATCAGATATTATTTCTCTACACTGTCCTTTAGTAAAAGAAAATTATCATTTGGTCAATGAAGAAACCATTGCTAAAATGAAAAAAGGGGTATTTATATTAAATACCTCAAGAGGTGGTCTGATTGACAGCGAAGCGTTATTAAAAGGGCTGATTTCACAAAAAATAGGTGCAGCAGGTTTGGATGTATATGAAGATGAAACAGATATTTTTTATGAGGATTACTCAGGAAAAATTATAGAAGATGGTGTACTGACAAGATTGATTTCTCTGCCTAATGTTTTTGTCACATCACATCAGGCATTTCTTACAAATGAGGCTTTGGCAAATATTGCTGAGTCAACCCTTGAAAATCTGTCAGACTATTTTGAAGGAAGACCTTTAAAGAATTTGGTGCAGTAATGTGATTGAAAGGTAACAGTTTAAGTAGGTCTGCACACTCCGCTGTGCAGACCGTATAAAAGAATAAAACAGGAAGGGGAATGGGGCAATTTACATGCGAAGCTTGCCCCATTCCGTAACAGGTCAGCCCCCTGGCTGAACTGTTACATTGAAAGCTAAAAATGCCAAGAATGATTCGGGAAAAATATCATCAATTGACCTATTAAGGCATGACTGACTAATCCCGGATTATCCTTGGCAGAACAAAGTGGGCAAGCCCACATTAACTCCCCTAACCCCTCATTCATGAGGGGATTGCACACTTTGCGTGCCAGATGCGTGTTGCATGTTTTTTTGCAACAATATTCCTTACGCATCTATGCACATCCTAAGCGGAGCGTTTTTACTTTATAGGACGAACTTTCCTATAAAGTAAAAAATGGAAGGGGTAATCCAAAAGTGTTATTTCACTAGGACTTTTTGGATTTCACAAACATACATGTGGTGATAATCGCTGTCTGGATACCATTTTTCAACACAGTTTTTATCTATGAAATTTGCCTCTTGCATTTCCTGCTTATAAAGTTTCTTTAAGCAAAGAACAATATTTGCCTCTTCAAAATAAGGGGTATTCTCTTCAAAAACAGTAGTAAGCTGCATTTCTTTTATTTTATCCACATCTTTACCAGAATGGGAACCCATATAAGAGAGGGTAGAACGCATGGATTCGTCATAAAAACTGAGAGAAAAAGTGTCATTGTTATCGACAAAAGTTTTTGTGTAACGCTGTGGGCGAATAAACACAAAGGCAACTGGTTTTCCCCACATAATGCCTACACCACCCCAGGAGACGGTCATGGCATTTACTTTTTCCTTTGTTCCGGCAGTAACAAGTCCCCAATCTTTTCCAATTAAGGTAAATGGGTTTTTTTGCAACTCCTCTGGTGTAATGGTTTTCCAATTTGACATAGTTATAAACCTCCTGATAATTCTTGTTTTGATTGTGTGAAATAGGATATCACTTGTAACAATTTGTTACTATTCACAGTCAACCTCACACACATGCGTAAAAAACCATCCAGTTTTGCTGTATGTCGCAGTAAAAAACACTGCTCCTGTTTTACTTATGTGGTGGAGTGACAGCTTTCACTGCCATATAGAAGAATATATGCGGATTTTTACAAGCAAGCTTGACGAATCTGCATATACCTTCTATAATGACCATGAATAGTAACAATGATTTTGCAAATCCTTAACATTATCTTACATGATATAACCAAAATTCACAAGGAAAAAAAAAGATTGTTCTTTATTTTATTCAAATGTGCAAAAAAATATTTTTGGTATTGCTATAGAAAAAAATAGAGATTATAATAGACATATTATAAAAAATATAAAATATTAATTAATGTTACTTATGCCAATAAGGGGAGGTACATCTTATGACTTTTCAAAAATTAGATGAACATACCGTTCGTTGTATCTTATCAGAAGAAGATATGAACGAACACGGATTAAGGATAGAAGATTTTTTTACCAATAAGGATAAAGCCAGGAGCTTTTTAGAAGATGTGGTTAAACAAGCACACGATGAAGTTGGCTATGAAACCAATGGTGATACATTGGCGATGCAGGTTATGCCCCTTCCAAAGAATGGTTTGGCAATTACTTTTTCAGAACGTTCTGAACATGCATTACAAAGTATGTTAGGACATATCCGCTCAGCCATTGAGGGTATTCAGAACCAAGAATTGGATGAAATGCTTGAACAGGTTATGGATGAAGAAGATATCAAAGATTCTGATAAGAGCAAAGCTAACAAAAAATCTGGCAAAAAGGAGAAAAAGACATTTTTCCGGGTTTACCAGTTTGAAAATTTAGAGGAAGTTGAACAATTTTGCCAGACAGTTCCAGAAACTATGAATATAAAAAGCCAGTTGTATAAGGATAAAAAGAATGACATGTTTTACTTGACCATTGAAAAGGGAAGGATTGCCATAAAGAACTTAGAAAAAATATGTTTTTCCGCAGAAGATTTTGCCAGTTTGGTTTCTGAACAGGAGGCATATTTGGAGTATTGCAAGGAACATTTTAAATGCATAGTAAAAAAAGGTGCGATTAAGGTAATGAGAAATTTAGCAGTAAAGAATTAGGTAGTCGTTAGGCTGCCTTTTTTACTTACTATGAAAGTCCTGACAAACGTCTATATTTCATGCAAGCTTGCTTGCAAAGAAATATAGACATTTGGCTGGCTAAACTGTATGAGTATGTATGGCTATGCTCCTGTTCATTTACAAGCTTGACACTTGCTGTCAAGCTATGTGCCAAGAATGAAATTATGCAAGATTTTGCCCCCATACATCGAAGATGTATTTATAA
>JAAVHR010000023.1 GCA_014799595.1 Clostridiales bacterium | reverse complement strand
ACCGCATTTTTTGAGGGATTTGTCAAGTGTTTTGGCAAAAAAAGTGGGGGAATTTTATAAAAATAGGATTTGAAAACAGCATAAAATAGGGGCTGAACAATCCGAGAGGCTATATTTATGTTAAGGAGGAGAAAACCAATGATTCGTGAAATTACAGAAAATGATTTTGATGGTCTGATGACTTTATATATGCAGCTTCATGACAATCCGATGCCAGAGAAGACAGAGGAGATGATGGAGCTTTGGAAGAAAATAATAGAAGATGATAATCACCATATTATTGTAGTGGAAGAAGATGGTATAATTGTATCTTCTTGCGTTTGTATCATTATTCCTAATTTAACACATAATCAACAACCCTATGCATTTGTAGAAAATGTGATTACAGATGAGAAGTATCGTGAGAAAGGGTTGGCGACAAAGTGTTTGAATTATGCAAAAAATATAGCATTAAAAGAAAATTGTTATAAGTTGATGTTATTAACTGGATCCAAAAAGGAAAGTACACTTAACTTTTATAGAAATGCAGGATACAACAGTGAAGACAAAACAGCGTTCATTCAGTGGATATAGAAGGAGCAAATATGGGAGAAAATGAAAGTATGATTTATAAGGCTGGAAAAGAAAATCTGGAAATGGTAACAAAGATTACTAGAAAGACAATAACAGAAATATATCCAAAGTACTATGCAAATGGTGTTGTAGAATTTTTTCTAAAGCATCATTGTGAAAAAAATATTAATCAAGATATAGAAAATGGTTTAGTGTGGTTACTTAAGGAAAATGAAATACCAATTGGTACGGTTACCTTAAAAAACAATGTGATTAACCGGTTATTTGTATTGCCGGAGTATCAAGGAAAAGGGTATGGAAGCCAGTTAATGGATTTTGCAGAGGAAAAGATTGGGAGAGAATATGATAGGGTACATATTGATTCATCATTACCAGCCAAAGAAATGTATTTGAAACGCGGTTATAAGGAAACAAATACTTGTCATATTAAAGCGGAAAAAGGAGCAATATTAGTTTATGATGAAATGATATATGTATGTACCACGGAAGTGCAAGTGAAAGGAGATTAGTATGTTTAAGCAAGATATAGAGAGGACAGTAGGAAAAGTTTTAAATGATAATGGATATAGAGAAGTGTTTCTGGATAAAGGGTGTATATATTACATAAAGAGATATTCAGACAAACTGGCATTTTATGTTAGATGTAGCGACAATCGTCATCATAATGGAGCTGTATCTGTTGAAATGTTTTTTACAGCAATTCAGTTGCCTGATGATCGGATAGTTACTTTTGATGTTGGAGTTCATATAGAAATATTGGAAGTATATTTTGGCATTACGGATGAACTGATGATTGCAGCAGGGAAAAAAGTTGTTGCAGTTGAAAGTAATATAGGAAAGGTATCAAGTGTAATATTAGAGGAGTTAAAACAACCATATTTTCCCAAGAAAAGAAATGAAGTATTTAAAGATATTCTATTAATTTATGATACTATTAATGAGGATATATGCCTACAGGAAGAATTTAATTCTCTAAAGAAAGAGGTATGTAAATGTATTAAAAAAAATAGAACCTCGGAAATTTTACCATTGTGTAGTGAATTTATAGATAGACTTCCAATTGATTATTTTGATATTAGAAATATACAAATGGATATAGATGAAATTAAAGATTGTCTTGATGAACAAATTTATGCACAATGTATACTTGATGTTTAAGTCCCTTGACCGAATGGAAAAGTAAGTGGAAATGTATTTGATGTTGATGAACTGTTAGGTAATTTTAATGCTTATGTTTCAAGAGGGAGATTAGCAGTAGCATTTGGCGATTTGGGAAATGCTAATCAACTAAAGGAATGGGGAATGGAAGCGTAACGAAATAGAAAAATTAATGTTACTGTTCACAGGTAGTACTTTGCAGCAAGTGCAAAGTACGTAAGAATAAGTAGTGGTAGAGAAGAATCCAGCCTTTTGCTGAAAGCGAACTCTTAATAGGCTGGATTCCGTTACTGTGCACACCGTAGGTGTGCACAGTAACAAATTAATAATTGAACTATACACATAAATTTGCTCAATAATAGTATATATGATATACTTCTATACAGGAGAAATTTCCTGTTGGTTAATTTTTTTAAATGAATTTTAACATCTGTTCACTTGTGGAAGAAAACATTCCCTGATATGCTAAGAAAGTAAAGAACATTGCAAGAAGTAACAGCTTAGTCATAATATTTATGTTTTGCCAGAACATAGTCTATGGCTGAACTGTTACATAGGAAAAAAGTCAGGAGGATGCCTTTATGCAGATTGGTGAAGTAATCCGCAAGTATAGAAAGAAGAAAAATATGACACAGGAAGAGATAGCAAAACGATTAGGAGTGACCACCCCGGCTGTAAATAAATGGGAAAAAGGGGTGACACAGCCTGATATTATGTTACTCGCTCCTATTGCCAGATTGCTGGATATTACACTAGACACACTTTTATCCTTTCAGAATGAACTGACAGAAGAAGAGATAAGTAGTATCATCAAAGAAATAGATCGGAAGTTTGACAATGAAAGTTATGAAAATGTGTTCCAATATGCCCAAAAGATTATACAGCAATATCCTAATTGTGAGCAGTTGATTTGGCAATTGGCAGTAATATTGTATGTCAGATGTATGACGGACCAAAGTGTGAACATAGAGGTGTACGAAAAGCAGATTTTAGAATGGTATGAAAGAGCATTAGAAAGCAAGAATGAGAAAATAAGAAGAAATTCTGCTGGTTCTTTATTTGGGTATTATAGAAGAAAAGAAATGTATGATAAGGCAGAAGAATATTTAAGCTTTTATCCAGAAGATAGTATGGAAAAGAAACAGATGCAGGCATTGATTTACAGCGAGACAAACCGCAAGGAAAAGGCATACAAGTCCTATGAAGAAATATTATTTTCAAATTATCAAATGCTAAATATAGTATTGCATAGGCTATATATGTTATCTATGCAGGATGAAAATATAGAACAAGCTAGAAAATATATTGAAAAAGAAAGTAGCCTGGCAAGATTATTTGAAATGGGCAGACATCAAGAGATATCTTGCAAATTAGACTTAGCTGTAGCAGAGAAGAATGTTGAAGAAACGATTTCCATTGCAAAAGGGATGTTTGATTCCATAGAGCAGATATGTGGTTATGTTCATTCATTCTTGTATTCGCATATAGAATTTAAAGAAGTTGATGGAACTTTTCTTGCAAAATACCGTGAAGGCTTGTTGAAGCTTTTTAGTGATGAAGAAACTTATGGTTATATGGCAGGAAATGAAGAGTGGGAAACATGGATAGATCAATTAACAAGATGAGGCATACTTGAACTGGTAAAACCTGCAGAACAAAGGTAACAGGTCAGCCGGGGGCTGACCTGTTACGGACAAAGTTTTTTGTAAGGAGGATGGCTGATATGATAGAACTCTACTATGGCGATGGAAAAGGAAAAACAACCGCTTCCGTAGGATTAGCAATTCGGGCAGCAGGGCATAAGATACCTGTTTATTTTTACCAGTTTATGAAGGATGGAAGCTCTGGAGAAATAGAAGTTTTAAAGACAATTCCGGGAATTCATGTAAAATATCCACCAGTGTTTTATGGCTTTGTCCGAAATATGACAAAAGAGCAAAAAGAGGAAATGAAAAGTCATTATATGTCAATGCTAAAATCAATAAAACAGATTATGGCAGAGCATCCGAAAGAATTCATAGTAATTGTGTTGGATGAGGTGATTCATGCATGTAACTATGAATTGCTATTAGAGTCTGAGCTGTGTGAGATAATAAAACAGGGCTCCCCCAATATAGAAATTATATTAACAGGAAGGAATCCTTCACAAGCATTACTTGAGTTAGCAGATTATGTATCCAATATACAAAAGGTAAAACATCCCTTTGACATTGGGAAGATTGCCAGGGAAGGAATTGAATTTTAATGGATAAGTATAAGATAAAATTACAAAAGGTTTTGCCTGGGGAAATTGAAAAGAGAAGTTTTGAAATTATTACAGAAGAATTAGGAAATGTGGAATTAGACCCCCTACAGGCACCCATTATAAAAAGAGCAATTCATACTTCAGCAGATTTTGACTATTTAGAAAATTTGTATTTTTCAGACAATGTGGTGAAAAAAATACAGGAAGCCATTAGAAATGGAGCTTGTATAGTTACTGATACCCAAATGGCAAAATCTGGAATTAACAAAAAGGAACTTGCAAAATATGGTGGGGAAGTCTACTGCTTTATGAGTGATGAGGATGTTGCTGGGATTGCTAAAATAAATGGAACTACAAGAGCAACCGCAAGTATGGACAAGGCAGCCAAGTTGGACAAAAAGCTTATTTTTGCTATAGGAAATGCTCCTACAGCACTGGTGCATCTATATGAATTAGTAAAAAATGGAAAAATAAAACCAGAAGGAATTATTGGTGTTCCTGTAGGATTTGTAAATGTGGTAGAAGCAAAGGAGCTTATTATGGAGCTTTCCTGTCCATGTATTGTGGCAAGAGGAAGAAAAGGCGGAAGTAATATTGCGGCTGCTATTTGCAATGCTCTGTTGTATGGACTTCGGGATGAATAAAAGCAGTAGAAGAAGGTTGAAATATGAATTGTATAAGCTTAAATTATCAGTCTGCTATGGTAAATATAAGGGAGAAGATGAGTTTTTCCCCGAAAGAGCAGAAATCTTTTTTAAAAGAAAATATGGTTATATTATCCACTTGTAATCGTGTTGAATTTTATTTTCATGGTTATGATATTTCAACAGTAGCAAAAGAAGTGTGTGCCTATAAGGGAATGGATTATGATTTGTTTAAAACCTGTATGAATATATATACAGAGGATGGGGCAATGCTTCATTTGTATCGAGTGGTGGCTGGTATGGAATCAAAGATTTTAGGAGAAGATGAGATACTTGGGCAAGTCAAAGATGCATATTATCTGGCTCATGATATAGTGAAGTTATCCTATGAAATGCACACTATTTTTCAGGGGGCGATTACCTCTGCAAAGAAAATTAAGACAGAAACCCTTATGTCAAAATCTTCTGTATCCATAGGAACATTAGTAGCAAGTTTTGTTGCACAACGAAATGCAAAAAGAGTAATGATGATTGGCGTGAGTGGAAAGATAGGAACTATAGTGGCAAAAAATATTTTGTCTTATGGTAATGTAGAAGTGATGGCAACAACCAGAGGGCATAATTGTAATTATATTGAAATGTCTAAAGTCACTTATATACCTTTTGCAGAGCGATATCCATATATGAAAGATTGTGATATTATAATTAGTGCCACTACATCTCCGCATTTTACTATTACCGCAGGGGAAGTAGAAAAGCAGGAGATTACTAATAAAATTTTTATTGATTTGGCTGTGCCAAGAGATATAGATGAAGACATCAGGGAAAATCAAATTTATAATATTGATTATTTTGAAACCATATCTAAGAATCATGCACAAATCAAGCTTGCAGAACGGGAAAAGATTTTAGGAATACTGCAAGAACAATTGGATGATTTAAAAAAAGAAATGTATTTTCATTCTATTCTGCCAGAATTACCCCGGTTACAGAAAATAAGTTCAGAAAAAATGATTTATAAGGTAAGGGATGGATTGACAGCAAAAGAATTTCAGAAGTTTATTGAAATTTTAAGAGAATAGAAGAGCTTGCACCACCTAAGTTTCATAGTAACTAAAAAAGAGAGGCCGAAGCCTCCCTTCTTTAGAAAGTTAATAAATGAAAAAGATTTAGGAACGATTGCTGTATCTTTGTTCGCAATAGATACAACGGTAAATTCCTGTATTCTTGTCGGCTAATTTAAAAGTATGTGTCAACTCCTGTTCAATAGAAGTGATACATCGTGGATTTTTGCAACGAAGAATATTCGTTACCTTCTCTGGTAAATTTAAGTGCCTTTTTTCAATAATCTTCCCATCTTTGATAATATTGACAGTAAGATTCGGAGAAAGAGCACCAAGAATATCCAAATCCACACACAAAGGACCTTCAATTTTAATAATGTCCTTCTTTCCTGTTTTGTTGCTTTTTGCATTTTTTATTATGGCAACACTACAGTCTAATTTATCTAATTTTAAATAATTGTAAATTTCAAAAGCACCACCTGGTTGTATGTGGTCGATTACAACACCATCACTTAATCCGCTAATATTTAACATGCTGTTAAACCTCCAATCCAAGTAAAGTCATTATCAAAGCCATTCGTACATAAACACCATACTTTGCCTGTTCAAAGTAAACAGCACGAGGATCATCATCTACTTCTGTTGAGATTTCATTCACCCTTGGCAGAGGATGGAGTACAAGCATATCTTCTTTTGCAAGTTTCATCTTTTTATTATCTAGGATAAAACTGTCCTTTAAACGAATATAATCTTCTTCGTTAAAGAAACGTTCTCTTTGTACTCTGGTCATGTATAACAAATCAAGTTCTGGCATAACCGGTTCCAAAACGGAAACTTCACTATATGGAATATTCTGTGCGTCCAGAACTTCTTTTTTTAGATAATCTGGGATACGCAATTCTTCTGGTGAAATCATAACAAAGCGAATATTCTCATAGCGGATCATGGCACGAATCAAAGAATGAACGGTTCTGCCAAATTTTAAATCACCACAGACACCAATAGTTAAATGATTCAACCGACCTTTTAACTTTTTAATAGTCAACAAATCAGTTAAAGTCTGTGTTGGGTGATTATGACCTCCGTCTCCCGCATTGATAACAGGAATAGAGGAGTACTGGGAAGCAACTAGAGGAGCACCTTCTTTAGGATGACGCATTGCACAAATATCCGCATAACTGGAAATAACACGAATGGTATCTGCTACACTTTCCCCTTTTGATGCAGAGCTGGAATCTGCAGAAGAAAATCCAAGTACATTACCTCCAAGGTTCATCATTGCAGCTTCAAAGCTAAGCCGTGTACGGGTACTAGGTTCATAAAATAAAGTCGCCAGTTTCTTACCATGACATACATCTTTATATTTATCAGGTGCAGCAATCATATCTTCTGCAAGTGTCAAAATATATTCCAATTCCTGAACGGTTAAGTCCAGAGGAGAAATTACGTGCTTCATAGACACCTCCATATTTTAAAATGAAAAATTCCAAAAATTTCACAACCTCGTATATTATAACAAAGCATAATTTAAAATACAACCAGAAAAATTTATTTTTATGCCAATAATTGAAAATTGATGAAAAAATATTGCAATTTAAATCTTGTATCATTATAATGAAAAGGTGTGTTAACGTAATTTTCACTACAGAGAAATTCTGATATTACTGTTCACTGTATGACCTTGCATTTACTGCAAAGTCCGTAGGAATAAGTAGTGGCAGGGAAGAATCCAGACCTCTGACGAAGGCAGACTTTAAATGGGCTGGTTTCGTTACTGTGAGCACCACGGGTGTGAACAGTAATGTTCTGATAGGTGGAAAGACATAAGATAGGAGGATCCTTTATGATAAAATTGTACGACAATGGTGTTTATTTGCTAAATGGAACAGAGATTGTAGAAGATAATAATGAAGCTGCAGCTTTGTTACAGAGCAAACTTGGTTCTGCACCTGATAAGACACAGGCTGCAAAAGGAACCATGGCTTATCATATTTTAGAAGCACATAATACTTCTGGAAATATGGAAAAATTAAAAATTAAATTTGATAAGTTAACCTCCCATGATATTACTTTTGTAGGTATTATTCAGACTGCAAGGGCTTCGGGATTGGAGAAGTTCCCAATTCCTTATGTACTTACAAATTGTCATAACAGTCTTTGTGCAGTTGGGGGAACTATTAACGAGGATGACCACATGTTTGGTCTTACTTGTGCAAAAAAATATGGTGGAGTTTATGTACCACCTCATCAGGCGGTTATTCATCAGTTTGCCCGTGAAATGTTGGCAGGTGGCGGTAAGATGATTTTAGGTTCTGACAGCCATACCAGATATGGAGCACTTGGTACTATGGCAATGGGTGAAGGTGGACCAGAGCTTGTAAAACAGTTATTATCCCAGACTTATGATATCAACATGCCAGGTGTCATTGGTGTATATCTGACTGGAGAACCAATGAAGGGAGTAGGTCCACAGGATGTGGCACTTGCTATTATCGGAGCAGTATTTGCCAACGGTTATGTAAATAATAAGGTTATGGAATTTGTAGGACCAGGTGTAGCAAATCTTAGTGCAGATTTTCGTATTGGTGTAGATGTTATGACAACTGAGACTACTTGTCTGTCCTCTATCTGGAAAACTGATGAAAAGATTAAAGAATTCTATGATATACATGGTCGTGTGGAAGAATATAAAGAATTGAATCCTGCAGATGTTACTTATTACGATGGAATGATTTATGTAGACTTATCTACCATCAAGCCAATGATTGCTATGCCGTTCCATCCAAGTAACACTTACACCATTGAGGAAGTAAATGCAAACTTAATGGACGTATTGCATGATTGCGAACAGAAAGCATTAGTAAGTCTGGATGGTCAGGTTGACTTTAAGTTAACAGACAAAGTAAAAAATGGTAAATTATATGTAGAACAAGGTATTATTGCTGGATGTGCTGGTGGTGGATTTGAAAATATTTGTGATGCAGCAGATATTTTAAATGGTGCAAGCATTGGTGCAGATGCCTTTACTTTGAGTGTATATCCTGCAAGTATGCCAGTATATATGGAATTAGTAAAGAACGGAGCTGCTGCAAAACTTATGGGAGCTGGAGCAGTTATGAAGACTGCATTCTGTGGACCATGTTTTGGTGCTGGAGATACTCCTGCAAACAATGCCTTTAGTATTCGTCATTCAACCAGAAACTTCCCGAATAGAGAAGGTTCTAAATTACAGAATGGACAGATTTCTTCTGTGGCATTAATGGATGCACGTTCCATTGCTGCAACGGCTGCAAATAAGGGATATTTAACTCCTGCAACGGAGATGGATGTAGAATTTACACATCCAAAATATTTCTTTGATAAGACAATATATGATAACCGTGTATTTGACAGCAAAGGTGTAGCAGATCCAAAACAGGAGATTCAATTTGGACCAAATATCAAAGACTGGCCAGTTATGTCTGNATTAACAGACAACTTATTATTAAAAGTGGTTTCTGAGATTCATGACCCGGTTACCACTACAGATGAATTGATTCCATCTGGAGAGACTTCTTCTTACCGTTCTAACCCAATTGGATTAGCAGAATTTACTTTGTCAAGAAAAGACCCTGCTTATGTTGGAAGAGCAAAAGAAGTCCATGCAGCAGAAGAAGCAAGACTTGCTGGAAAATGTATGGGTGAAGTGCTTCCAGAGATGAAAGAAGTATTCCACAAGATTAAAGATACCTTTGATGGAGTGGATAAAACAAACACAGGAATCGGAAGTACAATTTATGCAGTAAAACCAGGTGATGGTTCAGCTAGAGAACAGGCAGCATCTTGTCAAAAAGTACTTGGCGGATGGGCAAATATTGCAAAAGAATATGCAACAAAACGTTATCGTTCTAATTTAATTAACTGGGGTATGCTTCCATTCTTATATGAGGATGAGAATTTACCATTCTCCAATGGAGATTATATTTTTGTACCAGATATAGCAAAGGCGGTTCGTGATAAGGCAACAGACATTAAGGCTTTTGTAGTAGGTGACAGCTTAAAGGAATTTACTTTGAAGATGGGTGAGCTTACTGATGATGAACGTGAAATTATTTTAAAAGGATGTTTGATTAACTATAATCGTGTGTAAAATGTTACTGTTAGCACCGTAGGTGTGAACAATAACTATAAAATATTCGAAAATGGCGGCATTGGTAATAAACTAATGCCGTTATTTGTGTTATGTTATTTTGAAAGGTATAGAAACCGTGTATCATAATGTATAAATAGGATAAAGCAGGATAAATTATTTATGTAAAATCTTGGAACATAGAGATAAAGAAAGCATACTATAAATAAAAAATGGTGTTTGTATGGCGACAAGAGTTGTATTGGATGCAGGTCACGGAGGATGGGATAATGGTGCTACTTATGATGGAAGGACAGAAAAAGCAGATAATCTCCGTCTTACTTTAGCAATTGGAGAAATTCTAGAAAATAATGGAGTTGATGTGGTTTATACAAGGACAGAAGATGTTTATCAATCTCCAAATGAGAAAGCACGCATAGGAAATATGGAAAATGCGGATTATTTTATTTCAATACATCGGAATGCAAGTCCTAACAGTAACCAATATTCAGGAGTTCAGACCTTATTGTATAATGATGGGGACATAAAAGAGGTATTAGCGGACAATATTAACAGTGAACTGGAACAGGTAGGATTTGATAACTTGGGAAGAAGTATCCGGAAAGATTTGGCTGTGTTACGCCGGACGAATATGCCAGCAGTATTGGTGGAGGCAGGATTTATCAATACCGATAATGACAATCAGATTTTTGATGAAAATTTTGATGCCATAGCCAATGCCATAGCACAAGGAATTTTAGAAACAGTGGGAGGCAAAACAGAAGAAAAAAAATATTATCGTATACAGGTAGGATTATTCCGTAATCAGGAAAATGCAATAAGACTGGCAGATGAATTGGGTAACATGGGTTATACAGTGGCAGTAGAGCCTTATGGGGAGTACTACCGGGTTTTAGTTGGGCGGTTTGAGGATTATAGCAGAGCAGAACGAATTGAAAAAGTACTGCAGGAAGATGGTTATAGTACATTAATTGTTGTATAGTGGAATTATCTGATGTGAGAGATTAGGAATTATATTATCTATATATTAGTCAGATTGGCAAAACAATAGAGGCTAGTTTATATTTTGTTACTGTTCACTCACAAGCTTGACACTTGCTGTCAAGCTATGTGCCAAGAACATAAAACAGCCAAGAATCCAGCCTTTCGCCGAAGGCGAATTATAAATAGGCTGGATTCCGTTACTGTTAGCACCGTAGGTGTGAACAGTAACTATATTTTGCCATGTCTGACTATTTTTTTTTCTTTTTTCTCTTTTCTTTGTAGAAAATCTGTTATAGAATATAGAATAGGATTGCATATACAAAATTATAGAGGAAAGGAACGTGAAGATTTTTGTAACAGTAAAGCCTGTGAGTTGAACTGTTACAGACTATATTCTTCACAGGGAGAAAAATATAGCATTTATTATTGATGGAAAGAAAATCTCAAATGAGATTAAAGAGGAATTAAAAGAAAAAGTAACCGGATATAAACAGGAAGGAAAAGAAATTACCTTAGCTGTAATACAAGTAGGACATGACCCTGCCTCTACTGTTTATGTCGGGAATAAAAAGAAAGCATGTGAATATATTGGGATTCGTTTTTTAGCATATGAATTAGAAGAGACCATTACACAACAGGAATTGCTGGATTTAATTGTAACTTTAAATCAAAGACAAGATGTGAACGGTATTCTAGTACAGCTTCCTTTGCCAAAACATATTGATGAGGATCTTGTAATCCAGACTATTTCACCAGAAAAAGATGTAGATGGCTTTCATCCACAAAGTGTAGGTGCACTTAGTATTGGGCAGGAGGGTTTTGTATCCTGTACTCCAGCAGGAATTATACAGCTATTAAAGCGTTCCAACATTGAAATTGAAGGAAAAGAATGTGTAGTAATAGGAAGAAGTAACATTGTGGGGAAACCAATTTCCTTATTACTTCTTAGAGAAAATGGAACAGTTACAATATGCCATTCCAGAACAAAAGATTTAAAAGAAGTAACAAAACGTGCAGATATTTTGGTTGTAGCAATTGGAAAACCTAAATTTATCACAAAAGAATATGTAAAAGAAGGTGCAGTGGTAATTGATGTAGGAATTCACAGAAATGAAAATAATAAATTGTGTGGAGATGTGGATTTTGAAGATGTAGAACCAGTAGTATCTGCAATTACACCAGTTCCTGGCGGAGTAGGACCAATGACCATTGCTATGCTTATGTACAACTGTGTAGAATCAGTAAAATGCAAATAGGAGTAGGAGAAATACATGAAGATATTATTTGTTTCTTTAGGATGCGATAAGAATTTAGTAGATAGTGAATTTATGCTTGGTATGCTCAAAGAATCTGGATATGAAATTACAGATGATGAAACAGAGGCAGAGATTATAGTAGTGAATACCTGCTGTTTTATTCATGATGCAAAAGAAGAAAGTATTACAACTATTTTGGAGATGGCAGAGTTAAAAGAGAGTGGAAAACTAAAAGTCCTTATTGTGACTGGTTGTCTTGCCCAGAGGTATCAGAAAGAGATTCGCAAAGAGATTCCTGAGGTAGATGCTGTTCTTGGAACTACCAGTTACGAGAACATCTGTGAGGTAGTAGAAGAAGTTTTGCAAGGACAGGCAGTAGAGAAGTATAAAGATGTAAATTATCTTCCGTTAGTAGATACCAAACGTATTAATACAACAGGTGGATATTTTTCATATCTTAAAATTGCAGAAGGTTGTGATAAGCATTGTACCTATTGTATTATTCCCAGCATTCGGGGTGATTATAGAAGTGTTCCGATGGAACGTTTGCTAAAGGAAGCAGAAGCATTAGCGAAAAATGGTGTAGAAGAGCTGATTTTGGTTGCCCAGGAAACTACCATGTATGGAAAAGACATATATGGTGAAAAAAAATTGCCGCAACTTTTAAGGGAATTATGTAAAATTACTGGTATACGCTGGATTCGTATTTTATATTGCTATCCAGAAGAAATAACAGATGAATTGATACAAGTTATAAAAGAGGAAGAAAAAATATGTAACTATTTGGATATGCCAATCCAGCATGGATCAGATGGAGTACTCCGTAGAATGGGAAGAAGAACCAACAAACAGGAATTGGTAGATATCATAACCAGACTTCGTAAGGAAATACCAGATATCTGTTTGAGAACCACCTTGATTAGCGGATTTCCAGGAGAAACGGAAGAAGAACATAAAGAATTGCTGGAATTTGTAAAAGAAATGAAATTTGACCGTTTGGGAGTATTTCCTTATTCTATGGAGGAAGATACCCCTGCTGCTTTATTGCCAGACCAGATTGAAGAAGAAGTGAAGAAAAAACGGCGGGATGAAATTATGGAAGTGCAACAAGAAATTGCATTCCAAAAGGCAGAAGATATGTTGTATCAAAAGGTAGAGGTTTTAATAGAAGGCCGACTTCCAGATGAAAATATATTTATTGGAAGAACTTATAAAGATGCACCTAATGTGGATGGATATATTTTTGTTTCTTGTTCTCATGAACTGATGTCTGGAGAGTTTGTAAAGGTTCAGATTACCGATGCGAAGGAATATGATTTAGTAGGTGAGGTAGTGTGGGAATAAAATAAACAGAAAGGTTGATTGAATAGATGAATTTACCAAATAAATTAACCATTTTAAGAGTATTGCTCATACCTTTTTTTGTGGTGGCAATGCTGGTGGATGACATACCCTATAATAATTATATAGGAGGGGTTGTGTTTTGTATTGCCTGTCTTACAGACACTTTGGATGGATATATTGCAAGAAAAAAACATTTAATAACAAATTTTGGGAAATTTATGGATCCTTTGGCAGATAAGCTGCTTGTGTGTGCTGCATTAATTTGCTTTGTGGCTATGCCAGAACTCCATTTCCCAGCATGGGCAGCAATTGTAATTATAAGCAGAGAATTTACAATTAGTGGATTTCGTTTAGTAGCATCTGATAATGGTGTTGTAATTGCGGCAAGTAAATGGGGGAAATTTAAGACCATTTCCCAGATGATGATGTCCATTTTGCTGATTTTTCATTTGGACAGTATTCCTTATTATACCCTGTTAGAACAGATTTTTATCTATCTTTCTGTTGTATTAACAATAGTATCGCTGATTGATTATATTTATAAGAATAAACAAGTATTAAAAGAAGAAAAATAGTGTATCTGTTCAGATAGTGAATTGATATAAATAACCAAAGTAGCGTATGTTACGGGAAAGGAAAATATAGGGATTATGAAAAGAATATCGCTTGTGTTGTGTGTGTTATTGCTAACACTTTCTATAGGATGCAACAAAGAAATAAAGCAAGAAGAAATTTCTACAAGTAATCAGCCTGAAGTTACAAAAACAGTGACCGAATCAGGGGAAGTGGGAATTCAGGTATATACAATTGATATGGATACCATGCAGAGTGTTAGTGAAACAGCTTATTTAATGAAAGACGAAGAAGTTACAGTAGAGAATATTATAAAGAAAGTAATTGAATTATTTAAAGAAAATACCATTGAAATTGAAGTAAATGGAATTAAACAAAAAAAAGATGTTATATATATAAGTTTTGCAAAAGACAGTGCTCCTATTGTTGATGTTAGCAAAAAAGTAGAGGAAGTCATTTTAGAGAGTATTGCAAAAAGTCTGCTGGATAACTTGGAAGATATAGAAAAAATTGTGTTTCAGGTGGATTCGGGGGCATATAAAAGTGAGAATCTGGAGCTTGGAGAGAATGAAGCTTACTGGTGGAAATAGGAGGTTGCAAATAATAGGATGAAACAAGTTATTGTAGTAGGTGGTGGTGCAGCAGGAATGATGGCAGCCATCACCTCTGCCCGAGACGGACATAGGGTTACGTTATTGGAACAAAATGAAAAACTTGGAAAGAAGCTTTTTATTACAGGAAAGGGAAGATGTAATATTACAAATGCATCGGATATGGATGTATTATTTTCTAATGTGATTACTAATAAAAAATTTTTGTATAGTGCATTTTACCAATTTGACAATTATCAAACCATTGCTTTTTTTGAGGAATTGGGGTTAAAAACTAAAATTGAACGGGGAGAGAGAGTTTTCCCAGAATCTGACAAATCTTCAGATGTAATAGTTGCTTTGCAAAAAGAGTTGAAAAAATTGGAAGTAAAGGTTTTATTATACACAAAAGTGGAAGAGATTTTAGAAGAAAATGGGCATACTAAAGGTGTAATTGTAAGAAAAGATGGAGAAAATAAAATTTTTAAGGCAGATGCAGTCATTGTGGCAACAGGTGGTATATCTTATCC
The DNA here is from genome assembly GCA_014799595.1 of Clostridiales bacterium. Taxonomy (GTDB): domain Bacteria; phylum Bacillota; class Clostridia; order Lachnospirales; family Lachnospiraceae; genus CAG-411. The sequence goes on along the minus strand of JAAVHR010000023.1, from coordinate 38,762 downwards.
TAGTACTGGTTCGACAGGTGATGGATATCGTTTGGCGAAGGATATGGGACATCAGGTTACCAAATTATACCCTGCATTAGTGCCATTTGAGATAGAGGATACTTTTGTAAAAGGATTACAGGGATTATCTTTAAAAAATGTGGGTTTAACACTGTTTGCAGGGAAAAAAAAGATATATGATGGTTTTGGAGAGATGTTGTTCACACATTTTGGAATTAGTGGACCTCTTGTGCTTAGTGCCAGCAGTTATGTATCCGGGTATATACAAAAACAGTCAATGGAAGTAGAAATTGACTTAAAGCCAGCGTTGACTGAGGAGCAATTGCATGCAAGAATTTTAAGGGATTTCGAGGAAATTCATAATAAGCAATTTAAAAATGGGTTAGATAAGTTGCTTCCTCAGAAATTGATTCCTGTTATAGTTGAATTAAGCGGAATTCAAAAAAATAAATCTATAAATTCTGTAACAAAGGAAGAGAGAAACCGACTGGTAAATTTATTAAAACATTTTCGTATGGCTGTGAAGGGCTTGCGGGGATATAATGAAGCAATTATTACAAAAGGTGGGATTTCTGTTAAAGATATAAATCCACAGACTATGGAATCCAAAATCATCAATGGATTATATTTCGTAGGGGAAGTATTAGATTTAGATGCACTGACAGGAGGATATAACCTGCAAATTGCATGGTCTACTGGTTATTTAGCAGGAATAAGTATTGGAGATTAATTTAGAAAAAAGGGTAAAGAGTAGTAATAAGATGCAGTAGGAGGAAGATATGAGTTATAATATAGCAATAGATGGTCCGGCAGGAGCTGGAAAGAGTACAATTGCAAAACAGGTTGCGAAAAATCTGGATTTTATTTATGTAGATACAGGGGCAATGTATCGTGCCATTGCATTATATCTATTAAGAAACCATGTAGAAGCAGAGGAAGATGAAAAAATTAGCCATTTTGCGAAATCTGTAAATGTGGAATTGTCCTATATCAATGGAGAACAGCAGGTAATTTTGAATGGAGAAAATGTTAGTGGATTTATCCGGACAGAGGAAGTAGGGAAAATGGCATCAATAGCCGCCAAAAATAAAGATGTCCGTATCCAGCTTCTGGATTTGCAAAGGAATCTGGCAAAAAAAGAAAATGTCATAATGGATGGAAGAGATATTGGAACACATGTTCTTCCTGATGCGGATTTAAAAATATATCTGACAGCAAGTTCTGGTGTTCGTGCTAACCGTAGATATAAAGAATTGCAGAATAAGGGAATAGAGTGTTGTATAGAAGAGATTGAACGGGATATTATTGCCAGGGATAAACAGGATATGGAACGAAAGATTGCTCCACTAAAACAGGCAGAAGATGCATTATTGTTAGATAGTTCAGATATGACAATCGAAGAAGTTGTGAATAAGATAACAGTTCTTTTTCATGAAAACTGTAAATGAGGTGATAGAATGGATGTGCAGTTAGCAGATAGTGCCGGTTTTTGTTTTGGAGTGAAGAGGGCTGTGGATATGGTCTACAAGGAAGCAGCAGCAGGTCAGAAAGTTTATACGTATGGTCCTATTATTCACAACGAAGAAGTGGTTAGCGATTTAAAAGAAAAAGGAGTTGTAGTGGTCAACACTCCAGAAGAATTGCAGGCAATTACCGAAGGAACAGTGATAATCCGTTCCCATGGTGTAGCAAAAGAAGTGTATCAGATGTTGGATAAGAAAGGTATAAGAATTGTGGATGCCACTTGTCCCTTTGTAAAAAAAATTCATAATATTGTAAAGGAACATACCGAACAGGGCGAAGAAGTGGTAATTATTGGTAATGCAGAACATCCTGAAGTAGAAGGGATTAAAGGATGGGGAGACAATAATGTAACAGTGATTGAAACTATGGAAGAAGCAGAGAATTTTCAGCCTGAAAAAGGAAAAAAAGTATGTATTGTATCCCAAACGACATTTAATTACAAGAAATTTCAAGAATTAGTTGAAATAATTTCAAAAAAGAGGTATGATATAATTGCTTTAAATACAATTTGCAATGCTACTGAGGTCAGACAGAAGGAAGCGAGGCAGTTGGCAAAAATCTCGGATGCAATGATTGTGATAGGAGGTAAGACCAGTTCTAATACACAAAAATTGTATGAGATATGTAAAAAAGAATGTAAAAATACTTACTATATACAGACACTTGTTAACTTAGATTTGGAATCGTTCCAGTCTTTTCGTAGCGTAGGNATTACAGCAGGGGCATCAACCNCAAATAATATTATTAAGGAGGTTCAAGAAGCATGTCAGAACAGAGCTTTGAACAAATGTTAGAAGAATCATTTAAAACAATCCACAATGGAGAAATTGTAGAAGGGACAGTCATTAGCGTAAAAGAGGACGAAATCGTCTTAAATATAGGTTACAAGGCAGATGGTATCATTACAAGAAATGAATATAGCAATACACCTAATATTGACTTGACAACAGTTGTTAACGTTGGTGACACAATGGAAGCAAAGGTTATGAAGGTGAATGATGGAGAAGGTCAGGTACTATTGACTTATAAACGTCTTGCAGCAGAAAAAGGTAATAAGAGAATTGAAGAAGCATTCAATAACAAAGAAGTATTGAAAGCAACAGTTTCTAATGTATTAGATGGTGGATTGAGTGTAGTAATTGAAGAGGCAAGAGTATTTATCCCTGCAAGTTTAGTATCAGATACTTATGAGAAGAATCTTTCAAAGTATGCTGGTCAGGAGATTGAATTTGTAATTACAGAATTTAATCCTAAGAGAAGAAGAATTATTGGTGACCGTAAGCAGTTATTGGTTGCAAAGAAACAAGAAATGCAGAAAGAATTATTTGAAAGAATCAGTGTTGGTATGACTGTAGAAGGTACTGTGAAAAATGTGACTGATTTTGGTGCATTTATTGACTTAGGCGGAGCAGATGGTTTGTTACACATTTCTGAAATGTCATGGGGACGTGTGGAAAGTCCTAAGAAAATTTTCAAAGTTGGAGATGTAGTAAAAGTCCTTATTAAAGATATTCAAGGAGAAAAAATTGCATTAAGTCTCAAATTTGAAGAGGAGAATCCATGGATTCGTGCTGAAGAAAAATATGCGGCTGGTTCAGAAGTAACAGGTAAAGTTGCACGTATGACAGATTTTGGTGCATTTGTGGAATTAGAGCCAGGAATTGATGCTCTTCTTCATGTATCACAAATTTCAAGAGACCATGTAGAAAAACCTTCTGATGTATTGAAGATTGGACAGGAGATTACAGCAAAAGTTGTAGATTTCAATAGTGCAGATAAGAAGATTAGCCTAAGTGTAAAAGCTTTAGACTCTAATGAGTCTGCAGCAGATTCTACAGAAGAAGTAGAAGAATAATCATAAGATGGTATTTCTCATGATTTATCTGAAGGAGTTATAGTATTTAGATAAATGCCAGATGGAAATATACATGTGTATAAAAGCTATCACACAAAGGATAATGTAATAAGTGTGATAGCTTTCGTTTATAGTAGCACAAGTAAAGCAGGCATATAGGTTTACTTTTTAAAAGGGGGCTCAATTATGGAGGACAGCTACGAAGTATTTAAAAAAGATATATTTGAATTGACAAAAATTGACTTGAACGCTTACAAAGAAAGACAGATGAAGAGGAGAATTGATACACTAATTGGGAAAAGTAATATAACAAAGTATAAGGATTATGTGGCATTGTTAAAAAAAGATACAAAAAAATATGAAGAGTTTGTAAATTATCTTACAATTAATGTGTCGGAATTTTATCGGAATCCAGAACAATGGAAATTATTGGAAAGTACTATATTACCAGAATTATTTCAAAAGTATGGAAAATCCTTAAAAATCTGGAGTGCGGCATGTTCTACCGGTGATGAACCCTATTCTTTAGTAATGCTCTTAGCAAAATTTATACCTTTAAATCAAATAGAAATTATTGCTACAGACTTAGATAAACAGGTTATGGAGAAAGCCAAAGCTGGTTTATACTCTGTAAAGAGTTTAAAGGGACTGCCAGAGGAGTTTAAACAGAAATATTTTGAGAAAATCAATGATACTACATATTCCATCTCAGAAGATGTAAAAAAGAGAGTGAAGTTTCAGCAGCATAATTTGTTAAAAGATTCTTATCCAGAAAAATGTGACCTGATTGTATGCCGAAATGTAATGATTTATTTTACAGAGGAAGCAAAACTTGAGATATATGCTAAATTTAATAAAGCATTAAAAGATGAAGGTGTTTTGTTTGTTGGTAGTACGGAACAAATTGTGCAGCCAAAGGAATTGGGATTTATTTCTATGCATTCTTTCTTTTATAAAAAGAAATTGTAGTAAAAAATATTTATTAATTTAAAGAGTTGTTTTAAATAATATATGGAAAGTTTGAGTAATTTATAGTTGATTTCTATAGTAATATTTAGTATATTTATTCTTGTATGGTGAATAACATGATACTAATCATAGGATGTTCTTTTGGGTAACATCAAATCTGTATTGAGGAGATAAAACAGATGACGGATAAGGTAAAAGTTGCTTTAGATGCAATGGGTGGTGATAATGCACCCAGAGAAATTGTAAAGGGTGCAGTAGAGGCGGTCAGGGAAGATGAACGCATTCAGGTTATACTTATTGGAAAAGAGGCATTGGTACAAGCTGAGTTAGATCGATATGAATATGACAAAGAACGTATTTTGGTTATCAATGCGGATGAAGTAATTTCAAATGATGAAGCACCGGTTATGGCAATACGCCAAAAGAAGAATTCTTCTATAGTGGTTGCTTTGAATATGGTAAAGAAGGGCGAAGCAGATGCTTTTGTATCAGCAGGAAGTACTGGTGCAATTTTAGTTGGAAGCCAGTTAGTGGTAGGAAGAATCCGAGGAATAGAAAGGGCACCATTAGCACCTTTGATTCCTACTATGGATGGAGTATCTCTTTTGATTGATTGCGGTGCAAATGTGGATGCCAGAGCTTCCCATTTGGTGCAGTTTGCAAAAATGGGTTCTTTATACATGGAACATGTAATAGGAATTCCAGAGCCTAAAGTTGCCATTGTTAATATTGGTGCAGAAGAAGAAAAAGGAAATATGCTGGTAAAGGAAACCTATCCATTGCTTAAGAACTGCAATGAGATTAACTTTATTGGAAGTATTGAAGCAAGAGATATTCCTTATGGTAAAGCAGATGTTATTGTTTGTGAGGCTTTTGTGGGAAATGTAATTCTTAAGTTATATGAGGGAGTTGCAGGTGTCCTGGTAAAGCAAATTAAAGATGGATTGATGTCTACTACGGTTAGTAAGATTGGTGCAGCATTGGCTAAACCTGCTTTAAAAAAGACCTTGAAAGCACTTGATGCTAGTGAATATGGTGGAGCACCAATGCTGGGATTAAATGGGTTAGTTGTAAAAACACATGGAAGTTCCAACAGTACAGAAGTAAAGAACTCAATTATTCAATGTGCTTTATTTAAAGAACAGAATATTAATGAGAAAATAAAAAAGAAAATTATTTTAACCGATAATGAGTAAGAAAGGCGGAATAGTATGGAATTTGAAAAGTTACAAAAAATTATTATGGAAGTGCTTAATGTTGAGGCAGATGAGATTACAATGGAGACTTCTTTTATAGATGATTTAGGAGCAGATTCTTTAGACTTGTTCCAAATTATCATGGGTATTGAAGAAGAATTTGAAATTGAAATTGCAAATGAAGAAGCAGAGAAAATCGCGACAGTAGGAGATGCAGTAGAACAAATTAAAAGTGCAATCGCTTAAATAAATGAATCATTTAACGAGACGGCTGTCTGTAATAATTACAGGCAGCTTGTCTGTGTATTTCCGGGTATCATAAATATATAGAAAGAAGAGCATAATTGTGCAAAATAATGAATTTATCGTAACTATTCAGAACCTACAAAAGTGATATACAAATTGCATAAATAAATTTATTTATGCAATTTGTATACTCACTTTTATTGGACTGATGTCCACATGAGGATTTTTACCAGCCATTATAGGAAATTATTAGATATTATGTATATTTTGGAAAAATCCGAATGAGGGGTTCTGAACAGTTACATTTTATCTAAAATATTCATGACTTGTAATAAGAGATGTGAATCATTGAGGTTTATATTTCAAAACAAGAAAAGATTAGGAGTAAAGAGTGAAAGAAAATTAAAAGAAAGGGATAATATGCAAACACACATCTTTCACCTTTGGTGTTTGCGCCTATCAAATGTAAGCTGTTTGTAAATATTTAGGTAGAAATACGCATTTACTGCGTGTTTCGTAAGAAAAAGTAAATTTTACAATGTTTAAGCCCCTTCGCCGAAGGCGAATAATCATGGGCTTAAACGTAACTGTTCATGGTTCTGAACAGTTACAGTTGTCTTATGAATGATAGGCATGGTGCAAATTATGATAAATCAAGGAAATAGTGAGGAGTTTGAAAATATAATTGGATATACATTTGAAAATAAACATTATTTGCAACAAGCACTTTCCCACAGTTCTTATGCAAATGAGAAAAGATGGAGTAAGTTGGCAAATAATGAGCGTTTAGAGTTTTTGGGAGACGCAGTATTAGAGTTGGTATCTAGTGAATATATTTTTCAAAATAATAGAGAAATGTTTGAAGGGGAGATGACAAAGTTACGTGCAAGTATTGTCTGTGAACCTACACTGGCTATGTGTGCAAGAGATATTCATCTTGGATCTTATATTATGTTGGGAAAAGGTGAGATTACGACTGGTGGTGCAGACAGGGATTCTATTCTGTCAGATGCGTTTGAGGCGGTTATTGGGGCTATTTATCTGGATGGTGGTTTTACTAGTGCAAAAGAGTTTATTGTAAAATTTGTATTAGAAGATATTGACAATAAAAAACTCTTTTTTGATAGTAAGACTATCCTACAGGAAATGATTCAGGCTGACTATCAGGAACCTTTGCAATATAAATTGATAGGGGAAGAAGGTCCGGATCATGCAAAGATATTTACGGTTGCAGCAATGATAGAAGACAAGGAACTAAGCCAGGGAACAGGAAAAACGAAGAAAGCAGCAGAACAAGCAGCAGCTTATCAAGCGATTTTAAAGTTATCGTAACTATTCAGGTAGAAACACGCATTTACTGCGTGTTTCGTAAGAAAAATGAAAGTTAATTGCTACGTGCTACGCACTCCCGCAATCACCAACTGTATTCGTATTCTGGGCTGTCACCCTACATACTCATACAGTTTAGCCAGCCAAATGTCTATATTTTTTTGCAAGCAAGCTTGCACGAAATATAGCCGTTTGTCGGGACTTTCATAGTAAATTTTACAGTGTTTAAGCCCCTTTGCCAAAGGCGAATTATTATGGGCTTAAACGTAACTGTTCATGGTTCTGAACAGTTACAAGTTATCATAACTGGTTTAGAGGGGCTGGATGATTTTTGTGTACACTAGGAATGAAAGAGGGAAGAGATGTATTTAAAAAGTATAGAGATACATGGTTTCAAGTCCTTTGCGAACAAGATGGTATTTGAGTTCAAAAAGGGAATCACAGCAATTGTAGGACCAAATGGCAGTGGAAAAAGTAATGTAGGAGATGCGGTACGTTGGGTATTGGGAGAACAAAGTGCCAAGCAGCTTCGTGGTTCCAAAATGGAGGATATTATTTTTGCTGGTACAGAATTAAGAAAGCCTCAAGGATTTGCATACGTTGCCATTACTTTTGATAATTCAGACCATAAGCTGCCAACCTCCTATGAAGAAGTAACAGTTGCAAGAAGAGTTTATCGTTCTGGAGAAAGTGAATATCTTATGAATGGCAGCAATTGTAGATTGCGGGATGTTCAGGAATTGTTTTTGGATACAGGTATTGGTAAGGAAGGATATTCCATTATCGGACAAGGACAGATTGATAAAATTTTAAATGGTAAACCAGAAGAAAGACGTGAACTATTTGATGAGGCAGCTGGTATTGTAAAATACAAAAAAAGAAAAGCAACTGCAGAGAAAAATTTGGAGGCAGAACGACAAAATCTTTGTAGAATAGAAGATATCTTATCTGAATTAGAAAAACAGGTTGGACCTTTAAAAAAACAAGCAGAAACTGCTAGAGAATATTTAAATTTACGGGAAGAATTAAAAAAAGTAGATGTGAATATGTTCCTTTGTGAGTATGAAATTCTACATAAGGATATTACAGATGTAGAAAGAAATTTAGAAATCGTTTCTTCTGATTTGGAAATGAATCATAAAAAATTTGAAGAGACTAAAGAAGAATATGAACATGTGGAACAGCAGTTGGAACAAAAAAATATTGTGCTGGAACAGAATCGTAACCAGATTGGTGAAAAAAAGATTAAAAAGGAACAATTAGAAGGGGAAGTGAAGGTCTGTAAAGAACAAATTTTATCAGTAAGACAGAATGAAGAGCATTATAAAGAACGCTTGGAGTCTATCTCAAAGGATATGAAAAAAAAGCAGGAAGAAAAGAAGAAATATATTGAGGAAGAATCCGGTTTGTTTCAGGGTATTCAGGATATGGAACAAGAAAAAACAAATATGGAAAACCAGCTTGGAATTTGTAGACAGGAGATAGAATCTATTGGTGGGAAGATTGATAATTGCAATCATGAGATTATCAATAGCTTGAATAAAAGTTCTACTATTAAAGCAAAACTTGAGAAATATACTACTATGCTGGAACAAAATAATGTAAAAAAAGCAGAGCTTACACAAAGAATACTAAAAAGCAAAACCGATGAATCTATTTGTATGAATATTTTGGCAACAGAGGAAAAAAATCTACAAGAATTAGAAAAGGAAATTTCTGAAAAAAAAGAGCAAGTAGAGAAATTAACCATAAAACAATCGGATTTGAGACAACAATTAGAAAAATTGCGGGAGTCTATGAACCAGCAGCAACAGAATTATCATAGAGAAAAATCTAAGGTGGAAGCTCTAAGAAATATGACAGAACGTTATGATGGTTATGGCCAGAGTATCCGGCGTGTGATGGAGCAGAAGGAGAAAAATGCTGGAATTATAGGTGTAGTAGCAGATATTATTAAAGTAAAGAAGGAATACGAGACAGCAATTGAGATTGCATTAGGTGGTAGTATTCAGAATATTGTTACAGATGATGAGAACACGGCAAAGGGCTTGATTGAATTTTTGAAGAAAAACCGTTTTGGACGAGCAACTTTTTTGCCATTAAGTACAGTTGGTACACGTAGTATAAAGAAAAATATGGAGGTATTAGAAGAGGAGGGCGTATTAGGATTTGCGAATAATTTGATTACTGCGGATAAAAAATTTGATGGATTAGTTGAATATTTACTTGGCAGGATTGTGGTAATTGACCATATTGACCACGCAATTGCTGTTTCCAGAAAGTATAAAAATAGTCTGAGGATTGTTACCTTAGATGGAGAATTATTGAGTCCTGGTGGTTCAATGTCTGGTGGAGCCTTTAAGAATTCCAGTAATTTGTTAAGCAGGCGTAGAGAGATTGAAGATAGTGAAGAAACATTGCAAAAGTTAGAAAAACAGCTTGCGATGGATAGAAAAAAAATGCAGGACAAGCAAGAAGAACAGTCCGAAATGCATAACAGATTGCAGGATATTCAAAATAAACTGCAAGAACTTTATCTTGGTCAGAATACAGCAAAACTGAAATATGATCAGGCAAAAGAAGAAAGTGAAAATATTGCACTTCAATACCGTTTGATTCATAAGGAAAATAGTAGTATGGAAAGGGAATCCCAGCAGTTGAACCAGACAATTAAAGAATTGCAAAACCAGATAGATGAAAATATTAAGAGTAGTAACACAATGGAGGAGCAAATCGGAAGATATAACAAGGAACTGGAAGAAAAAAAGAAAGAAGAGGAGCAATTACGGGAAAAAGTTTCACAAGCTACGATTGCATTTTCTTCCATTGAGAATAAAAAAGAATATTTGAAATTGAACAAAGAACGTGTGGAAAATGAAATAGAAGAGCTTTCAAAAGAACATACCAATATAGAACAAAGTCTTGAAAATTCAAAAAATCAAATTTTGGAGAAGGAACATAGTATAACGGTATATAAGAAGGAATTAGAAGTCATAGAAGAGGCGATAAAAGATTTGACAGATTATGTGGAAAAATTGTCTATAGAAAAAGAGGAGACTGCTAAATCCAATAAAAAACTTTTGGAGATCAGGGAAGAACTTTCTACACTTCTAGGCAATTTGGATAAGGAGATATTCCGACTAAAAAATAGAAAAGAAAAAATAGAAGAACAACTTGAATCAAAGATGAACTATATGTGGGAGGAATATGAACTTACCTACAATACAGCATCTGCATTGCAGATGGAGTTGGGAATGGAACTTAGCACCATGAAGAAAATGGTTTCTGATTTGAAAGGTAAGATGAAAGGGTTGGGAGATGTAAACGTTAATGCTATTGAAGATTATCGAAATATTTCCCAGCGTTATGAATTATTGCATACACAGCATGAGGATTTAATCCATTCTGAGGAAGTTTTAAAAGGAATTGTGGAAGAATTGGATATTGAGATGCGTAAGCAATTTGAAGAAAAATTTGCTCAGATTAAGAAGCAGTTTGATATGGTATTTAAAGAACTGTTTGGTGGAGGAAAGGGAACTATAGAAATTGCAGAAGATGAGGATATATTGGAAGCTGGTATTACCATTATTGCCCAGCCGCCAGGAAAGAAACTGCAAAATATGATGCAGATGTCTGGTGGAGAAAAAGCATTGACAGCAATATCTTTGTTATTTGCAATACAGAATTTAAAACCATCCCCATTTTGTTTGTTGGATGAGATTGAAGCTGCCTTAGACGATTCCAATGTAAAACGATATGCACAGTATTTACATAAGCTGACAAAAGATACACAGTTTATTGTGATTACACATAGACGGGGAACTATGGCGGCGGCTGATATTTTATATGGTATTACAATGCAGGAGAAAGGAGTCTCTACACTGGTTTCTGTTAATTTAATAGAAGATCAACTAGATGAGATAGAGTAACACTGTTTGGGCATTTGTCTGAACTTTCAAAGAAGACACTCTTGCCTGTTTTGCAGGCATCACTATGAATGAAGGAGGAAATTATATGGGATTTTTTAGTATGTTTAAGAAAAAGAAAGAGGAAACGGATGTTCCAGAAGGACCCGGTGGGTCGGAGGTTTTAAAAGAAGGTAGTGGATTAGAAAACATCAAAGATGCAATTTCATCAGAAATTGACAAAGAAGAGGAATCCGTAGAACAGGATTTACCTACAGAAGAACTTTTGGAAGAAGAGGAAGAAGTTGCAGATTCTGTCAATGTTACAGGCAGCTTGCAGGGAGCAATTAGAGAAGCTGTTTTTAAAGAAATATCTTCTGGAGAGGAAACCAATCAAGAGGAAATAGAAGAAGAACAAGAGGAAACAGAAGAACTGCATATAGATACTATGCAGGGGGATATTCAGGAAGCAGTTGCTGAGGAAGCAGAAAAAAGTGAGGAAAAAGAAAGAAAGGGATTTTTTAAGCGTTTATTTTCTGGTTTAGAGAAGACTAGAAATAATATTGCAAGAGGAATAGATTCCATTTTTAGTAGTTTTTCTTCTATTGATGAAGATTTTTATGAAGAGATTGAAGAAGTTTTAGTTATGGCAGATATTGGCGTCCATACAACAAATGAAATTATTGAAAATCTCCGAACAAGGGTAAAAGAAGAGAAAATTAAAGAGGTTAGTGAGTGTAAACAGCTTTTAATCGAAAGTATAAAAAGTCAGATGCAAGTGGATGAACATGCTTATGATTTTGAAAATAAAAAATCTGTCGTATTGGTTATTGGGGTGAATGGTGTAGGGAAAACTACCTTCATTGGAAAAATATCCAGCCAATTAAAGGCTAATGGAAAAAAAGTGTTGGTAGCAGCAGCAGATACTTTTCGTGCGGCGGCGATTGAGCAGTTAGAAGAGTGGACAAAGCGTGCAGGTGTGGATATTATTGCCCAAAAGGAAGGCTCAGATCCTGCGGCTGTAGTGTTTGATGCCCTGACAGCAGCAAAAGCAAGAAATACCGACATCTTGCTCTGTGATACAGCAGGAAGACTTCATAACAAAAAGAATCTTATGGAGGAATTAAAGAAGATAAACCGTATTATTGACAGAGAATATCCAGATGCTTATCGCGAAAATTTTATTGTGTTAGATGGAACCACAGGACAGAATGCACTAGCACAGGCAAAACAATTTAGTGAGGTAGCAGATATTACTGGTATCATACTTACAAAATTGGATGGAACAGCAAAAGGTGGAATTGCCATTGCAATTCAGGGAGAACTTGGTATACCAGTAAAATATATTGGTATAGGTGAGAAAATTGATGATTTACAAAGGTTTGATGCAGATTCATTTGTAAATGCATTATTTGATATAGAAGATACAGAGCAATAAACTGTAAGGACTATATTTATAGAATAGAAAAGAGGGTATTGATTATGATGACATTAGAAAAATTTGAAGAGGCAACAGAGGTTGTAAAAAAAGTAATTAACCGGACTAAATTAATTTATAGTGAATATTTTTCAAAAGTTTCTAAGAACAAGGTTTATTTAAAACCTGAAAATATGCAATATACAGGTGCTTATAAAGTTCGTGGTGCTTACTATAAAATTAGCACTTTGTCTAAAGAGGAACGTCAAAAAGGTTTAATTACGGCATCTGCTGGAAATCATGCACAAGGTGTAGCTTATGCTGCAAAACTTTATGGTGTTAAAGCAACAATTGTTATGCCTACAACAACACCTCTTATTAAAGTAAACCGTACAAAAAGTTATGGGGCAGATGTTGTATTGCATGGAAATGTGTATGATGACGCTTGTGCACATGCCTTAAAACTTGCTGAGGAAAATGGTGCAACTTTTATTCATCCATTTGATGATGAAGATGTGGCAACAGGACAAGGTACTATTGCTATGGAGATTTTTAAAGATTTACCTACTGTTGATATTATTTTAGTACCAATCGGTGGTGGCGGTTTGGCAACAGGTGTTTCTACACTTGCAAAGATGCTGAATCCAAATGTAAAAGTAATTGGTGTAGAACCAGCAGGTGCAAACTGTATGCAGGAATCCTTGCGTCAGGGAAAAGTAGTGTCTCTTCCAGGGGTAGATACTATTGCAGATGGTACTGCGGTAAAAACACCAGGAAGTAATATTTTCCCATATATTCAAGAAAATATTGATGATATTATCACCATTGATGACCATGAATTGATTGTGGCATTTCTGGATATGATGGAGAATCATAAGATGGTAGTGGAGAATTCAGGACTGCTTTCTGTTGCTGCCTTGAATCACTTGGATTGTAAAAATAAAAAGGTTGTATCTGTGTTAAGTGGAGGAAATATGGATGTAATAACCATATCTTCGGTCGTACAACATGGGTTAATTCAGCGGGGAAGAGTATTTACAGTTTCCGTTCAATTGCCAGACAGACCTGGTGAACTTGTGAATGTAGCCAATGTAATAGCCCAATTACAAGGTAATGTCATCCGGTTGGAGCATAACCAGTTTGTAAGCATAAACAGAAATGCTGCAGTAGAACTTTGCATTACCATGGAAGCTTTTGGACATGAACATAAGAGCCAGATTTTAAAAGCCTTGGAAGAAAAAGGATATAATCCTAGAATTGAACAGCCAAAAAGTTTGTATCACTAAACCTACATGCTGTCTTTGGCAGCAGCACCATGAATGAAAGTGTCAGTTACTCCGCACTACGTGCTCTCGTAACCGCCTAATGTGTATTCGCAGTCCGATCCATGGCTCTTCTTGCTCATACACATCAGGTTCTACGATAGATATAGNAATTGGTCTTTGTGTAAGCANAAACTAATTGNTATATCTATCAATAACACTTTCACAGTAAATGCATGTTTCTACTTGATTAGTTACATAAAATATAGTTTTTTTGTAACCTTATAGTGCAAGTAATGAAAGAAGGAAATATATGCAGATAGATAATATGCTTATAAAGGCCTGTCAGAATGGGCAAAAAGGAGTTGTATCATCATTTTTAAAGAGAAATGATAAGAATTTAAATTATGCCGATAATAATGGATTCTCAGCTTTGCATTATGCTTGTGCAAAGGGAACCAGAGATATTATTAAAATGTTAATTGCTCATGGTGCAGATGTGAATCTTACATCCAACAGAGGGGTAACGCCGCTTCATCTGGCGGCAAAGACGGGAAATAAAGAGATTATCAAGATACTTGTAAATGAAGGTGCAGATATCAATGCAACAGATGATTCAGGTCAAAGTGTTATGATTTATGGTATCAAGGCTGGTAAGACGGATGCTGTTAGATTTATGAAGGAATTGGGTGCAGATGTAACCATTGCAGATAATGAAGGAAAAACGGCTGTTGATTATGCCAATATCATGGGTATGGCAGGCATGATTGAAAATGTGTTGGCTGGTTCAGAGACTCATACAGATTCCTTTGGCAATACACCACTTCATCAGTCTTGTTACAATGGGCATAGTGAGTCCGTTAAGGCTATGCTTAAAAATCCAGATATTGAGGTGGATGCAATAAATGATGCAGGTGATACCCCTCTTTCTATTGCTGTAGGGGAGGGGAATCTCTATATTGTGGAGTTATTGCTTGAGGCGGGAGCCAATGTGAACCAGCAAAATAATAATGGTGAAAGTCTGCTTCATCTGGCAGCTAGACAGCGTAAACCTCATCTAGTGGATATACTGATTAAGCATGGTGCAGATTTTAATGTAAGAAACAGAAATGGTGAGACTCCATTAATTTGTGCGATTAAATCAAAGGGTGCCAAAAAGGGAAGTGTGGATATTGTAGAATTGCTGTTGGAATATAAGGCAGAAGTGGATTATACCGATATTTGGGGGAATTCCGCACTTTATTATGCAACAGAAGGTGGAAGTAATGCAATTGTGGAAATGCTTTTGGAAGCAGGGGCAGCAAACTAGGAGGCAACATGGATGATAAACACAAATGGTTTTACATTAACACAAGAGGAAACAATGGAGGCAGAAAAATTTCATTATTTATTAGAACGAAATATGAATGGATATTGGAAATGGTGGGAGGAACAGTATAGTACCAATAATTTTCAAATAACAAAAGAATTGAATAAAGAAATTATGGAACATACTCATTCTATTTCACTAAATGCAGCCTGCACCACAGGTTACTACGGAATGACGATTCTGCATCAGTTGGTGACACATAACTATTATGATGCGGTAGAATTGCTGCTTCAAAAGGGTGTAAGTCCGAATGTAAGAGGTTGTGAGGGCAAGGGAGATTATATTGACTGCTACAAAGGAATTACACCTTTTCATATTGCATGCTATTCCGGTAACTATAAAATGGCAAAACTTCTTCTGGAATATGGTGCAGATACTACTCTACAGGATGAGCATGGAAGAAACTGCTATCATTTTTTGGCTGCTCTATCATGTTCCATACGCAGTCACAGACCTTCACACAACATAGATATTGCAAATCAGATATTACAGATTGCAAGACTTTTAAAGTGTAATGTGAATCAAAAGGATGATAAGGGAAATACTCCTTTGATTTATCTTGTGCGAAATAAAGAAATGATTGATTCATTATTTTTAATTCAACCTTTCATTGATTGTGGAGCAGACGTGATGGTTACTGATAGAGAAGGGAATACAGCATTGATGCTTGCCACAGAGAATTCACATATAACGGCTTCGGCTGTTTTAATGCAATATCCTGAATTGGTTAATCTTCAAAATCATGTTGGTGATACAGTGTTGCATAAAGCTTTCTATAACAATAATAGAGAAAATACAGCAACTGCCTACATGTTGATGGAAAAGGGGGCAGATTGTCATATCAGGAATCATGAAGGTAAGTCCGTGGCAGATTATGTGGAAGCAATGAAAGACAATTATTACACAAAATTGGTAAAAAAATGTATTTTCCAAAAGGAATTATCCTTTGATGATTATTTTGAAATATTAGATCGTTTTACATACGGATGGGTGGAGGAACGATATGATGATTACAATGTCTTTGTGCATGAGATTGCAAGGGCAATATTAAAAAAAGTTGATAAAGATGATGATACAGAGATGGTATATGTAAAACAAATATTGGAAAAGCTTCTGGTCACACATAACGGATATGCAGTGATACCACTTCTTTGCGAGGAAGGGTATGATCTTTGTATGCCAATTTATGAAGGCAGAAAGACTACCAATATTCGGGATATCTGCTTAAAGGATTGGCGGTATGATTTTGAGGAGATTATTCCCCAAATGGAAAAGATGGATGTGGATATTAATAAGGCACTGGCAGGTGACTGCACACCGGCATTTTTGCTTGTGAATGATGTATCTTATGATTCTAATGTTCATGTATATGAAAAAGTTGCAAAAGTACTTAGTTTTTTTAGCACAGCATCTATGGAGCAGCTCAATAACCAAGGACAGGCTGCAATCCATGTGGTAGCCGGAAAATATAAAAATTCTCTTATGTTGGAGCAAATGATTGAAAAGGGTGTTGATGTAAATGTTACTACAGATGCACCGGGAGTGGCAGGAAATACACCGCTGCACTTTGCATGCATCCACAATAATGTAGAGGCAGCAATTCTTTTGAAAGAGAATAATGCAGATGATTCCATTATGAATCAAAATGATGAGACACCAGCATATTGTATTTTTGAAGATGAAAGATATTATAATAAAGAGCGTGCTTATAAGATATTAGAAATGTTGGATGATGTAGATACACCTCGGGCAGAAAATGGTGAAACTCCAATTTTACATTTGTTGAGAAAAAATTATTCAAATGCGAAAGAAATGGTCGAGTTATTTCTTGAAAAGGGAGTGAATATCAATAGGGCAGATAAAAAAGGAAATACTCCTTTGTTAATGCATGCTGACCAAAGCTGTGACAGAGATATAATGAAACTGCTGCTTCGTGCCGGAGCAGATATTAATGCAAGAAACAATGATGGTAATAATGCTTTAATGTTTGCTTTGAAGCATGGAGATTGCGAACTTGCCCGTCTGTTGATTAAAAAGGGTGCAGACTATAATATTATCAATAAGGAAAATGAAACACCTGCCACAATTGCGGTGGAAGAGGGGTACGAATCCGTACTTGAGCTTATGACAGATATTACAGTATTCCCGTCATCAGATGATTATGAAGAAGATTATGAAGAAGATTATGAGGATGAGGAAGATATTGATGATAGTGCAAACCAGCAGTATATGGCAATTTTAAACGGATATATTCAGATGTATGGAGAAGATAAGGGGAAGCGGCTTGCAGATATTGCTGTCCGTATGACCGAGATAAGCCGGAATGGTCTTACACAGGATAACATGGAGGAATATACACAGCTTACAACTGCTTTTCAAGAGGTCATGCAGTCAACAGATTTCATTCAAACTCAAGAAGTGTAAAGGGCTTTGAATACCTTATTAACTTAGAGGAGGTAGAATATATCTCCATGTGTGATGAGAACTTGATGAAAATTTTTGAAGAAGCTGGAATTGAGGTGGTGTAGAAGCAATTTGAGTGGTATTTTATCGAAAGAGGAGAAATTCATTATGGAATGGATGTGGATGGAAGACAGTGTGTTGTACAATTGTAGTAAGAATATTTCTACAAAAGAGATTTTTCAGGCAATTTGTGATGAGTTGGGAAGATATTATGCAAAAAAGGGCAAAAAGTATGCAAGATCCAATCATACTATCAAATGGAAAGGAAAACATGTGAAATATCAGATTAAATTCAATTCATCCCATTATAATCTTCGGGGCGATTACGTTTGTCTGGGAATTGTTATAAATATATGGGCGTTATCTACAGAGGGAATGGAGAGAAAGGGAATTCTGGATTTTGAAACATGGAGAGGAGTTCCAGTTGATGGTTCAGACAAAATTACAATTGTAAATATTAATGGAGAGATAAAGGAACGGGAACCAGAGAAATGGGAAAAACCTGGGTTAATTTATAGCAGAACCTGTAATATTTATAAGATTGACCTGAATCTGTTTGAAAAGATTATTGGATACATAGATGGTATCATAAATAAGGCAGAGCTTTTTGAAACAAAAGAGGGAATTGATGTGTACTTAAAAAAGATTCCAGACGACTGTGTGAAACATTTTTGGGAGGATTCCAACAGTGTTCAATATTACAATTATCTTAGCAGGAATGAGGAATGATGCAAAAGAAAATAGGATTTCATTACTGTTATCAGGATTTTATTTGCAATAAAAAAAGTTTACAAAAGATACAAGTCATGATATAATAAAAATTGTCTTAATATTCTAATTATCAATATGCGTTTGCATGATGTCCTTATATTTTTTTGTGTAATTTATTGGAGTTGTTTATGGTTTTTATTTTGTTTAGTAGGATAATTACAAAAATTTGTTAATGTTTATCTTGAGTGCTGGTCACTTATAGAATTTATACATATTTATGGTTACAAATTTTTAGATGTTGACAGGTGTAGCATAACCATATTTCAAACTATTATGAAAAATAAAAAAGTAGTAAAGAAAAGCTTGACAATAGTAAAAGGATGTATTAATATAGGATAAGAAAGAACAAATGTTCGTAGAAAAGGAGATAATATAATGGTAAAAGATACAAATAAATTAAAAGCTTTAGAATCTGCATTGGTACAGATTGAAAAACAATATGGAAAAGGATCTGTAATGAAACTGGGAGATAAGGGTGTGAATATGCAGATTGAAACTATTCCTACAGGTTCACTAAGTCTTGATCTTGCTTTGGGAATGGGAGGTGTGCCAAGAGGAAGAATTATTGAGGTATATGGACCAGAATCCAGCGGTAAGACAACCGTTGCTCTACATATGGTTGCAGAAGTACAAAAAAGAGGCGGAATTGCTGGATTTATTGATGCTGAACATGCATTAGATCCTGTATATGCAAGGAATATTGGAGTGGATATTGATGAGCTTTATATTTCGCAACCAGATAACGGAGAACAGGCTCTTGAAATTACAGAAACTATGGTACGTTCTGGGGCAGTGGATATTTTAATTGTGGATTCTGTGGCTGCATTGGTTCCAAAGGCAGAAATTGATGGTGACATGGGGGATTCCCATGTGGGATTACAGGCAAGATTGATGTCACAAGCATTGAGAAAATTGACTGCCATTATCAGTAAGTCTAATTGTGTTGTAATTTTTATCAATCAGTTACGTGAGAAAGTAGGAGTTATGTTTGGTAATCCTGAAACTACTACAGGTGGTAGGGCATTGAAATTTTATTCATCTATTCGTTTGGATGTAAGAAGAATTGAAACATTAAAACAAAATGGAGAAGCAATTGGAAATAGAACCAGAATACGTGTGGTAAAGAATAAGATTGCACCTCCTTTTAAAGAGGCAGAATTCGATATCATGTTTGGAGAAGGTATTTCAAGAACTGGTGATGTACTTGATTTAGCAGCAAATGAAGGTATCGTTGTGAAAAGTGGTGCCTGGTATGCTTATGAAGGAGAAAAGATTGGTCAGGGAAGAGAAAATGCCAAGAAGTATTTAAAAGAGAATCCTGCAATATTTGAGGCAATTGAAGAGAAGGTTCGTGCTAAATTTGCTCCAGAAGAAAAGGAAGAGGCAGAGACAGGAGAAGATACAAAAGATACGAAAGATACAAAAAAAGATAAGGAAGAAAATACAAAAAAATAGGCAGAAACAGTTACCAATATTGAAAAGATAAGGGGTTATTGCATGTAAGAAATTTTCATTATATAGTGAAATCTTGCAAAGCAGGCATTCAGTTTACTATATAATGTTGTTAAAAGGTGGTGCAATAGCCCTTTTTTGGAGAAGTTATGATTGTTACCTTAATCGAGAAGCAAGGAAAATATAAATATAAAGTATATATGGATTATGATTATGTCTTTTGGCTTACTTGGAAAGAACTTTATTTTTGGAAAGTAAAAGAAAATGCGGAAATTTCAGAAGAACAATATAAAAAAATTGTAAAGGAAAGTATTCTTCCAAAGGCAAAAAGAAAAGCAATTTCCTATTTAGAAAAATCTAATCGGACAGAGCAGGAAATAAGGGAAAAATTGAAAAAAGAATTATATCAGGAAGACGTTATAGAGAGTGCAATAAAATTTTTACATAATTGCCATTATATAAATGATGACTGGGTTGCAGAGAATTTTGTAAGAGCAAATCAGGCTAACCATAGCCGTAGATGGATGGAAATGAAATTAGCACAAAAGGGAATTGATAAGGAGAGATTACATATTTTCTTTGAAGAAGAGTACTCAGAAGAAGTTGCAATCCAAAAAGAAATAAAGAAGAAATTAAAGGGAAAAGAACAAATTACTTGGGAAGAAAAAAATAAGATTATGGCTTATTTGTATAGAAAGGGTTACAGTATCCACGAGACAAGGAAGGCTATGGAGCAGATAGAGACCGTATAGAGAATAGTTAGCAGCAATCTGCAATATAGATGTGAATGTTACTGTTAGCACCGTAGGTGTGAACAGTAACATGTGAATAATTAAGGGGTATATATACAAGAGAAATGAAACAGGACAAACGCATGAATGAACAATTTGTAAACAAATCACTTCTGTGAGCGTTTTTTTGCATGTCATCTTGATTTTATCAATTTTATCTTCCAAAAACGCCTCAGAAAACATTCAATTTGATATTTGTTTACAGAATGTTCACAGTTTATTTATTCATGCGTTTGTCCTGAGAAATGAAACAGGACAAACGCATGAATGAACAATTTGTAAACAAATCGCTTCTGTGAGCGTTTTTTTTGCATGTCATCTTGATTTTATCAGTTTTGTCTTCCAAAAACGCCTCAGAAAACATTCAATTTAATATTTGTTTACAGAATGTTCACAGTTTATTTACTCATGCGTTTGTCCTGAGAAATGAAAGGTATTGACTTGACATTTTGTACAAAAAAGTATAAAATTTATATGTTGTACTTATGGTATGATGAAAATTAAATAGGGAGGTGCTCGAGTGCCAGAACCACAGGTTATTATTGGAATTTGCGTGGTCGTTCTTATTTTACTCGTTATCACCGCTTTGGTTTCTTGGAAATTAGCAATTTCTCATAGAATTAAAAGTTATGAAGATAAGGTTGGAAGTGCAGAAGAAAAAGCTCGTGAAATCAAAGATGCTGCAATTAAAGAAGCAGTAACTTTGAAAAAAGAAGCAAAGTTAGAAGCACAAGAATCTGCTTTAAGAACCAAAAACGATGTGGATAGGGAAGTAAAGGAAAGAAGATCTGAAGTTCAGCGTTATGAAAAGCGTGTATTAAGCAAAGAAGAAAATCTGGATCGTAAGATGGAGACACTTGAAAAGAAAGAATCTAAGCTTAATTCCAAGGAAGCAGAACTTGATAAACTGAGACAGCAGACCGAGGAAATGCACGATAAACAGCTGAAAGAGCTTGAGAAGATTTCTGGTTTGACCTCCGAAGAAGCAAAGGAATATCTTTTAAAAACTGTTGAAGACGAAGTGAAACATGAAACAGCGTTGCTCATTAAGGAATTAGAGAGCAGGGCAAAAGAGGAAGCAGAAAAGAAAGCGAAGGAATATGTTGTTACAGCCATTCAAAAGTGTGCAGTTGACCATGTTTCTGAGACTACAATTACTGTTGTCCAGTTACCAAATGATGAGATGAAGGGAAGAATCATTGGTAGAGAGGGAAGAAACATCCGAACCTTGGAAATTATAACAGGTGTTGATTTAATTATTGATGATACACCAGAAGCTGTTATCCTATCAAGTTTTGACCCGGTACGTCGTGAGGTAGCGAGAATTGCGCTGGAAAAATTGATTGTGGATGGTCGTATTCATCCAGCACGTATTGAAGAAATGGTAGAAAAAGCCCAAAAAGAAGTGGAAGCACTTATTAAGGAAGATGGAGAGAATGCGACATTAGAAGTAGGAGTACATGGTATTCATCCAGAATTAGTAAGATTACTGGGAAAGATGCGGTTCCGCAAAAGTTATGGACAGAATGCTTTGAAGCATTCTATAGAGGTTGCACATCTATCGGGGCTTCTTGCAGGAGAAATGGGATTGGATATCCGTATGGCAAAACGTGCAGGTTTATTACATGATATTGGAAAAGCCGTAGATAAGGAAATGGAAGGCTCACATATTGAACTTGGTGTAAATTTATGTAGAAAATATAAAGAAGCACCTCTTATCATTAATGCTGTGGAAGCACATCATGGTGATGTAGAGCCAGAGAGTTTGATTGCCTGTATTGTACAAGCAGCAGATGCAATTTCTGCAGCACGTCCAGGGGCTAGAAGGGAAACCTTGGAGACTTATACAAACAGGTTAAAACAATTAGAGGATATTACAAATAGCTTCAAGGGTGTAGAAAAGTCTTTTGCAATTCAAGCTGGTAGAGAAGTAAGAATAATGGTTATTCCAGAACAGGTAAGTGATTCAGATATGGTATTACTTGCTAGAAATATTTCAAAACAGGTTGAAGAAGAATTAGAATACCCAGGTCAAATTAAAGTGAATGTGATTCGTGAATCAAGAGTAACGGATTATGCTAAGTAATTGATAGAACAATTACAATATTTGAGAATAGAAAGGTCAAAATTCTAGTGATAGGATTTTGGCTTTTTTGACTTTATAGGAAAGTTCGTCCTATAAAGTCAAAACGCTCCGCGAGGATGTGCACAGATGCGTAAGGAATATTGTTGCAAAAAAGCATGCAACACGCATCTGGCACGCAAAGTGTGCAATCCCCTCATGAATGAGAGGTTAGGGGAGTTGATGTGGGCTTGCCCACTTTGTTCTTTAAAGTAATTAAGAGGTGAAACTAAGGGCTACACTAGTTAAGACTAGATACTTTGAAATGGGAGAAAAAGGTCTGTATGTGTATGAGAATAAAAGAATTGATAACCAATCTAGGGAGAAATGAAAAATTAGAACGAGAGGAATTTCGTTGGATTCTCACAGAAATAAAGGAACAGGAGATAGAGTGGATAAAAAAAAGAGCTAGAAATATTGCAGATGAAGTATATGGAAAAAATATATATTTGAGAGGATTGATTGAGTGCTCTAATTATTGTAAAAATGATTGCTATTATTGTGGCATTCGATGTAGTAATAAATCTGTGAACCGGTATCGTCTAAATAGGAAAGAGATATTAGAATGCTGCAAAGAAGGATATGAACTTGGATTTCGCACTTTTGTTATTCAAGGCGGGGAAGATCCTTATTATACAGATAATCGTCTAGTAGAAATTATTGCAAATATTAAGTCGAATTTTCCAGAGTGTGCAATTACTTTGTCACTAGGTGAAAGAGATAGAGAGAGTTACCGTAGATTAAAGGAAGCAGGTGCAGATCGATATTTATTACGGCATGAAACGGCAAATCCAGAACATTATGCTAAATTACATCCTGATAAAATGAGTTGGAAATATAGAAGACAATGTTTGTATTGGTTAAAAGAATTAGGATATCAAGTAGGATGTGGATTTATGGTAGGGACACCATATCAGACGGTAGACGACCTTGTGGAGGAGTTGTTCTTTTTAAAGGAGATTGAGCCACAGATGATAGGAATTGGGCCATTTCTCTCTCACAGGGAGACCCCTTTTCGTAAAGAAAAAAACGGAAGCCTGACCATGACACTTTTATTGCTGAGTTTAATCAGAATTATGCATAAAAGAGTTTTATTACCAGCAACAACAGCATTGGCAACCTTGGATGCCAACGGAAGAGAATTGGGGATTTTGGCTGGAGCTAATGTATTGATGCCTAATCTGTCTCCAGTATCACAAAGGGAAAAATATACTTTATATGATGGAAAAGTTTGTATGGGGGATGAAGCAGCAGAATGTAGAATGTGTTTAGAAAAAAGATTAGAAAATATAGGATATCATTCGGTGGTAGATAGGGGAGATTCAAAGTAATAGTTAATCGTGTGGACTGAACGGTTACGATTTAAAGTTATTCTATAGTGCTCCTCTTGCATAAAAAAGATGATAGGGATATAATGGAAAAGATAGAAAAGAGAAAGCTATAGGTGCGACAGTACCTAATTTGAGACATTAGGAGGAAGATTATGGCAAAGATAGGATTTATTGGTGCAGGAAATATGGGATTTGCAATGTTAAAAGGTGCATTGCAGGTATTTGGTAAAGAAGAACTTACTTATACGGATTTGAATAAAGAACGTATGGAAGAAGTAAAGAAAGAGACAGGAGTACAGTATTCTTTGGATTTTCATGAAATGGTTGGAAAAATAAAATATTTAGTACTAGCAGTTAAGCCACAACATTTAGAAGGTGTATTAGAAAATATTAAAGATGAGATTGGCAACGAACATGTTATTATTGCAATTGCCCCTGGTATTGCAATATCCTATTACCAATCTTATTTTGGAGAAAACACAAAGGTGGTTCGTGCAATGCCAAATACGCCAGCATTGGTAAATGAGGGAATGAGTGGGATTTGTTTTTCTAAAAATATTTTCACGGAGGAAGAAAAGAATACGGTATACCAGTTTTTTAATTCTTTTGGAAAATTTGAAGAAGTAGGAGAAAACTTAATGGACGCAGTAGTTTGTGCAAGTGGAAGTTCTCCAGCCTATGTATATATGTTTATTGAAGCTTTAGCAGATAGTGCAGTAAAATATGGGATTCCTAGAGATAAAGCATATACTTTTGCAGCACAAACTGTTCTTGGTTCTGCAAAAATGGTGTTGGAAACGGGCGAACATCCAGGAAAATTAAAAGATCAGGTTTGTTCTCCGGGAGGAACAACTATTGCAGCAGTATCCGCATTAGAAGAATGCGGATTCCGTAGTGCGGTTATTAAGGCGGCAGATGCTTGCTATGAAAAATCAGTTTCTTTTAATAAATAATCCAGTGAAGCTAAAAGGAGGTTGGTTACTTTAATGGCAGAATATAAGAGATTGCATAGAACTTTGGTTCATCAAGGAAAGATTACCACAACATATACCGATCGTATGCTTCTACCTAATGGTCGGNAAGCTGACTGGGATTTTATAGGACATCATGGAGCTGCTGCAATGGTAGCAGAAAATGAAGAAGGAAAGATTTTAATGGTAACACAATATCGGAATGCGTTGGAAAGATATACTTTAGAAATTCCGGCAGGAGGAATTAATCCTGAAGAAGATATGATGGATGCAGCAATCCGAGAAGTAGAGGAAGAGACAGGATATCAGGTAGAGGATGTCAGGCATTTAGTAGATATTTATACAACAGTTGCGTTCTGCAATGAGAAAATAGGGATATATTGCGGAAAGGCAACAAAGAAAGAGAATCAACATTTGGATGAGGATGAGTTTGTAGAAGTGCATGCTTATGATTTAGCAGAACTGTTGGATATGATACAAAAAGGGAAAATTCAAGATTCTAAGACAATAGCAGGAATTCTTTCTTACTATAATTTTATGCAGAAAAAGAAGTAGAATAGCAATAGTTATGTTACAATTATGCTTATAAAAAATACAGGAGGACACATTTGTTTTCCTGTGTTTTTTAATATGAAGGAGCATTATGATATGAGAAAAAGTTCTTGGACTATCTGAAGATGCTTTTGCATATATTATGTTAAATGAAGTTAGAAAAATTGCACAAAGGTATAGGAAAGGGTAAGGGAAGTATGCAGAAAGGAAAGTATATAAATTTACCATATATGAAAAGAATTTTGTTTTTTGGAATAGTAGGATTTATCTTAGGAAGCACGTTAGGTGTATTTTTTTTGCCACAATATAAAGAACAATATTTGTATATTCAAAAACAGCTATATACATCTGTATCTGGAGTAAGTAAAAATGACCTATCTTATTTTCTTTTCTGTATATATGATTGTATTAAGCAAATGTTTTTTATTATCTTGTTTACATTCACTATGTTTTTTGGATTATATGGGAAATTTTTGTTTATGTGGAAAGGTATCATATTGGGTTTTCTTTTTTCTACTGCTATAAAGTGTTATGGGGCAATTGGCTGGCTTTTGTTTGCTGTAAATTGGTTCCCTCAAGGGATATTTTATATGGCGGCATTTGTAATACAGTTGTCTTTATGTTATAGCATACGAGAAGAATATTTTGGCAGTCAGATAAAAATAAAGGGGCATATAGCAAAGTGGAGTGGATTTTTTTTCTTATGTTTGGTATGTATTATAATAGGAGCATATTTAGAAAGTGGTGTAAATTTAGATTTGTTAAAGAGTGTTTTGGAGAAATGTATCAATCAAGAATAGGATATAAAGAGAAATATGAAGTTAAATAGATTGTATAAAAAAATTGGCATTATGATTGTGATTTTTATCTTAATAAATATTTTAGGAAAACAGACAAGGTTTTATCAGTATTATCCTGCATTTGAATCTTTTTCCAAAAGGTTAAATTGTACCAGCATGGAATTAAAAGTAGGAGAAAAAAGCAAAGTTGCAGTACTACATGTGAACAATAAGGCAACTTATCAAAGTTCTAATTTCCGAGTGGCTTATGTCAATCAGAATGGAGTGGTATGGGGGGTACAAAAAGGAAAAGCTGTTATTATTGTGAAGGTTGGAGAAGATAAATACCAGTGTAAAGTAACTGTAAAATAACATAACTGTTTATGGTTTTGAACAGTTACAAAACCCCATACCTTGTGGACTGCGGTATCATCATAAATGTATTCGCATGAGTGTTTCGTGAACGAGGATGCACACAAGTGAAAAAGCAGCACTTGGTGCTTTACGAACCTTGCAGCAGAGTGCAAGATTCTACCTGAAAAGAGCGAATATATAAAAAATAACCTTATAGGCATATTTTGGCATAATGAAAGATAAAATAGTAAAAAAAACGGTGATATTTTGAAAAGAATACTTAGTATCATGTTGTGCAGTATGATTTTTGTGTTGCAGCTGACGTCTGCTACATATTCTAAGGCACAAAAGACGGAAAATGAAACATTAAATCTTACCTCAGCTTCTTATGTTCTTATGGAGGGAAGTACAGGAAAATTGCTTTGTGAAAAAAACAAAGATAAGGAATTAATGCCTGCAAGTATTACGAAAATTATGACCTTACTTTTGATATTTGAGGAATTGGATAAAGGAAAGATAAAAATGAGTGATACAGTAACGGTAAGTGAGTATGCTGCAAGCATGGGAGGCTCTCAGGTTTATCTAGAAAGTGGAGAAACTCAAACTGTTGAAGACATGATAAAATGCATTACGATTGCTAGTGCAAATGATGCTTGTGTAGCCATGAGTGAGTATATTGCTGGAACAGAAGAAGAATTTGTAAACCGTATGAATCAAAGGGCAAAGGAACTTGGGATGGAACACACCAAATTTATGAATTGTTGTGGCTTGGATGATACATTAACAGAGGGACAACATTATTCTACTGCTTATGACATTGCCCTTATGTCCAGAGAATTGATAGTAAAGCATAAAGAAATACAAAAATATACAACTACCTGGATGGATGAAATTACACATGTAACCAAAAAAGGAGAAAGTGCGTTTGGGCTTACCAATACTAATAAACTGGTTCGGACTTATCAAGGGATTACCGGATTAAAAACAGGCTCTACCAGCAAAGCAAAATATTGTTTATCGGCAACCGCAAACAGGAATGGTATGGATTTGATTGCAGTAGTTATGGCAGCTCCTATGCCATTAACAAGATTCGTAGAGGCTGCCAAGCTTTTAGATTATGGTTTTGCGAATTGTACAGTTTATCAGGATGAAAATAAGGATTTTGTTGAACAAAGCATTACTGTAAAAAAAGGAACGAAGGAAAAAGTTGGAGTAGAGGCAGAAAAACCATTTTCCTATATTTTTACCAATGGAGAAAATCATGATAAAATAGAAAAAAAAGTGCAATGGAAAGAGCAGGTGGAAGCTCCAATAAAAAAAGGAGAGAAAATAGGTGAAATCATTTATAATTATGAAGGTGAAAAACTTGGTGTGGTAGATTTGCTGGCGAGTGAAGATATTAGCAGGGCAGGGTATATAAATTACCTGAAAAAAGTGTTAGGTCAATACTTTATAGTGGAAAATACATGATAAGATATTGACAATTTTACTGTAATACCATAAAATAATTAAGGTTTATGTGTATTATAAAAGAAAATGTCTAGTCTGTTTGGTGATTAGATATAAATGTATATTCTGTAGGTTGGACAGAAGACTTTAGGAGGGAATTTATGAAGGCATACACTGAGATGAACAAAGAAGAACTTTTAGAATTACAAAAGGATTTGGAGAAACAATATCAAGCAGCAAAGGACATGAAGTTGTCTCTTGACATGTCAAGAGGTAAGCCTGCATTGGCACAGCTTGATTTATCTATGCCAATGATGAGTGTTTTGAATGAAGATTCTGTATTAAAAGCAGAAGATGGTACAGATTGTAGAAATTATGGTGTATTAGATGGAATTCCAGAAGCAAAAGAACTTATGGCACAAATGATGGATGTAAAGCCGGAAAATATTATTGTTTGCGGTAATTCCAGTTTGAATATTATGTATGATACGGTAGCACGTTCCATGTTGCATGGAGTGAATGGAAATACTCCTTGGTGTAAGCTGGATACAGTGAAATTCTTGTGTCCTGTACCAGGTTATGACAGACATTTTGCTATTACGGAGAGTTTTGGCATTGAAATGATTTGTATTCCAATGAGTGAAGATGGTCCAGATATGGATAAGGTAGAGGAATATGTAAATCATGATGAAACTGTAAAAGGAATCTGGTGTGTACCAAAATATTCTAATCCGCAGGGATATACCTATTCTGATGAAGTTGTAAAACGTTTTGCAAATTTAAAACCTGCTGCAAAGGATTTCCGTATTTTCTGGGATAATGCATATTGTGTACATCATTTATATGAGGATAAGCAGGATACCCTGTTAGATATTATGGAAGAATGTAAAAAAGCAGGAAATGAGGATATGGTATATCATTTTGGTTCTACTTCTAAAGTTACATTTTCAGGAGCAGGAATTGGAGCAATTGCTACATCTAAGGCAAATATTGCAGAAATAAAGAAACACTTAACCCTTCAGACTATTGGGCATGATAAGATTAACCAGCTTCGCCATGTGAAATTTTTAAAGAATAAAGAAGGCATTCAGGCACACATGATGAAGCATGCTGCAATTATTCGTCCTAAATTTGCCGCTGTTTTGGAAGTGTTAGAGAAAGAACTGGGAGAAGCAGGTATTGCAAGCTGGACTAATCCAAAGGGTGGATATTTCATTTCTTTTGATACTTTAGAGGGATGTGCAAAAAAAGTAGTTGCAAAGTGTAAAGAAGCAGGAGTGGTAATGACAGGAGCCGGAGCAACCTTCCCTTATGGAAAAGACCCAAAAGATTCCAATATCCGTATTGCACCTACTCTACCAACATCAGAAGAATTAGCTAAGGCAGCAGATTTATTTGTGTTGTGTGTGAAATTAGTAAGTGTAGAAAAATTATTAGAGAATGCATAAGTAAAAGGAACGGAAGGGGTGTTGCCTATGGTAGCACCCCTATTGTTTCTTAAAATTAGGAGATCAGGATGATTTGTAATCGAAAAAGCAAAAAGAAGCATTTTACAAAAAATCAGATAAAAAACATATTGGTTACTGTTACAATTTTCGCTACTGCAATATTTGTATTGTTTGAGATACAACAGAGTGAAATAAGGCAGAATCAACAGAATGTAAAAGAATTGGCAAAAAATAGTGCCAGTGATGTGGCATATCAGGTGAAAAGCATTTTAAATAATACCTATGTCTTTGATTTTACTTTGCGGGAGAATGAAGGCAAAACAATAGATTTTTTCCCAATTGCACAGGATTTGCAAAATTTATATGAAGAAATTTCTTTTGTAGCATTAGCTCCTGCAGGCATAATAAAACAGGTTTCTCCAGCCAACCAATTTGGGGATTTACATAATATTGATTTGTTTAAACAGACAGGAATGCAGGAAGCAGCAGACAATGCAAAAGAAAAACGGGAGATTAGTGTAACAAACCCTATGAAACTTGGATATAAACAAGAAAAGATTATGGTAGGAATTAAAGCAATTTATATCCGGGTAGGAGAAGAAAAAAAGTTTTGGGGGTTTGCCATAATTGGAATGAAATTCCAAAATATCATTGAAAAGTTAAACTCTACATTGGGAAATTACTCATATATTATAGATGGAAACCCTGATTTAGAGAATTCCCAAGAATTAATTTATGCAGAGGATTCCAAACATCTGGTAGATCCTGTTTCTGTGGAGATGTGTATGCCAAGTATGAATTGGATACTTTCCATTTCTCCTAAAAACCGTTGGTATAGCATACGATATCTTGCCATCCGGGTATTTATTGCAGGTATTGTTTGTGTAATTGCAGAAATGATGTTTCATCTTGTTTACCGAGATATTGTAAGACAAGCGGAAATGCAGGCTGCATTAGAGGAGGAAAAAGAACGCTATCAGATAGCTATGGAAAGCTCCTCAGATACTATTTTTGAATATGATATCCGAAAAGACATTTGTATTTTCTTTGGTTCCATACTAAATGGTAAAAAAAGTGCTGGAACCCGAATGGAAATTGAACATTTTGAATCTAAACTTTTAACGGGAGAAATGTTTCATTATCAGGACATAGAAAAGGCAATGAAGTTTTTTAAAGGAAGAAAGACAGAGCCTTTTGAAACAAGGTATCGTTTAAAAGGGGAAGACGGACAAGTTAAATATGTGTGGTTATCCTTAAAGGGAAGTGTGATTTTAGAAAACGACCAGCCAATCAAGGTAATTGGAACTTCCAGAAATATTCAGGCAAGAAAAGAAGAAGAATGGAAAAAACTGGAGGAATTTCATAGAGACAATTTGACTGGACTGTATACAGAAGCTTGTGGCAGAGCATTAATTGAGCAATATCTTACTGGTAAGCCTAAAACAGAAGAGTGTGAGTTTTTTTTGATTGGTATTGATAATTTTCAGCAGATTAATGATGTATATGGATATATGTTTGCGGACACTATTTTGGTGGAGGCAGCAGAAGTGATCCGAAAAGTTGCAGATAATGATGATATCAGCATTCGTCTTGGAGGGGATGAGTTTATTTTATTCCAAAAAAACTCAAATAGCCTAAAAGCAGAAAGNACNGCACATGAAATTATTAAACAAGTGAAGAATATATATGCTGGTGAAAATGAAGAAGTAACAGTATCATGTAGTATAGGGCGTGCATCTACCACTGTTTTTAATAATTATGAACAAATGCTCAAATATGCACATCTGGCATTTAGTTTTCTAAAAGATAA
Organism: Clostridiales bacterium; assembly: GCA_014799595.1. GTDB lineage: Bacteria > Bacillota > Clostridia > Lachnospirales > Lachnospiraceae > CAG-411. The sequence continues at coordinate 7,397 of JAAVHR010000023.1, read as the reverse complement.
TGCAAAAGGAAAACAGGCAAACTATATTAATATTTCAGATGAAATTGAGGAATTACTGGATCAATCGGAGTTTAGTGAGAGAGAAATTTCAGAGATTATTGACACAAATACAGTAAAAGATGATGATATTATTTCTTTTGCATTTGAAATTCTGGAAAAGACAAAAGATTTGAGAAGTGCGATTCATGTATTGCTTTCCAGATTGGGTAAACGNTTTGANNTAAANGAAATAAGAGTAATTGAGGCNGATTTAGATTACTTGAGTTTTCANGTGACCTATCGTTTTGTAAGTGATGATTTNGCAGCAGATATTGATAAAGTTACNCATATTAAANATAAAAACTTATTAAAACAGGCATATTATGNTTTTGAAAAAGATGGTATTATGGAACTATCTGCAAAAAAAGTGCAAAAANTCAAAAAGGATTTTGGTGGATTATTNNGGGGAATTGAGAAAAATAATAGTCTTCTTTGTCCTATGTGNGAAGAAGGGGAATATCGTGGAGCNATTGATTTTGTCGCTATGGATGGGAAGCGGAANTGGACTTNNGATGAAAAGCATATATTCNGGGAGATTACAAAGTTAATTTCTACTCATATCAGCCGTGTGAATGCAGATATTGCCAGCAGGGCAAAATCNGAGTTTTTATCNCGTATGTCCCANGAAATCNGAACTCCTATGAATGCGATTATTGGAATGACNAATATTGCTATGGCTACAATAGAAGACAAGGATAAGACCATGGATTGTNTGGAGAAGATTGATGTTTCTACAAAGTATTTGCTATCNTTAATTAATGATATTTTNGATATGTCAAGAATTGAAAGTGGNAAAATGACAATTAGNAATGGGAAATTTAATTTGAACAAACTGATAGAGGAAGTGGATGTTCTTATAAAACAACAGACAGAAGTAAAGGGCTTGGGATTCCAGATTATCTCGGATTATCATACACCATATTTAATTGGAGATGAACTTAGAATTAATCAAGTTTTAATTAATCTTTTGGGAAATGCTTTAAAGTTTACACCAGAAGGGGGAATGATTACTTTAGAAATAAGAGAAGTTGTAAATGAAGAGGAACTGTCAGCAATTCATTTTGTAGTCAGAGACACAGGTATTGGCATTAGCAAAGAGAATCAAAAGAGAATATTTGAAGCTTTTGAACAAGAAGAACAGGATACGGCACATAAATATGGTGGAACAGGACTTGGGCTTGCCATTTCCAACAATCTGGTGCATTTAATGGGTGGTAATTTGGCTGTAAGCAGTAAAGAAGGAGAAGGTTCAGAATTTAATTTTACCCTTACTTTCCAAACTTATGAAGGAGAATCAAAGCAAGAAGAAACAAAAGAGAATACGATTTCCTTAAAGGGAAGGAAGATTTTGGTTGTAGAGGATAATGCATTAAATGCGGAAATTGTGCAGACAATTCTTGAAATGGAAGAATGTGAGGTTGTTTTGGCGGGAAATGGAAAAGTAGCAGTAGAGACATATACGAAGGAGGATGCCTTTACTTTTGACTGTATTTTAATGGATATCCGGATGCCTGTTATGAATGGCATGGAAGCTACCAGATGTATTCGTACATCTGGAAAGGAAGATGCCCGGATAGTACCGATTGTGGCTCTTTCTGCAAATGCATTTGACGAAGATACGAAAAAGTCTATAGAATGTGGTATGAATGGACATCTGGCAAAACCAATTGATGTAGATAAACNTTATGAAATNCTGCAAAAAGTAANACATTAAAATTTGTCCTGTATAATGATTTTTAGGGAATAGGGAAAGATAATGGTTATATGGAGCAGCCATAGGAGGAGTGTAGTATGGAGTGGTTTTTTATTGTATGTGTAGCAGTTTTTTTGTTATTACTCTTGTTGTGTATATACTATAATGAATCTTTGAAATGTGAGTATTATACAATACCTAAAGAAGAACTTCCCCAGGCATTCTGGGGAAGTAAAATTGTTATGCTGGCAGATTTGCATAATCACGAATTTGGTAAGGAAAACATAAGACTGTTAGCAAAGATAAAAAAAGAAAATCCAGATTATATCATGCTTGCAGGTGATATGTTAGTAAAGGGAGAAACGTTAAAGACAGAACATTTAAAGAATTTTTTTATAGAACTGTCAAAAATTTGTCTGGTATATTATGCACCGGGAAATCATGAAGAATATTTGGAAAGGCAGTTTCATGAAGAAGGACTTTATAAGAAATTTATAAAAGAAATAGAAGAGTGTGGGGTAAAATATCTGGCAAACCAATCCTGCTATATAGAAAAAGAGAATCAGAAGATACGAGTTACTGGATTACATTTGCAAAAACAATTTTTTGCACGGTTTTATGAAAAGGTAACTATGGAAAAAAAAGATTTAGAGGAGTTAATTGGAAAGTCAGAGGAATGTTATGAGATATTAATTGCCCACAACCCCAATTATTTTTCTATTTATGAGAAGTGGGGGGCAGATTTAGTGCTTTCAGGGCATGTTCATGGTGGAATTGTTATTCTTCCTTTTTTGGGAGGTGTAATTTCTACAACTTATGAACTATTCCCGAAGTACGATTTTGGAATGTTCCGGTTAGGAACTGCCCGTATGGTTTTAAGCAGGGGATTAGGCACACATACGATAAAACTCCGGTTATTCAATACTCCAGAGATTTCAGTTGTATTCTTAGGGAAATAGGACTTGCAGAATTGAAAAATTGTTAGTACAATAAAAAGTAAGAGAGTTTTAGAAGGATGAGGAGGAAAGATGAAACTGAAATTATTGGAATTAGCAGTTTCTGTTTTCGTAATCCTGCTATTGATGATTTTACACGAATTTCCCAAGACATTGTGTTATTGTCTTATGTCGGACAAAGAAGATAGAAAACGTTGCATTTCTAAGATGTTTTATATTTATAAATATGTAGACCCTATTGGTGTGGTTCTTGGTATAGTCGCCTATGCTGGGTTTTCAAAGCCATATATGTACCGGATACAGAACCAAAAGAAGAATTTTATACTGGGAAGTGTTGGGATTCTTGTCTTGATGGGGGTTTTTTGCATATCTGTTTATGTATTGAAAAACGAATTCTTTTTACAGGATCTTTCTTTGACAGGCGAAAGTCTGCCAGAAGTATTGAGGCAGTTATTTTGGACTTATATGGCAATCTTAAGTGGAGGAATGTTTTTGGTAAATCTCTTTCCGGTATCTGTATTTGATATGGGGCTTTTGATAGCGGGATGTTCTGCAAGGCATTATTTAGGAATAATAAGAAATGATATGATTATTAAAATGGTTTTACTGTTTTCAATGGTAATTGGATTAATAAGAAATATAGTATTTTCGATCATATCTATTGTACTATTAAAGTCCTGACAAACGGTATCGTATATTGTAAGCATGCTTGCAATATATGTAGACATTTTGCAGGCTAAACTGTATGATTATGCAGGGTGATAGCCCGGAATACGAATACAGTTGGTGATTGTGGAAGTGCGAAGTACATAACGATCAACTTTCATATATGGTGGTATCTGCATCGGCAGACATGGTCTTTGCTATAAAAGGAAACAAAGAACAAATGCAAAGAAAATACAGGAGGAGAACATGGGTATACCAGTTAAATTGGAAGTATTTGAAGGTCCATTAGATTTGTTGTTGTATTTGATTGACAAAAATAAGCTGGATATATACGATATACCAATTGTATTGATTACAGAACAATATATGGACTATATAAAAAATATGCAAAGCAGAGATATGGATGTGATGAGTGAGTTTTTGGTAATGGCAGCTACACTAATCCGTATCAAATCAAAAATGTTGCTTCCAAAGGATGAACACAAGGAAGAGGAAGAAGATCCAAGGCAGGAATTGGTAGAACGTCTGTTAGAGTACAAGATGTATAAATATATGTCTTATGAATTAAAAGACAGGCAGTTAGATGCCCAGAGAGTATTATTTAAGGAGTCAACAATACCAGAAGAAATTAAGGATTATAAAGAAGAAGTAAGGGTAGAAGATTTAATGGCCGATATAACTTTAGCGAAATTACAGCAGATTTTTCAATCGGTCATTAAAAAGCAAGTAGACAAGCTGGATCCTATCCGAAGTGAATTTGGAAAAATTGAAAAAGAAGAAGTTACCTTATCTGACCGTATGCTTTATATTCAACAATTTGCTGCCAAAAAAGAAAAAAATGGTGTGTTTTCTTTCAGGGATTTATTAGAAAGTCAAAGTACAAAGATAGAGACGATTGTAACTTTTTTGGGAGTCTTAGAGTTAATGAAAATTGGTGTCATTGAAATTGAACAGGAAGCATTGTTTGATGACATATCAATTGTATACACTGGAAAAGAAGTGGATTTGTCAGATTGGGAATAAGTTGACCATGAATAGTAACAATAATATAGTTATTAGAACGTAACTGTTCATGGTTCTGAACAGTTACATTAGAATACAAATGGTATGCTGAAATGGGAGGTAGAGGATTGTGGAACTTAAGAGGTTGGAGGCAGTAATTGAATCCGTATTGTTTACCATGGGAGAAGCTGTAGAAGTAGAGAGAATAGCTGCAGTGATTGAACATGATACAGATACAACCAGAAAAATTATCCGTGGAATGATGGATAAATATGATGCAGAAGATAGAGGGATACAGATTATTGAACTGGAAAATTCCTATCAGATGTGTACAAAGGCTGAGATGTATGATTCGTTGGTTCGGATTGCCCATATACCTAAGAAACATGTTTTAACAGATGTGTTGTTGGAAACTCTTTCAATTATCGCCTATAAACAGCCAATTACAAAGGTAGAAATTGAAGCAATCCGAGGTGTGAAGTGTGACCATGCAGTGAATAAACTGGTGGAATATGAACTGGTAGAAGAAGTGGGGCGTTTGGATGCTCCAGGGAAGCCAATTTTATTTGGAACATCGGAAGAGTTTTTAAGAAGTTTTGGAATTGGGTCAATTGATGAGTTACCAATTCCAAACCAGGATAAAGTAGAGAATTTTAAACAGGAAGCAGAAGAAGAGATTCAATTGAGCTTGGATTTGAGTAATGCATAAAAATAATGGTAACTGTTCATGGTTCTGAACAGTTACAAATAATAAGAAGAATATTAAGGTAGAATAGGTAAGGATGATATAATATGAGTAAAACTGGAAAAGTAAGATGGAAAATGCCAGAGAGGCCAGAATGCTTTTTTGGACGAAGTTTGGAACTATCACAATTAGATTTTATTTTACATAATGGTGCAAATATTGTTTTTGTGCAAGGAATAGGTGGAATAGGCAAAAGTGAACTGGTAAAACAGTATGCACTTTTGAATAGAGATAAATATGATACCATTGTATATTCACAATATACATCAGACTTGCAAGCTATGATTACAAGTGATGAAGAGCTTCCAATAGAAAACATGTGGCGTAATACAATGGACGCTTTTAATATTGAACAAGAAGAAGAATATTTCAAAAGAAAATTTGCTGTACTAAAGGATGCTGTTACAGAAAATACTTTATTAATTGTGGATAACTTTAATCAACCAGAGGATAGTTTTCTTCAAGAATTTTTGGCATTAAATTGTAAGATTATTTTCACTTCCAGATGCAACTGGAGTAAAAAACGGTATCCAGTTCTTTGTGTAGAGGAATTGAAGAATTATGCAGATATAGAAAATATATTTAAACATTATTATCAGCCTAAGCCGGAAGAAGAAGAAACAGTAAAAGAAATTATAGAATTGGTTTTCAGGCATACTCTTTCTGTAGAGTGGATTGCAAAAAAACTTGCGGAAGAAAATAGAAAGCTGGAAGAAATAAGGGACACTTTAAAAGATAATCAGGAAGGAAAAGAGCAAAGAATATTGGATTCAGAATTCTTTTTGGAAAAATTGAGTGAAATCTTTCCGATAAATGAATTATCAGAGGCAGAACAAGAGATTCTGAGAAATTTATGTTTTATACCTTCCACTGGAATATCTAAAGAAGATATGGCAAGAAGATGTAAACGTGGGGCACATGCTGCAATGCTGCACTTATTACACAATAGTTGGATTAAACAAGAGGAATTAGATGTGATTACTTTACATCCATTGATAGCAGATATTATATTATATAAATTAAAACCAAATTGGAAGAATTGTCAGACATTTATTGAAAGTGTTGAGAAAGATTTGCTAGATGATGAGATTGATATGGGTGTTATAGGTCGTATGCTGTCAATATCTGAAAGAATATTCCAAATATTGGATATGAAAGAAGCACCAGCAGTTGATTTATTGAATGCAGTTAGCCATGCTTCTGTTGTTAGATATAAGAAATATAATATTGCTATGGGACTTTTGCAAAAGGCAATTACTATTCAAGATTCTTACATAGAGCAGTTGCGCGCAAAAATTGCTTTGTGCAAGGAACAAAATTTATTGGATATTACATACAACGAATTAAAAAGTAAAATTTATTGTGCTGAACAAAAGAAGTGTGATTTCCAGAAAAAATATGGTGGATTAAAATACCAAGTTGGTAATTATGAAGAGGCATTGGCATGTTTTATGAATTTAAGCAAAAGCCCATTAGTAGATGTATATTGTGATATTGCAAGGATTTATCAAAAGGTGAATGAATACCAGAAAGCGATGCAATATGTAAAAGCTGGTATCAAGATGAAAGAGAAAAAATATCAGCAGAATAAAGTTCCTTTGATAGAAAATTATTTATTAATGGCAGAGTTGTATTTGTGCCAGCAGGATAAACGTATGGCAATAGAATGGTTAGAACGGGGGAATGAGATTGCTCAAACCCAGATGTCTTTGGAAGAACAAGGAGATTTTTATTATCAATATGCAGTACTTTTAAAGAATGCAGGATATGTGGAAGAAGCCTTAACATATGATCAGAAAGCATTTATTGCAAGAAAAAGAAAGTTTGGAGAAGAGCATATTGAAGTTGCCAAGTCATACGCAGCTATGTCTGTGGATTATTATCGTCTGGGGGATTACATCAGTACTTTAGAATGTACACTTAGAGAGATTGCAATCCGGAAAAAGATTCGTCATGTGAAAGTGCGATTGTATATGAGTGTTTCCAGATTACTACATTTTGTGGATACAAATCAGCTTTCCAGTGAGACACAGGAGGATTTAAAGACTTTTATGGCAGATTTTAATCATACAATGAAAGAAAATCCTATAGAAGGGCAAGAAATGATGAAACAATAGTATGTAACAGTTCAGCCATGCAAAAGTATATGTGCAAATTGCACGAGGGAGCTTGCTCATAGAGAGCAAATTGCACATATACTTTTATATGCTTAACGCCATACATGAATATTTTGCCAGCCAATTTATAATACTTTTAGTCATGTTGTATATTCTGGCAAAATATGAATGACATGGCT